>NZ_JBGUAZ010000002.1:0-317053 GCF_041821085.1 Natrinema sp. HArc-T2 | reverse complement strand
CCGCCCGCAGGAGCGTCTCGACCTCCCGGCGGGAGGCGAGGTGACTCGAGAGCGATTCGCTCTCGCTGCCGAGCCCGCTCACATAGATCACCCGCTCTACGCCGGCGTCGCTCGCGGCCCGTTCGAAGTTCCGTGCGGCGCGTCGATCCCGCTCGGCGAAGTCGCCGCTGGCTCCCATCGCGTGAATCAGATAGTAGGCGACGTCGACGTCCGCCAGCGCGGCCTCGAAACTGCCCGGCTTGAGGACGTCCCCTTCCACGACGGTGACGCCGTCGGGCTGCTCGTAGCTCGCGGCGTCTCTCACGAGGACCGTCACGTCGTGGCTCGTCTCCGCGAGGAGCGCGGCTACGAGCCGCCGGCCCACGAACCCGGTCGCTCCCGTTACCAGTACGCGCATACCGTCCATTCGGACCGGACGGGCTTAACATCACTCGAGGGTATCCCAGCCCGGCGTCTCGGGTGCGCCGCGCTCGCGTTCGACGGCGTCGGCGACCGCCGGCGACGGGACCGCCTCGCCGGCCTCCCGGCAGCGCTCATACCAGTCGCGGATGGCGGGACCAACCCACGAGTCCGCTGTAGACTCCGAGTCAGGACCGCTGTCCTCGAGTATCGTCGCTTTCGCCTGCTCGTAGTGATGGTCGGAAATCGCGAGCGTTCCGGGGCTCGAGGCGGCGGCAACGGCGATCGTCTCAGCACGGTCCCGGCAGGTGAGTTCGCCGGCTGTGGCCCGCTCGACGATTCCCTCGAGGTCGACCGGTCGCGGATGACAGAACAGTTTCGCGCCGATCGCCTGCGAGCCGAGTAACAGGCCGTCGGGTTCGTCGTGGTCGGTCTCGAGCAGCCGATCACCGCCGAAGGCCGACTCGACGCGCTTGCATTCGGTTTCCTGTGCGAGTGCGAGGTTGTGTTCCGGATACGCACCACATTCGGCGGGAAACAGCTCGTCCCCATGGATCCGACACTGCAGCGTCGTCGGATCGAGGAAGACGCAGGTCGGCAGCCACGCCGGCGCCGTGCGCTCGAACGGGGCCACTGGCTTCGGCGGCTTCCGGAGCCCGATGAAAAAAGCCGGCCTGTCCGCGACAGCGGCGACGGTGTGGCTGTCGATTGTGACGCCTTCCGCGTCGTCCCGGGCGTACCAGAACCGCGGGGTCAGTGCGTCGGCCATCCCTGCCTCGAGAAACGCCCGCACCTTGTCGCGGGTCAGCGCCACGAACGTGGGATCGTCGTCGAGTGGGTCGCGGGACGAGTCGTTCCCGTCGCTGCCTGCGAACGGGTCGTGCCGCCGGTGTTCGTGCTCGTGTTCGTCGGCAGCGTCTCGAGTGACACTGTCGTCATCACCGAGCAGTTCTCGCCAGTCCAGACAACAGCCCGCACAGCCTTCGCAGTTCACCTCCATATGCGGCGCTACATCACTGTGGCCTATAATCGTGATGCGGGTACTCGCGGCCTCGCCTCGAGCGAGCCAGCGCCGCTCGGGCGAACGGCTTTCACCGTGCGACACTCAAGCTCTGGTATGTCGAAAGCCTCCTGTGACGGCTGTGGCCGGACGGTCACGATTTCGGGCGGAATCGCCAATCTCTGGTCGTTCGGGACCGACGCCGGCACCGTCGGGACCGCGATCACGCTGGACCTCGAGGACGGCACTTCGCATCTACTGTGTTATCCGTGTCTCGAGGCGCTGCCAGACTATCCGACGGCAGCGGATATCGAGCGGCTCGAACGCGTCGGTGACGACGCCTCTCAACTCGGGCCGCGGTGAAAATGTCGTGACGGAAGCGTGTGGATGCGATTGTGACGACAATGACACTGCGTGCGGTCTCACGACCGCAGCTACAACCACGGCAGCAACTGCAAGCGGAAGGGGTGGGAGTTGAACGCCACGGGGCAAAGTGCCGCCGCGGAGCCAGGTGGCACCGCGGTGCTCTTCCGCTGAGCGACCCTTCCGCATGTCAGTGCGAGGGTGGATTTCATCTTTGTAATCGGTCGACTACCGGTCTTCCGTCGGTCGTTCCCGTTCCGTAGGCGGCTGATACCGATGGGTAGCCGCCGGTTTCACCAGCGGTGAGCAGCCGCGCCAACCCGGTCCAGTCACACGGGACGCGACGGTCCGCAGCTTTTAGGACGTGGCCGCGCCGTGAGACGAACGGTGAATCCCGAGCGGCTCTTCGAGGAGTTTCCCGCGCCGAGTTACCGCGGGGCACAGGAGCAGGCACTGCGTGACATCCGCGACGCCTTCACAGCCGGCAACGATGTCGTGCTCGTTCGCGCGCCGACGGGCAGCGGCAAGTCCCTGCTCGCTCGCGCCGTCGCTGGCTGTGCCCGGCGGGCCGACGAAGGCGACCCCAGCGACGCCACGGGGGCCTACTACACGACCCCGCAGGTCTCCCAGTTGGACGACGTCGCGACCGACGACCTGCTGGCCGACCTCAACGTCATCCGCGGCAAATCGAACTACACCTGCATCCTGCCCGACGAGCGCGAGACGCCAGTCAATCAGGCCCCCTGTGTGCGAGAACGGGGCTACGACTGTGCCGTCAAGCATCGGTGCCCGTACTTCTCCGACCGGGCGATCGCGTCGAACCGCGAGATCGCGGCGATGACGCTTGCCTACTTCATGCAGACCGCCGGCAGCGAGGTCTTTCGCAAGCGTGACGTCGTCGTCGTCGACGAGGCCCACGGCCTCGCCGAGTGGGCCGAGATGTACGCGACGATCCAACTCGGCCCGCGAACCGTCCCGTTCTGGGACGAGCTTCGTGTTCCCGAGGTCGACTCCGTCGAGCGCGCTGCCCGCTACGCCGACAATCTGGCAGGGACCTGTGAACGCCGAAAAGACGAATTGCTCGCACAGGAGACGCTCTCGCCCGCCGACGTCCGCGAGCGCGATCGCTTACAGGAACTCATCGGCGAACTCGAGTGGTTCGTCTCTGACTACCGCGATCCGCAAAGTCCGACGACGTGGCTGGTCGACCAGTCCGAGCCGCGCGATCGCGATGCTAGCGAGGACGACCCCGCAGGCGGGCCGCTGACGATCAAGCCGATGAACCCCGAGAAGTACCTCCAGCACACCGTCTGGGACCGAGGCAACAAGTTCGCGCTCCTGTCGGCGACGATCTTAAACAAGGCCGCGTTCTGTCGGCAGGTTGGCCTCGAGCCCGAGCGGGTCGCGCTGGTCGACGTCGAGCACACCTTCCCCGTCGAGAATCGCCCGCTATATGACGTGACACAGGGGAAGATGACCTACGAACAACGCGACGAGACGACGCCGAAGATCGCGCGGACGATCGTCCGACTAATGGCCCACCACCCCGACGAGAAGGGGTTGATTCACGCCCACTCCTACGACATTCAGGAGCGCCTCGCCGACCTGCTGGTCGACTTTGGCGTCGGCGAACGGATTCGGACCCACGACCGTGACGGTCGCGATGCCGCCCTCGAGGCCTGGAAAGCCAGCGACGAACCAGACGTCTTCCTCTCGGTGAAAATGGAGGAAGCGCTCGATCTGAAGGGCGATCTCTGCCGGTGGCAGGTGCTCTGTAAAGCTCCCTTCCTCAACACTGGCGACTCGCGGGTGGCCCACCGACTCGAGGAGGGTCAGTGGGCGTGGTACTACCGGACGACGCTGCGGACGGTCATTCAGGCCTGTGGCCGGGTCGTCCGTGCGCCCGACGACTACGGCGCGACGTATCTAGCGGACTCGAGTCTGGTGGATCTGTTCGAGCGCGCGCGGACGGACATGCCCGACTGGTTCGCGGCGCAGGTCGATCGCATGGAACGGCCCGAACTCCCCGCGTTCGATCCGCAGGCGGCCCTCGGCGGCGCTACGAGGACAGCACGATCGGAGGGTGCGTCGCGCTCGAGCCGCGCCAGTGAGGCGGACGCCGGACATGACGATAGAACCTCGTCGCGATCGCGACGGTCGCGGCGATCGTCCCGGTCCAGTCCGCTGGCGGATGTCTGGGATACCGACGAGTGACGGCCAATTCGCGGTGGACCAGTCCCGTCGTGGACGAATAGGCATGACCTCGACCCCGGTCCACCGACACTGCCGTCGGTTGAGCCGAGACGGCCAGCGCGTAATTATCTGTCTCGCGTAACATGTTGCACAGTGTGTAACAGGTCGCCGGTCGTGGCCAGTCGTCCGACGACTGCCGAGCGTGCGTCAGGACAGGGACTCGAGCGTTTCGCCGGTCACCTGCCGTGTGTCAGCCCGAAGTCGGCTGTATCGATCGGTCGCCCACTCGCGAAGCCGATCGTTCGTACTCTCGAGGCCGACGACGAGACGACCGTTGTCGTACGCATGCAGGAGCGTCCGTTCCGCGCCGAGTGTCATTCCGATCGACGGCGAGTCCGACACGGCGTACAGTTCGAACGCGTCGGTCGAGAGCGACGTACACACCCGGTCTGGTGATTGTGTCGCGACGGCGCGCAGGGCCGCATCGTCGACGACGAGTTCTATCGGCGTTCCCGCGTCGGCGATCGGGTCGTGGGCAGCCAGCAGTTGTCGAGTGAGCACCGGCGTGGTAACGCACAGTCGTGCGTGCTCGTCGGCCCGTTCGAGGGCTGTGAGACGGTCGTCGTACCACTCGAGCGGGTACTGGGGATTCGTTTCGGTCGGCGTCGCCAGCCGTGCCTCGCACAGCCAGTCGAGGTCGAGTTCAGCAGCGATGGCTTCGGCGTGAGCACAGAACGGCTCGAGTCGATCGAGGAGTTGAAACCGACTGTGAGCGCGCTCGTAGGTTTGCAGCGCCAGTTCGCCGATCGCGGTCGCTTCGTAGCCGCCGTCGACGCGTCGCACCCAGTCGCGCTTGCCCAACTCGGAGAGCGTCCGGTGGACGGTCGTCCGGGAGACGTCGGCGACCGAGACCAGCTCAGCCGGCTGGGCGGAGCCATCGACGAGTCGCTCGAGAATAGTGGGCCGGACGGTCGAGCCGGAGAGATAGCGGAGCGCCCGTGCTGACTCGTCGGTCATCTAGTTACCAGACTGACTAGTCTGCAGTAAACCCTTACGATTGACGGCTACCTGTCACGATCCCGTCTTAAAAGATAGCCGTCGCGCCCCAGGCGACCATCGAGGACACCATGAGGAACGCAAAGAGGAGCGCGATGACCTGATTCTTGTCCATAATCGACGACAAGAGGCCCGCAAGTATCAATGTCACGACCGGAGGGACCACTTAGTCGAAGCGGGCGTCGACGACGACGTGTGCGACGCCGGCACTGTGGCTTTTGACCCGGCGTTTCTCGAGGATCTCGAGGTCGCGGTCGGCCGCGTCGGCGGCTCGCTCGAGCCGTGCGAGCGGCCGGTCCCACAGCCGTGAGTCCGGCGTCGCCTCGTGGTAGTGGACGATGCCGCCGGGGGCCAGCGCCGCGAGCGCGTCGGGGAGGAACTCGTGGGCTTCGTCGGTTCGTGTCCCGTCGTCCTCGCTGTCGCCGTCCGAACTGCCGTAGTAGCCCATGACGACCCGGTCGACCGTGAGGTCGCCGGCGAGGTCGCGACAATCGGTCATGTAGGCGTCGACCCGATCGCCGACGTCGTTGAGCATGGCGTTCTCGAGCAGATAGCGAAACGCCGTCGGGTTGAGTTCGGTCGCAGTGACTTGCGCGCCGGCCCGCGCTATCGGCAGCGTAAAGTAGCCGATCCCGGCGAACATATCGAAGACGTGTTCGTCGTCGCCGACGATCTCGCCCATCCGAGCGCGCTCGGCCTGATTGCCCGGCGAGAACATGACTTTCGTGGGATCGAGGCCGTATCGCGTTCCGTGCTCAGTGTGGATCGTCTCCGTGTCGCTGCTCCCGGCGAGCAATCGCGAGCGGGGCTCGCGGTAGGTGCCCGCTGTGCCGTCGTTCGCGATCCCCTCGTCGGCCAGCACGCTGTCGGCCTCGCCGTGGAGTTCGAGCAGGGCTTCGCCGACCGCCGCCTCGTCGGGGCAGTCCTCGGGAACGGTCACCAAGATTACCGAGCCGATCACCGCCCACGAACCCGGGGCCGACTCGAGGTCGTCGTCGCTCCAGCCCCGCTCGGCCAGCAGGTCCTCGAGATCCGGATTTCGGGGTTCGGGCTCGAGTTGCCGGACGACCTCGCGGACCTGCGTTTCTGCCGGCGGTGCCGTAATCGGGAGGGCGTTCCTGTCGGGGCCGTCCTCGCAGACGCGTCGCGACTCGTCGTAGACGCCCTCGGCGCGCAGCGACTCGATGGCCGCCTCCGTCCGCGGTTTGTCGACGATCGCTGCCAGCGGCGCGTCCGCGTTCGTTCGCTCGAGAACGGCATCGGCTGCCGGCTCGAGGTCGGGGTCCGTCTCGCTTGCGGCCCCATCGTCTTCGTCCTCAGTCATCGCGCTCGTCGGGCAGGATGTGCAGTCCGGCCCGGCTCTTCAGCACGGGCACCGTCTCGGCCTCGGGATCGAAGTAGTCCGGTCGCGCGACGGTTTCCGCCTGGAAGGTCTCGGGGTCGAGGAGCTGCACCGCGTTGTCGTCTTCGACCGTGACGACCGTCGCGTCGGTCGCGTCCTCGAGGTCGCCCAGTTTCCGTGCGTCGGGCGAATTCCCTTCCTCGTAGCTCGCCTCGTAGCGCTCGCCGGTCGTGACGCGGATGCCCTTGAGATTTCCGTGGGCGCTGCGGACGAGGACGGGGCCGCCGTCGTCGTCGTCGAGGTCGATGATGTCGCCGGGCGTGTACGGTGGCAGGCGGACGGCGAAGGTGACCCGATAGACCTCGTTGCCGTCCTCGTCTTCCGTGACGAGCGTTTCGGCGTCGTTGACGGTGCCGCTGAATTCCTCGATCATCTTGTTCGAGATCTTCTTGCCGATCTTGTTCGTCGAGACCTTGATGTTCAGTCCGTCGTCGGTCTCGCCGACCTCGGTGACGAAGGCGTTGCGGTCGCCCGTGGCCTCCATGTCCGCGACGGTCTGGTTTGCGATTTCCTTTGCCCGATCCATCTCGTCGCTCGTCGGTGTCCGGTCCTCGGCGCGGATCTGGACGATGCTGGCGTAGTAGTCGCCGGCGATCCGCCCACACCGCGTACAGGTCTGGCGGGCGATCTTGACCGGCACTGTCACCTGCTCCTCGACTGGCGTCCCGCGAACGACGCCAGTAAAGAAACAGTGCATCCGGATCGTGTTCTGGTCGACCTGTTCGGGATCGATCTGCCAGGCGACGTCTTCGACGTCGACGTGGACGGCAAGCGCCTGACTGACCTCCTCGATGGCGATGTCGGTGTAGTCTTCCGCACCGACGTCGACCCACCGGTTGCCGCGGTAGACCGCCCCACACTGGGCACAGACGCGAACGTCGATCCGGTCCGGCGCGTCCACGAAGTCGAAGTCCTCGAAGTAACACGAATCGCAGAGTTCGACCTCCGCACCGGGCCGCAACGGATCGTTCGCGTCGCTCGCCGACCGCTCGGGCACCGCGTCCCCACACCGGGGACAGAACGCACGCGACTCACTCATTATCCCTGTTTGGGATCTCACGGAGTTAAGCGACCCGTCTTGACCCGTTGCGTTGTGCCACTCGTGTCGCTCGTTCGCTCGAGACGGCGAACGCGGCAGACGCTCGTCGGACGGCCGCTCGGTTCGAGCGCGTCAGACGTGACTCAGTCACACGGTCTCCATCCGAAACGAAGGGGTTCGATCGTCGCTGCGAGAATAGGGTCGCCTCGCGGCGGGTCAGGTGGTGATACTTATTCCGTCGCGTCCCGTAATTGACGATATGAACTGGCAGGCGGACTGGGGACTACGCTTTCGGATGTTCGTGACGATGTTTCTGTTGTTTGCGCTGTACATCGTCTTCGCCGGCGTGATCACCGCCTACGTCGGCGGCGGACTGCTGGTGTTCGCGCTCCTGTTCGGCGGGTTCTCGCTGGTCCAGTACTACTTCAGCGACACGCTCACGCTGCGGAGTATGGGCGCGAAGACGGTCTCGCGCGACGAGTATCCGCAACTGCACGCCTCGATCGAACGGCTCTCACAGCAGGCCGACCTCCCGAAGCCGAAGGTGGCGGTCGTCGACTCCAAGGTACCCAACGCCTTCGCGACCGGGCGCAACCAGCGCAACGCGGCCGTCTGCGTGACGACCGGGCTCATGAACACGCTCGAGCGGGACGAACTCGACGGCGTCCTCGCACACGAACTCGCCCACGTCAAGAATCGGGACATGATGGTGATGACGATCGCCTCCTTTCTCTCGACGATCGCGTTCATGATGGTCCGCTGGGGGGCCTTCTTCGGCGGCGGGCATGGCCGTGGCCGCGAGGGCGGAGGCAGCGGCATTATCGTCGCCATCCTCGTCTCGCTGGTCGTCTGGATCATCAGCTATCTGCTGATCCGGGCGCTCTCGCGGTATCGCGAGTTCGCTGCTGACCGCGGCGCAGCCGCAATCACCGGCAACCCGTCGGCGCTGGCCTCCGCACTGCTGAAGATTTCGGGCCAGATGGACAAGGTCCCCAAAGACGACATGCGCGAGGAGGCCGAGATGAACGCCTTCTTCATCATCCCGATCAAGTCCGGCGTCGTCGGGCGGCTCTTCAGCACGCATCCACCGACCGAACGGCGCGTCGAACAGCTCCGCGATCTCGAGCGCGAAATGCAGACCTTCTAAGGGATCGCGCCGCTCACAGGACCTATGGGACTGCTGGACGGACTCCGCGCCGTGCTCGGGATGCGCGCCGAGACTGACGCCGGACGCGACGCCGACCCTGACGACCTCTTCGGGATGAGCACCGCCTACCTCACGATGGAGGCCGACCTGGGCTACGAGTCGCTCGACGTCGGTGCACTCTGCTTTTCAGGCGTCGACTCGGCCGACTTTCGGGACGCCGTTGACGAGGTCGAAGCGATCCTCGAGGCCGGCCAGGAGGAGACCGGCACCGACTTCTCGGTCACGTCGGACGACCACGGCTACCACTGGGTCGTCCTCGAGGACGACGACCCGGAGAACCTCATTACGAGCATGCACTTCGCCGCCGATACGTTCATCGAACACGGCTACGGCTCGCGATTGCTCGCTGCCGTGTTCGCGTACAGAAACCGGGACGGGCCTGCCTACTGGATCTACTCCTTCCGACGTGGCCGCTTCTATCCGTTCGTCCCGCGAGCCGGTCGGGAACGCGATTCGAGTACGGAGTTTACCCTCGAGTCGGCCTTAGACGGTGAACTCGAGATCGAACGTGAGAAGGAGTACTGGTACCCGCTCTGGCCTAGCGAGGGCGGGACCCACCCCTGGGAGTGATCGATTCAGCGACCGAAGTCGGTTCGGCGTCCCGAACGGAACGCGGGTACAGGTACCAAATTCTTTTGGAGATAGTGGTATTGCAGTTCGACGAGTACGAGGAGATACGCGGCAGGAAACCAGACGTCACATCACCGAACGTCACATCATCACGACAACTGCGCCATACACCAGTTGCTCCCTTCTCCTGCCGTCCCCCCCTTTAGACCGCGAGCCAATGGCTTCCAGAGTTGGTAACGCTCGTTTCGGCATGTCCGGAGAGTACAGTCGCTCAGACGGACGCCCGTCTGGCAGTACCGGTTGGCCTGCGACCGCCCTGCGGACCCACTTGGATATCGTGACAGCAGGTCATGTTAGCCCAGCAGGTTGTTGAGCGTCATCGCGATGAAAAAGAGGAGCACGAGTTCGTTGACGATCCACGAGTTCGCGTCCATCCAGTTGCGAACCGTCGGCAGGACGGTTTCGGCGCGCTCGCTGAAGGCAACCAGCGTGAGCGATGGGATTGCAAGCACCAGCAGCGTACACAGGATAAACGGGATGGCCTCGAGCAACGATGCACCGCGGGCCGCCAGATAGGAGCCGACGGCAACCGACGTGAAGATATCAGTCGGGAAAAACCCCATCAGGAGAAAGCCGAGCCTGAACGAAAACCGCGGCGTCGCCGTCTGGAGTGCCCCCATCCACCGCGGCGGCTCCGACGTCTCTCGCGTGCGGTAGGTGTGGCCCATCGCGAGCACGAGCGCGACGAGGACGATCGCGCTGAGCGTCGTATTCGATTCTCCCTGGTCGGTTACACCGGCGCTTAACCCGTACGCAATCGTGACGACGAGCGAGATCGAGATGGCTGCGCCAGCGACGAACGCAGCGGAGTTTCGCCGCCAGTCGTCGCTCGTTGCGAGGAAGATCGCACTGAGGATCTGCGGGCCCGCAACCATCACGAACACCAGCGGCAACACCTCGAGGAATCTCATGGCTCGTTCACCGACGCAGTACGTGTCGACCCATTCAAAATCGACCGACGGAGTGCTGTCGGTAACAGCCATCGGCCACCGCCGGGGCGGCTCACATCCGACGGTGCTCGCGTGGATCGCTCGCCGGTCGTCAGGAGACACATCGAAGCGCTGTCGACTGTCTACCACTGCAACCGTGGTTAAATCTTGGCCGTGTGGCTCGTGCCGAGAATGTAAGCAGTGCGTGCTTCCCATCCATTATATCGGTAGGGTCGGTAGCCACATGCAGTGACTGAGTGGAACCAGTACAAGGGTGATTCGCAGCACTCCGGACTCCGGCGCGACCTCGAGGGCCCCACCCGCGTGACCGACGCGTGGACGGTCGACCTCGTCGGCTCGCCGGGCTCGCCGGTGTGCGATCACGACACCGTCTACGTCGGGACGACTCGTGGGAACTGCTACGCGCTCGAGGCCGAGACGGGCCACAGACGATGGGGTTTCGAGACGACGGCGGCGACCGACGCGACGCCGGTCGTCACTCGCGACCGACTCTACGTGGGAGCCGGCGACGGAACGATCTCAGCGCTCGATCCTGCCACCGGCGAGGTGGCGTGGCAGACCGGCCTGCCAGGCTCGCTTGCATCCGCGCTCGCGTTCGCCGATGGCCGACTGTATGCCGGGCACGCCGACGGGTTGACCGCGCTCGAAGCCGAGACTGGAACGGAGCTGTGGACGTACGAGACTGAGTCGGCAGTCGCTGCCACTCCGGCGGTCGCCGACGGGCGAGACGTGGATCGGGGCCGATCGGCAGACTCTCCGCTCTCGGAGCCCGACGAGCCGACCCTGCTCGAGGACGACCGGCTGTCGGAGCCGGACCAGCAGTGGATCGACGAGCGGGTGTTCGCCGCGACCGCGGACGGGACGGTGGTCGCACTCGAGGCCGAGACCGGCGAGGCGGTCTGGACTGCGCCGACCGGCGGTGCGGTCGTGGCCGGACCGACGATCGCCGCAGATCGGGTCTACGTCGCCGACGACGCGGGGACGATGCTCGCGCTGGATGCCGCCACCGGCCAGACGTGGTTCACCTACGAGATACAGGCTGGATTCACCACGTCGCCGACCGTACTCACGGTCGCCGAGACGGCGTTCGTCGGGGCTGGAGACGGCTACTGCCACGTCACCGATACGACCGTCGGTCGGCGCAAACTGCGTGGCTGGCTGTTCTCGCAGAAAGGGATCGAACTTGACGGGCCGGTTCGATCCTGTCCCGTCGTCGTCGGCGACATCTGCTGTGTCGGCGATGCAACCGGCTCGATCTACGGTATCGACGTCGACGATGCCGACCCGCAGTGGCACGTCTCCCTTGCGGACGCCGTCAGCGGAACGCCTGCGGTCGCACCCGGTCGGCTCTACGTCGGCAGCGACGCCGAGCGGCTCACCTGTCTCGAGTGGGACACGGACGAGTCGCTGCGCTGAGAGACTGGTGTCGATTCTTCCCGCGACGATGCGCCTTCCGTTGTAAAGCTAGTGCATCCGATTCGGAGCACCCCGACGCATGCCAGCACTTTCACTTTCACTTCCCTGTTAACGAGGCTTTATGGGGGGTCCGGCACAACGGAGGAGTATGCCCGAAGCAGATCTCGAGACGCTCCCCGGCGTCGGACCGGCGACCGCAGACAAACTCCACGACGCAGGCTTCGACTCCTTCCAGAGCCTCGCCGTCGCCTCTCCCTCTGAACTTTCGAATACAGCCGACGTTGGCGAGTCTACCGCATCGGACATCGTCCGCGCCGCCCGCGACGCCGCCGACATCGGCGGCTTCGAGACTGGCTCGACAGTCCTCGAACGCCGCAACGAGATCGGCAAGCTCAGCTGGCATATCGACGAGGTCGACGACCTGCTTGGCGGTGGCATCGAAACCCAGTCGATCACCGAGGTCTACGGCGAGTTCGGTGCCGGCAAGTCCCAGGTGACCCACCAGATGGCCGTCAACGTCCAGCTCCCGAAAGAGGTCGGCGGCCTCCACGGCTCCTGTATCTTCGTCGACAGCGAGGACACGTTCCGCCCCGAGCGGATCGACGACATGGTACGGGGACTGCCGGATGAAGCGATCGATGCAGCCCTCGAGGACCGCGAAATCGAGGGCTCGCCTGACGACGAGGATGCCATCGACGACCTCGTCGAGGACGTCCTCGAGAAGATCCACGTCGCGAAGGCGTTCAACTCCAATCACCAGATGCTGCTGGCCGAGAAGGCAAAGGAACTCGCGGGCGAACACGAGGAGTCAGAGTATCCGGTTCGCCTGCTCTGTGTCGACTCGCTGACCGCCCACTTCCGTGCGGAGTACGTCGGTCGTGGCGAACTCGCCGATCGCCAGCAGAAGCTCAACAAACACCTTCACGACCTCGATAAGGTCGGCAACCTCTACAACTGCTCCGTCATCGTCACGAATCAGGTCGCGTCGAATCCCGACTCGTTCTTCGGCGACCCGACCCAGCCTATCGGTGGCAACATTCTGGGACACAAGTCGACGTTCCGGATCTATCTGCGCAAGTCCAAAGGCGACAAGCGGATCGTCCGGCTGGTCGACGCGCCGAACCTCGCCGACGGCGAGGCGGTCATGCGCGTCCAAGACGAGGGCCTGAAGCCGGAATAAGCAACGCCCCGGCTGACAGAACCAGCGGCGTTTTTCCTAGCAGTCTCATTTCGACCGACGACCGCTCCCGCCTCGAGACGATGCTATCGAGACGTGAAACCGATCGGAGATCGAACACCGCGAAAACAGCAGGAACCATCATACGGACTGCTGTCAGTCAGTTCCGGTGGGACCGCGCCCGCCCTGCGGTCCCACCGGGAACTCGTGACAGTAGACCGTATCAGTCGTCCTCGGTCGTGGTCTTGTCGACGTCGAGGTCTCCCTGATAGATCTCCGCGCCGTCCTGGGCGACCTTCTCGGCTAAGACCGCACACTTGACCCGCATCGGCGAGATGTCGACGCCGAGCATGTCGATCACGTCGTCGCGGTCCATCTCGAGTAACTCGTCGACACTCTTGCCCCGGAGCTCGCCCGAGAGCATGCTGGCGGAGGCCTGGCTGATCGCACAGCCGTCGCCGGAGAAGGCGACCTGCTCGATCGTCTCCTCGTCGTCGAGTTTGACGTCCATGCGAATCTCGTCGCCACACATCGGGTTCTCGCCGATGTGAGTGAACGTGGGATCCTCGAGTTTCCCGTAGTTCCGGGGGTTCTTGTAGTGGTCGAGGATCTGCTGTCGGTACATATCGGAGCCCAGTCCCATCGTTGAACACGGCTAAGTCAGTGAGTTGTAAAAGGGTTCCGGGGCTGAAACCTGGGTTCGCGTCGGTCTGCGACGGATTCTGCCCACTCCGTCAGCGGTCGCCGTCGACTTCCCTCTCGAATTGCTTGAGGAAGTCCTGAACGAACGCCACGCGGTCGACGGCGAGGTCGTGACCCACGTCGGTGTGCAGCCGCGCTGGTAGCGCGAGAAGCTTCTTGGAAACGTGATTGTACTGAGTCGCGCCGCCGTCGGTGTCGTCCTCGGAGACCGGACAGGCGGGGTCGTAAATCGGTGAGCCGATCGCACCACCGTGGGCGAACGCCCGAGCGATACCGACTGCGCCCAGCGCGTCGAGATCGTCCGCGCCGGCTCCGCAGTCGCGCAGAATCGTCCCGGCTTTCCGTGCTCCCCACCGCGCGTGACCGTCGATCTCACCTCGGTCCTCCCGCGTTCGGCCGATGTCGTGGAGGACGACGGCGAGTCGAACCACGCGCTCATCGACCGGCTCCGAATGGCGCTTGACGAGTGTCTCGGCGAGTGTTTCGACCCGCTGGACGTGGTACCAGTCGTGGGCCGGCGGTGCGTCCTCGAAATAGGGACGGGCGCGGGTTCGGACTGCCTCGAGCATCGTCGCTCGTGTTTCTCCGACCGGATGATAAACGCGCTACTCTCGAGTATGGATCACTGAGACTGCTTCTGGACGATCGCAAACCAGAACTCCTCGATGGACTGGACGAACTCGACGAACTCCTCGGGCTCGATCGGCTTCCGCATGTAGGTGTCCGCCTCGAGTCCGTGAGACCGGATGATCTCCTCGCCCGAATCCGAACTCGTGAGCACGACGACCGAGATCTCCTCGAGCGACGGCTCGTTTTTCAGCTCCGAAAGGACATCCATTCCGCGTTTGCCGGGGAGCTGTGGCTCGAGCAAGACGATATCCGGACACGGCTCGGTCGCGTACTCGCCACGCTGGTGGACGAACTCGAGTGCGGACTCCCCGTCGGAGACGGTATGGATAGTGTTGAGCAGTTTTGCGTCTCGAAAGTTCTCCTCGAAGAGGCGACTGTCGCCGGGGTTCGGTTCGACTAATAGAATATCGATCGGGTCGCTCGGCTGCGTACCGTCCGTGGCCATCTCCACCAGATAGCGTGTGCGTCGGTAAAACGGCCCGGTCACGCTTGCTGAACACTCTCATCTGGCGAACGCTGTGGAGCGATCACCGCCGATGATTCGATCGCGTTGTTCTTCGCGGCCAGTGTTCGCTTACGCGAACAACTGACGCACCTAACGAGAGCGGGGATCTCGTTGCCCTTCGCTCACTTCGTTCGCGAAGACATCTACGAAGCGGCGAGGCCGCTTCGAGCCTTGCCTCGCATGCTCGGCAAGACGTCGACATCTCCTCGCAGTCAGTGTTCGCTTACGCGAACAACTGACGTGCATCGTCGATGGCCGCAACCAGTTTGTCGACCTCGTCTTTCGTGTTGTAGACGTAGAACGAGGCTCGAGCCGACGCCGCGACCCCCAGTTTGTCGTGCAGCGGCTGGGTACAGTGGTCGCCGGCGCGGATCGCGACCGCGTGGTCGTTCATGATCGAGGCCAGGTCGTGGGCGTGGACGCTCTCTAAGTTGAAGCCGACGAGGCCGGCCCGCTCCGAGCCGGGTTCGGGGCCGTAGATCTCCACGTCGGGTTCGGCCGCGAGTTGCTCGTAGGCGTAGCGGGTAATTTCCTCTTCGTGAGCCTGGATCCGGCCCATGCCGATCTCCTCGAGCCAGTCGATCGCGGCGACGAGGCCGACGGCTTCGGCGATCTGTGGCGTGCCGGGCTCGAACTTCCAGGGCAGGTCGTCCCAACTCGAGTCCTCGAAGGTGACCTTGCGGATCATGCCGCCACCGTAGAGGTAGGGCTCCATCTCCTCGAGTAGGTCCTGTTTGCTGTAGAGTGCGCCGATGCCGGTCGGGCCGGCCATCTTGTGCCCGGAGAACGCGTAGAAGTCGGCGTCGATTGCGTCGACGTCGACGGGCCGGTTGGGGACGGCCTGTGCGCCGTCGATGAACGCCAGCGCGTCGTGCTCGTGGGCGATATCGACGAGTTCGGAAACGGGGTTGACGGTGCCGAGCGTGTTCGAGACGTGGACCGCCGAGAGCATCGCGGTGTCGTCGCTGATGACCTCGCGGGCGTGGTCCATGTCGAGTCGCCCGTCCTCCGTCACCCGGATGTACTTGACGTCAGTGCCGGTCTGCTTGCCGATCTGTTGCCACGTGACCAGCGAGGCGTGATGTTCCATCTCGGTGAGGACGATCTCGTCGCCGGGACCGAGTTCGTTCAGCCCCCACGCGTAGGCCACCAGGTTCTCGGCTTCGGTCGTGTTCTTCGTGAAAATCACTTCCTCGCGGCCATCCGCGCCGATGAACTCGGCGACGCGGTCGTGTGCCTCCTCGTAGGCGATTGACGCCTCCTGGCTCAGATGGTGGATGCCGCGGTGGACGTTGGCGTTGTACTCGCGGTAGTAGTCGCTCATCGCGTCGACGACTGGATCGGGCGTCTGGGTCGTCGCCGCGTTGTCAAGGTAGACGACCTGATCGCCGTCAAATTCTCGCTCGAGAATGGGGAACTCCTTGCGGATCGCCTCGACGTCGAGCGACTCGAGGTTCTGCTGGCTCATTGGTGACTAGGATGGGCCGCACACAAAACACTCCTTCGATCCGGCGAACTTCGGTTTCCGGAATCGAAACGAACCGGTCGCTCGTGGCGCTGTGGTCGCACTGGTCTCGGCGTCGAATCGATCGAACACGGCCACGAAACGAGGGGGACTGCGGTGGGAAGGGGAAACGGGGACAGTGGGATGGGTGGTCGGAAGACTGACGGCAAGGAAGTGGGAGTGGGGTGGGGGTACGTTGGGAGACTTCCCTGCCGCAGTTCTGTCTTAGTGCCTTCCGAAGAAACCAGTATCTCCAAATAAATTTGGCCCGCCGATCCGCCGTCGTGTGGCTGCGATCGTCGCCGCGATACGTCGGGCGGACACACTGACTGCCTACAGTTCGGGTGGCTCGCTCACGATCGACGGCTGTGTGTTTCGAAGCAAAAGCTTCGTGTACCGTGCGAGGAGCCACGCGACGGCGTTGAACAGGTGCAAGACGACGAGACCGACAACGACGCCGACCGCGGAGACGGCAAGCGCCGCTACGACTGAGTCGACGTACAGCGAAAGCAGTTCGCCGTCGGCGATCGAGAGTGTGATCGGAGAGACGTCGACCGTCCAGCCGTCGTGTTGGTAGGTAAACTCGGGGACGAACTCGATCGAGTCCGCGAGGTGGATACCGACGGTTTGATTCCGATAATGAAGCGGGGCAGCGATCAGCGTGTACGTAACCGTCATCCCGACGACGAGGAGGACGAACGAGGCGATCCCGAGTACGAACTTGCTGAACAGGTAGCCGACACCTTTCCACGTCCCGCGATCGGCGACGACTCGCCGTGCCCACGTTCGGAGGCCAGTGGCCGGGTCGGTCGTCGGGATGTCGGTTCCCAGCAATCGATCGGCGAGTCGGCGCTCGAGTGCGCTCAACTCGATCGAGGCAAACAGCGTACAGAACGCGACCGGGACCCCGAGACACACCATGACGAGCGCGATCGGAATCCCGGCGACCAGGAGTGCGAAGGGGTCGCTTCTGGCGATTTCGACGATCGCAAACAGGAGTCCAACCGGGATCGCAAAGCCGGTCACGAGGACCGTAAAGTAGCCGATCCCGAGCGGAAAGGTGAGGAAGAGATACGCCATGTTAGCGTACGTCCGTTTCCGAGCGGCGACGCCGACGAACCAGCGGCAGATGGCGCGAGCACGCTCGAGAGCGGTTTGGTCCGTCGAGAACGGTTGTGACGCGGACATGGGTGTCAGTTGGGCCTCCGAAATGAGCGAACGATCGCGACGAGACCAAATAGGTGGCAGGCGGTGACGACCAGTAACACGATCGCGTCGGTTGCGTCGGTCACCCGGTCGATCGTATGCGAGAGCACGAACGGCACCGCCGTGAGGAACGCGACGCCGATCGCCAGAAACAGCATCGGCTGGCTGTCGTTGCGGGCGTAGCCCCGATAGGCCGTCCACGCGACGACGGTGCCGAGGACGGCGCTTGCCATCCCGATGAAGAAAATTGCCGTCGACTCGTCGAGGCCGAGTACCGTCGTTTCGAGCGGCGCGACGAGGGCTCCTTCCTCGAGGTCGGTCGGAACGCTCATTGAAGCCACCTCGTCTCTTGACGCGAGCGATTCAGCTGGATCACGGGCGACCGTAGACCGTGTAGAGGATCGCCGTGAGCCCAACGATCTCGCTCGTGGTTGCGAGAACGGTCGTCGTCAGTGAGGATGCACCGAACACCGTCGGGAACAGAAAGCGGATGGCCGTCGGCACGGCAGCCAACAGCGCGATCCCGAATGCGAGCCAGAGCAACGGCGGGCGGCGCGCTTCTCGGTAGCCGTCGTAGGCGCGTTTCGCGATCCAGCAGGCGATTACGAACGCGACGGTCTGTCCGACGAAGACGGCGATCGCGACCGATGCGTCGCCGCCCGTGACAGTTTGGAGGACAGGCCCGGCCATCGTGATCACAGGTCCTCGAAAAGCCGGGTGAACCGGTCTGCGGGATCCTCGTCGCGGCGGTACACGTCGATCTCCATCGAGCCCTCGGCGATCTCGATCGCCACGCGCTCGAGTCGCGTACTGTAGGTCTTGTAGTGGTGTCCATCGGGATCGAGTTCCTGATACGTCTCGAGGAACCCTTCCGCCTCGAGCCGGTCGATCCGTCGGTAGATCGTCGGCGGCGAGGCGTCACAGCGATCGGTGAGTCGATCGACAGACATCGGTTCCTCGCTGGCTGCGATGAGGATCCGGCGGGCGTACTCGTCGTCGAGTAACGCGAGTACCTCCTGGTCCTCATCGTCGCTCATCATGTTGGTCGTATGGAAGGATAATATAAAAGCGTCCACAGTTTCCGACCGTGAAACTGTGACTGCCGCCCTATGTGTCTGCCGAGTGTAGCACCGACCGAGATGACCGCGATAGACACGTCCGGTCTGACGAAGGAGTACGGCGAGTTGACCGCCGTTGACGACCTCGACCTCACCGTCGACGAGGGCGAGGTGTTCGGCTTTCTGGGTCCGAACGGGGCCGGGAAGTCGACGACGATCAACATGTTACTGGACTTTACGCGACCGACCGCCGGGTCAGCCACGGTACTGGGCTACGATGCACAGGCCGAGGCTGATGCGATCAGTCCCCGCGTCGGCGTCCTCCCCGAGGGGTTCGACATCTACCCGCGGCTCTCTGGCCGCCGGCATATCGAGTTCGCGATCAAGACGAAGGGCGCTGCTGACGATCCCGACGAACTCATCGAGCGGGTCGGGCTTTCGGCTGCCGATGCCGCACGACCAGCCGGCGACTACTCGAAAGGGATGCGCCAGCGCCTCGCAACCGGTATCGCGCTGGTCGGCGACCCCGACTTGCTGATCATGGACGAACCCTCGAGCGGGCTCGATCCCAACGGCATCAGCGAGATGCAAGACCTCGTCCGCAGCGAGGCCGAACGGGGGACGACCGTCTTCTTCTCGAGTCACATCTTGGAGCACGTCGAGGCGGTCTGTGACCGCGTCGGCGTTTTGAACGAGGGAGAACTCGTCGCCGTCGACACGATCGGGAGCCTTCGCGAGCAGTTCGGCAGCGGCGCGACGATGACGCTCACGCTGACCGACGCTGCCGCCGAGGTCCAAGCGGTCGCCGCCGAGTTACAGGGCGTCACCGACGTCACCGCGTCGGGGCGGACCCTCGAGTGTACGATCACTGATCCGACCGCGAAGGCGCGGCTGGTGACCACACTCGCCGACGCTGGCGCGACGATACGGGACGTGCGGATCGAGGAAGTTTCGCTCGAGTCGCTGTTTACGGCGCTGACAAACGGCGACGCCGACGGCTCGAGGGAGGCCGACCCAGCCGATGCGATCGCGACGGAACCGGAGGTGGCACGATGAGCTCGCACATCTCGACTGTCGCCCGCAAGGAGTTCGAGGATGCCGGTCGCTCGAAACTCCTCTGGTCGTTGATCGGGCTGCTCGTCGGAATCGTTGTCATCGGCTACGTCGCGATCTGGCAGACGGTCGACGACACCACCGCGGCTGAGGTGCTGAGCTTCCTCGGGGTCCCACTGCAGGTGATCCTGCCGGTCGCAGCGCTGATCGCCGGCTACATGGCCGTCGTCGGCGAGCGTCGCTCGGGAAGCATCAAGATCCTGCTGGGCCTGCCGCCCAACCGGACCGACGTCGTCGTCGGCAAGCTACTCGGGCGCATGGGCGTCGTCGGACTGGCCGTCGGGCTGGCCTTCCTCGTCTCGCTGGTCCTCGGAGCTGCCCTCTTCGGCTCGATCCCGCTCATCGACTGGCTCGGCTTCGCCGCCGTCTCCTTGCTGTTCGGGCTGACCTTCGTCGGACTGGCCGTCGGCGTCTCCGCCAGCGTCTCCACCCGAGGCAAATCGATGGCCCTCGTCGTCGGGCTCTACATGGTGTTCGTCGCCCTCTGGGAGCTGTTGACTGCCGGCCCCTACTACCTTATTTACGACGAGGCCGTCCCCGTCGAGGCCGAGACGTGGTATCTGGTCCTCGAGCAGTTCAACCCGCTCTTCGCGTATTCGAATGTGGCCAGTTCCATCCTCGAGAACTCTGTCTACCCCTTTCGATTTCAGTATGGGCTCCAGGAGATGCAAGCCGCTGGAATGACGCCGGTCGAGCGCTACCCCGGTGACGCGCCGTTTTACCTGCAGGACTGGTTCGGCGTCGTCGTCATGCTCTGTTGGCTGGTCGTGCCCGTCGCGATCGGCTACTACCGGTTCAGGCGAACGGGCCTGTAGCCCCTCGAGTCACCCACAAATAGCGGTTTCCGCTGGGTTTCTCGCGGCGGTCGCGCTTACATCCGCAACAGCTGTGCGTGCAACGTCGTCTCGACCTCGATGACGTTCGCTTCGTCGATAAAGCCCTCCTCGACGGCGAGTTCGACGGCGCGGGTGCCGACGATGTTGGCGACGGCGGCCTCCGAGAGGCTCTCGACGACTGCACGCTCGTCGACCGGGTCGCCGCCGTAGAACTCCTCGGTAACGGTCAACGAGAGGTCGCCCTCCTCGAAGGTTTCACCGAGGACCTCCTCGTCGCAGACGGCGACCAGTAGCCCCTCCTGTGTCTGTCGTTCGTTGACGATCATTCGTTACTCGAGTTCCCACTCGCGGTCGTCCTCGTCGCTCTCACGATCGTCCGCGCCGAGGTTGCCAAGCCCGAGGTCGTCCAGCCCGATATCGCTCGGTCGCTGCGGTGGCGACTGACCGCCCATGCCGCGTCCGCCACCGGTGCCAGCGCCGCCGGGCGCTTGCCCGTACTGCTCCTCGTGGTCGTCGATCATCTCCTGTTCGGCCTGCTCGCGCATCCGGTTTGCCTCGTCGGCGAGTTCTTCGGCCTGATCGTACTCGCCGAGTTCCTCGAGAATTTCGGCCTTTTCTTCGATTACCTTGGCGTTGCGCAGGCCGAGCCGGATCGCGTTGTCGATGCAGTTGAGCGCCTCTTCGGCCAGGCCGCGCTCCGAGAGGAAAAAGGCGCGGTTGAACCAGGCGGCGGCGAAGCGCTCGTCGATCTCGACGGCGCGTTCGGCGTGCTCGAGCGCTTCGGACGTCTCGCCGAACTCCCAGAGTGCGTACGCGAGATTCGTTTCGGCGGTCGCGGCGTGTTCGCTCGAATCGTCGATCCGCAGGGCCTCGCGGTGGGCTCCGATCGCTTCGTCCCACTCCTCGAGTTCGCCGTGGGCGACGCCTTTGTTTACCCAGGCCTCCTGTGCGAGTTTGTCGTCCTCGGCGAAGCGGGCGGTCCGCTCGAAGGCATCGGTGGCCTGCTCGTAACGGTTGATCTGCATATAGTTCAGGCCGACGTCGAGCAGTTCGCTCGCGTCGACGTCGTCCCGATCGATGTTGTGTGCGTCTAACGTGTCGGTGACGACGCGGGAGTCGACGGGGTCGACCTTCGACGGGTCGACGCCTAGCTCTGGCGGATCCAGATCGAACTCCTCGTAGGGATCGCCGAATCCCTCTCCCTCGGAGAAGCGATGGTCGCGATCGTCGTCTCGGTCAGTCATTAGTTGCATGTGGCAGCGACGACTGTTAAGGGCTGCGACCCGGCTACCGACGGCGTTTCGCTACGTAGCTCGCCCCCCTAGGCGCGTCCGCCGAAGCGTCTGGTGACGCCCCGAAGCGATTGTGTCACTGCCGCCGGATGGGGCAGCCCGAGACGGTACCGGACCCGGTCCTGCCGCTTGAACGGTTCGAACACCGCGGGCTCCTCGAGTTCCCAGATTCGCGCCCGGCCGCGCGCCCCGTGTCGGTCACAGATCGCGTTGGCCGCACGGCGACCGGCTTCGTTTGCCGACTCCATCGAGGCCAGATCCGAGTTCGTCCGCACGTAGTCGCTCGCCAGCGTCAGATTCCGAACGCCGACGTCGGCTGGCGGTCGGTTCCGTAGCGAGCCGACGGTGTTGATCAGCAACGGCGAGCGGTTCTCGACGCGGTCGTCGGTGACGGCGTCACCGCCTTCCCGTTGTGTCTCCAACGAACCGCCGTTCTCGACGATCGCCGGATCGAGAAACCAGTCGACGAGCAACTCGTCGGTCAGACGCTCCCCGGCGGCGTTCAGGTGGGCTTTCAGTTGCGCCCAGATCTCGTCGGCTATCTCCTCGCGCGTACACGCTCGAGCCGGCTTTTCGTACAGGATCCCCGGCGTATTCCAGTCAGAGGCGATCACCGAGAGGACGCCCACGACGTCGTCGGGGCCGTGTGCCTCGAGGTCGTAGCCGGTCCAGAACTCGCGTTGGGCGATCGAGGTCAGCGCCCACGGCGCGTCGGCGTAGACCTGGTGGCCTCGTGGCAGGTCGACGGGCTCGGAGAGGTAAAACTGAATGCCGTTCATCCAGGCCGTGTCCAGCCGGTCGATGCGACCCAGTTCCGGCGCGAGCCGCTCCAGCGTCGGCGTGACGAACGCGGGAGCGGCCTCGACCGGCACAGCCAGCACGTACTCGTCGGCGCTGACTGTTTCGCCGTCAGCCAGCACGACGCCGGTGACGTGGGTCCTGTCGGACGCGAGTCGCTCGACGGGGGCGTTCTGCCGGCAGTCGACGCCGAGGGACTCGAGGTGGCACACCCAGGGATCGATCCAGGCCTCGTTCGTCGGTGCGTTCAGGATGCGCTCGGTCGGCTGGGTCGGGTCGAGCTGGCCGAACAACAGTTGGAGGTAGATCGTGCCGATCGTTCGGGCGCTCCCGACCTGCGGTCGGAGGGCGACCAGCGCCTGCGTAGTGGATGCGAGGCGGTCGCGAAACGTCTGCGAGCGGTTCTCGGCGTCGATGAACGTCCACCACGAAATCTCGTCGAGTTCCTCCTCGCGGCGGTCGTCGCAGGCGGTCAGCAGATACAACAGTCGCTCGAGTAAGAAGTGAACGTCCTCGCGGGGCAGGTCCTCGGCAAAGGCCGGACGCAGCGCCTCGAGCCAGCCACGTACCGTGTCGGGCGTGCGCGTTTCGGCGATCCGGCCCGGTCCGGTCGTCTCCGCGATCAGCGTCGCCTCGGTCTCGACGAGGTTGTCCGCGACGGTGCCGTCGCCGTCAGGGATTCGTTCCATCGTGTCGATGACGTGGCGGTAGAACGCCGGGAAGAAGCGGAAGCCGTGTTCGCCCTGTAACGCGTCGGGGTCGTCGCTGATCGGCATCGACCGGGCCTTCCCACCGAAGCGGTCGTTGGCCTCGAGGACGGTCACGTCGAAGCCGCGCTCAGCGAGTTCGTGGGCTGCAGTCAGACCACCGATTCCACCACCGACCACGGCAACGTCTGTCATTGTAATCACGTGCGAGAGCTATCCACATAACCAGCGTCCCTAACCACGAACGGCTCATACGGTCTCCTGTCAGTCAGTGTCGGTGGGACTGCGACCGCCCTGCGGTCGGCCGGGGACCTCGTGACAGCAACCCGTCTCACTGCCCGTCACGCTTGAGTGGGCTGCCCACGATGGCTCGAGTATGCGACTGTTCGTCAGCGTCGACCTCCCCGACGACTTCGCCGAGCCGGTCGCCGACCTGCAAGCCGAGTTCGCCGAGGCCAGCGGGCTCTCGTTTACGGACCCCGAGCAGGCACATCTCACGATGAAGTTCCTCGGCGATGTCGACGAGGACCGCGTTCCCGACTTGGAGCGCGAACTCGAGGCAGCCGTCGACGATGCCGATATCGATCCCTTTACCGTTCGCTACGGCGGCCTCGGCGTGTTTCCGACTCTCGAGTACATCAGCGTCCTCTGGCTGGGCGTCGAAGACGGCGGCGATGAGCTTACCCGACTCCACGAAGCTATCGAGGGTCGGACGACGGATCTGGGCTTCGACCCCGAATCACACGATTTCACGCCTCACGTCACGCTCGCGCGGATGGAACACGCCGGCGGCAAGGAACTGGTCCAGAAGCTCGTCGAGGAGCGTGATCCGACGATCGGCGAGACCCGCGTCGACGAGGTTCGCCTGACCGAAAGCACCCTCACCGAGGACGGGCCGGTCTACTCGACGGTCGAACCGTTCCCGCTCGAGTAGGCGACCAGCGTCGGATTCTATGGGTCCGTCGGCGTCCCTGCAAGATGGACAAGATTTTAAGCCACCGCGGGCTACGTCCGGCCACTATGGGTAAAAAATCGAAGGGCAAGAAGAAGCGTCTTGCCAAACTCGAGAACCAGAACAGCCGCGTGCCGGCCTGGGTCATGATGAAGACCGACATGGACGTCCAGCGCAACCCGAAGCGACGCAACTGGCGGCGCAACGACACTGACGAATAACGATGAGTGCAAGTGATTTCGAGGAACGCGTCGTAACCGTTCCGCTGCGTGATGTCAAGAAGGGAGCCAACCACGAGGCCGCCGACTACGCGATGCGGCTGGTCCGTGAACACCTCGCGAAACACTTCGCGGTCGACGAAGACGCCATCCGCCTGGACCCCTCGATCAACGAGGCAGTCTGGGCGAACGGGCGCTCCAACCCGCCGCGAAAGCTGCGCGTCCGCGCAGCGCGCTTCGACGAAGAGGGTGAAGCCGTCGTCGAAGCCGAGGTCGCCGACTAAACTTGCAACGCCTCGCCTTCGCCGGGTCGTCCTACGTCGGCGTCTTCGCCCGTGCGACCGACTCGTGTGTACTCGTTCGCCACGACGTCGACGACGATGTCGTCGCCGACCTGACCGACGAACTCGAGGTGCCCGCGGTTCCGACGACCGTCGGCGGCTCCTCGACGGTCGGCGCGCTAGCGACGGGTAACGAAAACGGCCTGCTCGTCAGTTCCCGCGTCCTCGAGTACGAACGCGAGGCGATCGAGGAGGCAGTCGACGTGCCCGTCGCCGAACTGCCGGGCAGTATCAACGCCGCCGGCAACGTCGTTCTCGCGAACGATTACGGGGCCTACGTCCACCCGGACCTGCCCCGCGAGGCGGTCCAAATCGTCACGGACACGCTCGAGGTGCCCGTCGAACGCGGCGACCTCGCCGGCGTCCAAACCGTCGGCACCGCCGCCGTCGCGAACAACACTGGCGTGCTCTGCCATCCCAAGGCCACCGACGCAGAACTCGACGCGCTCGAGGACGCCCTCGACGTGCGAGCCGACGTCGGGACGGTCAACTACGGCGCACCGCTGGTTGGCTCCGGGCTGATCGCCAACGACGCCGGCTACGTCGTCGGCGAGGACACGACCGGACCCGAACTGGGCCGGATCGAAGACGCGCTGGGCTATCTCGACTGACTCGATTGCGATTTCACTTTTCGACGACCCCCTATCAGACGACCGGCTAGATGTCGCCACGCGAGATCTCGGCAGGTCGTGTTCTCACCGGCGCTCGAAGCGGTGTAACACGACCTCACTGTCGTCGTCCCACTCGAAGTTCTCGTGGGCACGCTCGAGCAAGCGCTCGTAGGCCGCGAGGTCGTCCATCCCTTCGGCCCGTGCGTCCGCGTCGGTCAGATCGCCGAGCGTGCGCTCGCGGATGTCGGTCACCTCGAAGGTCGTCCCGTCGATCGTGAACGTATCGCCTTCCTCGGCGTACTGGGTGCCGCGGTGGATCTGGGTGACCTCGCCCTCGAGAACCTGGGTTTGCATTCGCTCACTGGGCAGCAACTCGCTGGGCTCGAGTTCGCTCATGCCCGCGGATTTGGCCCGACGCGGTAAAATCGTTGACCCTCCATCGGTGGGTATGTCTCCGGTCGCCGTCAGGATCGGCATCCCCTTGTGTCGGTTCCGAACGGCAGAACCGGAAGGGAAGATTCTTCCGACTGCCTGCCGGAGGGATAGCCATGAGTCAATTTACGGTCAGTGGACGGTTCAAGAGCCGCGACGGCTACGCGCCGTTCGAGACGAGCATCGAGGCCGAAAACGAGAACGTCGCCCGCGAACACACGCTCTCCCAGCTCGGGAGCCAGCACGGACTCAAGCGAACCGAAATCAAACTCGACGAGGTATCCGAACAATGAGCCAGCAGCAACTCCAGCAGCTCTCCCAGCAACTCCAGGAGCTCGAAGAACAGATCGAAGGCCTTCAGACGAACGTCGAGGCCATCCAGCAGGAGAAAACCAACGTCGACGAGGCTATCGAAGCGGTCGAGACGCTCGAGACCGGCTCGACCGTCCAGATGCCGCTTGGCGGCGGCGCCTACCTCCGCACGACGATCGAGAACATCGACGAAGTGATCGTCGAGCTCGGCGCTGACTACGCCGCGGAGTTCGAGGAAGACGACGCCGTCGACGCCCTCGAGAACAAGAAAGAACGCCTCGACGAGCAGATCGACGAGCTCAACGAGGAGATCGCCGAACTCGAGACCGAGAGCAGCGAGCTCGAACAGCAGGCCCAGCAGCTCCAGCAGCAGGCGATGCAACAGCAGATGCAGCAGATGGGACAGGGCCAGGGCCCCGACGAGTAACGCGGCGGCCTTCACTCGATACCTATGTTCGATAACCTGAAAGAGAAGCTCGGAAGCTTCCGCGACAGCGCTGAAGAAGCCGCTGAAGAGAACGTCGAGGACGTCGACGAAGCGGATCTCGAGGAGGAAGCACTCGAGGACGTCGAGTCGGAGACGGAGTCCGACGCTGCGGAAGCCACCGATACTACCCCTGAATCGGGGGCCGACGAGACAGCCGACCCGGCAGCGGTTACGACCGAGACAGAGCCAGAGCCGGCGTCAGAGCCAGCGACGACCGAGCCCGCAGCTGGTGGCGCGGCTGGATCTGCCGGCCAGGAGCCGACAACCGATTCCGACCGCGATCGTCTCGAGGCCGACGACGCTGATTCGGTCTCGGAGACTGCTGGTGACGAACCGGCAGAGACAGCGGCAGTCGCCGATGAACCGGAAGGCGAAGTCGCCGAGGAACTGGAAGACGAAGCCGCCGAGGAACTGGAAGACGAAGCCGCCGAGGAAGACAGCGGTGGCGGGCTCGGCATCGGTGCCAAGGCCCGTTCCCTCTTCGGTGGCTCCAGCGACGACACAGATGCCGATGCCGACGCTGACGACGTGGAATCGGATACGGACGCTGACGCGGTGGCTCCCGACGAGGACCAACCCGACACACCGTCGTCCGCCGAACCGACCGAGGCGGTCGACGACCGCGACCAGCAGGTCGACGAGAAGTCGACCGTCGACGCGGACACCGACGAGGAAGAACCCGACGCTGACGCCGCGACCGGTCGCAGAACCGGCTTCGGTGCGAAGGCCAAATCCCTCGTCAAAGGGAAGTTCGTCATCGAAGAGGAGGACCTCGAGGGGCCCTTGCACGAACTCGAGATGGCGTTGCTCTCGAGCGACGTGGAGATGGGCGTCGCCGAGGAGATCCTTGACAACATCCGCGACGAACTGATCGGCGAGACGCGGACGTTTACGACCTCGACTGGCGAGGTCGTCGAGGAGGCCTTGCACGATGCGATCTACGACGTGATCAGCGTCGGTCAGTTCGATTTCAACGAACGGATCGCCATCGAGGACAAGCCGGTCACCCTCGTCTTCACCGGCGTCAACGGCGTCGGCAAGACGACGACGATCGCCAAGCTGAGCCGCTACTTCGAGGAACGCGGCTACTCGACGGTGATGGCCAACGGCGACACTTACCGTGCCGGGGCCAACGAGCAGATTCAGGAACACGCCGACGCGCTGGATACGAAGTGTATCAGTCACGAACAGGGCGGCGATCCCGCCGCGGTGCTGTACGACGCCGTCGAGTACGCCGAGGCCAACGACATCGACATCGTCCTCGGTGATACGGCGGGTCGACTCCACACCGACGAGGGGCTGATGGACCAACTCGAGAAGATCGACCGCGTCGTCGGGCCGGACATGACGCTGTTCGTCGACGAGGCTGTCGCCGGACAGGACGCGGTCAACCGCGCCCGCGAGTTCAACGATGCAGCCGAGATCGACGGCGCAATCCTGACGAAAGCGGACGCCGACTCCAACGGCGGGGCGGCGATTTCGATCGCACACGTCACCGGAAAGCCGATCCTGTTCCTCGGCGTCGGGCAGGGCTACGACGACTTGGAGCGGTTCGACCCCGAAGAGATGCTCGACCGGCTCCTAGGCGACGAGTAGCTCGCCGACTGGCGATCGTCGTATCAGTCTCTCGGCTGAACACTCTTTCAGAAGACACTTATTGTGAGTCTGAAATATTGATGTATGAACCGCCCTCGCTCTCGACGTGCACTCCTCACGTCGGTGTCGGCGACGGTGGCGGTTGCGACGGGCGGTTTCGAGTACGCATCGAACGCCACGGACACACCGCCACTCGAGTCCGGAACCGTATCCGCCGACTGGTACGAGTGCAGTTCGGTCACACGTCCCGAGCCGACTGCACCGACCAACGACGATGCACTCGCGCCCAAACCGTATCCAGCACCGCCATCGACGATGGGCCCCGCCGCGACTCGCGACCGATCGACCGGCTCGTCTCCCAGCGACGACGAGCCGGTCGCGTACGTCACCGAGTTCGAGCGTGCGTATCGGCAGAACGAATTTCTCGCCCGGTACGGTACGACGACACGAGCGTTCGAACTCCGACGGACGGACTACCGAACGAGGACGCTCGGCTCGTCGTCGAAGCCGGCGATCCTGGTGGCGATCCGCTACGATCTCCGGCTGGGGACCCAACAGTCAGCTACCGGCCCGCGTGACCAGTGGGACGTCCACACCGTCTACTACGTCGACGAGCACGTCGTTCTTCGGGCACAATACAACGGCGTCGCCGACGAACTGTCGTTCAAACCAGATCCGCGAACGCACGGCGAGCTCGTGGCCTGCTTCGGTTGAAAAGGCTGGCGTGGTCAGATAACGACGCCGGACTGTAAGATCGCAATGAGGAGTGTCAGCGACGGGATCGAAAGCAGTGTCGTCAGGAACACACACGTCGAGACGTATTCGGAGACGAGCACCCCCTCGGTGCGGGCGCTACCGGCGAACTCGATGACGAGAATGAGCGGCGTCACCGCGGCGGGCATCGCAGTCTCGAGGACGAACACGCGCGCGACGGTCGGCTGCTGAAAGCCCAGCGCGAGCGCGATCCCGAGGCCGACGATTGGTGCAACACCCATCTTGAGCGCCGTCGCGGGCCAGGCCCGCGAGACCGCCGCGGCGGTGTCGGTGCGTGCGAGCTGGATTCCCAGAATGAGCAACATGAGCGGGATCGCGGCGTCGCCGACGAGTTGGAGCGTCTCCATCGCCGCCGTCTCCTCGGGTGGGACCAGATCCAGTGTCCGCGCGAGCAGCGCCGCGCCGACGGCGTAGACCAGCGGAATGTAGAACACCCGGCGGACGCCCGCGAACCCGGCCGACCCGCTGCTTCGGGAGGCGAGGTAGACGCCGACGGTGTACATCAACACCGACTGGATCGAGAGAAAGAGGACGGCCGTCCCGCGTCCGAGGTCGCCGAACGCGAAATCGGAGACAGGAATGCCGAGGTTCCCCGAGTTACAGAAGATCGCGACCAGTACCAATGCGCTCAGCGCCGGCTCTTCCTCGCCGACGGCGCGCCCGACGAGCTCGGCGATCCCCCACATCACTGCGGTGAACGCGACGATCCCGACTGTGACGCGAAGCAGCGTCGCCGCCTCGAGTTGTGTGGTGGCGAGGCTGTGAAAGACCAGTGCGGGTGCCAGTACGTAGACGACGGCCGTGTTCAGCGGCTCCGGATCGATCTCCTTGACGGTCGCGAGTACGTAGCCGACGCCCGCGATGGCGATGATCGGTCCGACTGCGGATCCGAAGATGGCCACCAGATCAGCCATCTGTTCGTGCTTGTCGTCCGGGTTGGGGCGTTCGGTTCGAAGGGTTCCTCGATCGTGCGACGATCGCTCTCTGCATTACGGAGGCAGATACTTCCTGCGTCCGCTATGGGGCTTCCGATTGCGGGATCGTCCGACATCGTCGTCTCTCACCGCTCGTCTTTTTAAGTGCTTCTGGCGACAAAATGAAGCTATGACGGGAGACCGGTCATTCTCGAGTGATTTCGATTGCCCAGCGGTGCCTTTCATACTACCGGACAACAGTCAGTGAATACTCGATCGCGTCTCGAGTGCGACCGAGGGATGAACCGTTTCGTCCGGCAGTATTAGCCGCGATTCGAACTGCCGATCGCACACCAGTTGCGATTGATCGACGCACTGTTCAACGCTCTAGCCGGTCTGCCAACTCTGCGATCCCCTCGGTAATCAGATCTGGTTCCGGGCCGAAGGGCTCCCACGGCGTCGATTTCCGGTCGAGCCAGACGCCTTGCATGCCGGCGTGGATCGCTCCCTGCACGTCGAACCACAGCGCCGAGACGTGGGCGAGTTCGTCGATCGGCGTTCCCGTGCGATCGGCGGCGTGGCGGTAGAGATCTGAATCGGGTTTGAACGTCTCGAGTTCGTCGGCGCTGATCGTGTCGACGACGAGGTCCTCGATCCCGGCGTGGTCGACCATCGAGTCGAGCATCTCCGGGTTGCCGTTCGAGAGCACATAGGTGTCGTAGCCGGCCTCGTGTAGCCGTTCGATGCTCTCGCGAACGTCGTCGAAGACCTCGAGTTCGTGGTACACTTCGAGGATCGCCTCGCGGTCGTCGGCGGGCACGTCGAGTCCGTGGGCTGCGAGTGCGTACGCGAGCGCGTCCCGGTTGATCTCGTAGAACGTCTCGTACTCCTCGAGGTGGTTCGCGACGAGCGTATACTGCATCGAGCGTTCCCGCCACGTCTGCGAGACCGATGTCGGGTCGTCGATGTCGGCGTGCTCTGTGAGCGCGGCTGCGGTCGCATCGACGTCGACGAGCGTGCTGTAGGAGTCGAACGTGATCGTCGTGACGCGGTCGGGATCGAATGCCATGGCGGGAGTATGTGGGGGAGTGACAAGAACGTGGCCCGTTCGTTCCGCCGGCAAACCGGTCGAACGAGAGTCTGCGTGCCGAAGCGACCGAAGCCGCTTAGTACGACTACCGACTGGTATCTCCCGTGAATCCATCGAACTGGCGGACGTACCTCGTCACGCAGGCGTCGTTGTCGGGTGATCGGACGACCCCGGAGATCGTTCGTGCGGCCATCGACGGTGGGATCGACGCCGTCCAGTTGCGCGAAAAGGAGACGAGTGCCCGTTCCCGGTACGAACTCGGTCACGAACTGCGCGAACTCACGGCCGAGGCGGGCGTCGACCTGATCGTCAACGACCGACTCGATATCGCACAGGCGATTGACGCCGACGGCGTCCACGTCGGCCAGTCGGATCTCCCGGTCGCGACTGCCCGTGACATGCTCGGGCCGGATGCGATCGTCGGCTGTTCGACGTCGACAGTCGCCGCCGCTCGCAAAGCGGCAGCCGATGGGGCGGACTACCTTGGCGTCGGAGCCGTCTACGGCACTTCCTCGAAGGATGTCGACGACGAGAACGACGGCGTCGGCCCGGCGCGGATCGCTGCCATCACCGACGCGGTCTCGATTCCGATCGTCGGCATCGGCGGCATTACGGTCGACAACGCGGGGGAAGTCGTCGAGGCGGGTGCGTCCAGCGTCGCCGTCATCAGCGAGATTACGGCAGCCTCACGGCCCCGCGCCGCGACCGAGGCGCTCGCCGATGTCATCGAAACGACAAAGTCAGTTGCTACCGGAGAACACGGACGATGAGTGTAACCGATATCGACGCCGCTGCCCTCGCGAATTCGATCCGGACGGTTCGCGAGACCGAACCGCTCGTCCAGTCGCTGACCAACACGGTGACGATCAACGACGTCGCGAACGTGAGCCTCCACTGGGGTGGGCTACCAGTGATGGCCGACTCGCCCGGTGACGCTGGCGAAATGGCCAATCTCGCGAGCGCCCTCCTGATAAACACCGGTCAGATACCGGAGAGCCGCGTCGAGGCGATGCACGAAGCCGGGCGAAAGGCAAACGAGCGCGACATTCCGGTCGTCCTCGATCCGGTCGGCGTCGGGTCGACGCCCTCGCGCGAGGCGGTCGCCGAAAGCCTCCTCTCCGAGATCGAGTTCACCGCTATCAAGGGCAACTACGGCGAAATCGCCGCCCTCACGGGTGTCGAAGCTGAGGTCAAGGGCGTCGAGTCCGTCGGCGACTACGAAGACATCGAGCGGACGGCCAGTTCGCTCGCCGAGTCGACCGATGCGCTCGTCGTCGCCTCGGGCGTCGACGACGTCGTCGCGGATGCCGACGGTGCCGTCCGACTCGCCGCCGGCCACGAGATGCTCGGCGAGGTCGTCGGCACCGGCTGTATGCTCGGTGCGACCGTCGCGACCTTCTGTGGCGCCCTCGAGGACGCCCATACTGCTGCCGTCCACGGCACGCTCGCCTTTGGACTTGCCGGCCAGCGGGCGGCCGAGATGGATCATATGGGGCCGGGCAGCTACCGGACGAACTTCCGTGACGCCGTTGCCGACATGACGGCCGAGGCTGTCGCCGAGTTCGATCTCGAGGAGCAACTCGAGCAGGTGCTCTGAGCGCGAGGACTTAATCTCACTTCAGGCAGCGTTCCCTCGAGCCGACAGCTATTGAAACTGTTTTGACACCCGCGGACGAAGCGAGTTGTATGAGTCGAGACGAACTCGAGAACGCGGCCGAATCGATCCGACAGGCAGCCGACGCTGCAGCCGACGACGAGACACAGGACCGACTCCAGAATCAGGCAGCGACGGTCGACGACTACGCCGATGCCGACCGCGGTCCAGACCACGGCCAGCTCGCACGCCACGAACACATCCTGAACGACATCGCGGACGACGAGGGCGGTGCCGTCGCGACGAACCTCGAGGACGCGCTCGAGTCGATCAGCGCGTTCCGGGAGACGGTTGAGGGCGTGTAGGGCGCTCGAGCGGCGGGTTCGCACACGGACCACGTGGCCTGTTTCACCGTCGAATACGCCGTGGCAGGCGGCTCCTGCGATTTCAGAAAACCACACAACAATTTATTTTATGCCTTTATTAGAATACTGTATAGTGGTTGTTGGACGGTTATAGATACCATTGATAGCTTTATCGTGGTACATGATGTCGTATTACATGGTTGTCTGCCAATGACACAAGAATGGACCATCAAGGGGGATTACGTCGAAGCCTGCAACTGCGATGTCGCATGCCAGTGCGTGTGGCTGGAGTCACCGGACGATGATATCTGTACTGTCTCGCTGGCGTGGCACATCGAGGAGGGAAACTACGGCGACGTCGACCTGAGTGGAATGGACGTTGGCATGCTCATCTCGACCGATGAGGGCGTCATGTTTGCTCCGGAGACGAAGTGGGATGTCGTGCTCCTCGTCGACGAGGAGGCAGATGATGACCAGCGCGAGGCCATCGAGGACATCTACTTCGGTCGCGCAGGCGGGATCTGGGCGCCCGTCGCTGACACGCACGTCAGATCTGCCGAGATGGCGACCGTTCCGATTACCTTCTCACGGGATGGTACGGACTTCTCCGTCGAGATCGAGGACGTCCTCGAAATGGACGCGAATGGCGCAGTCGGGTTTAACGAGGAGGTTGGCACGATCTCTCCACACCCGCTGACGAACGACCACGAGGTACAGACCGGGAAGTCGACGACTGCCACCGTCTCCTACGACGATCGGTTCACGTGGGATGTCTCGGGAAATAACGCCTACCTCGGTGATTTCGAGTTGGCAAACGCCTGACGCCGGCTATCCAGCAATCCAGACGATCAGTTATGGGTGCATATGACTCTCTCCACGATACGATCACCCATCGGCGGGTCCCGATTGTCGCGCTCGTCACCTATGTGATTGCGCTCCTTGCGTGGGCGGCGATCATCGGTCGCTGGCTGCCGATGCCCGGTGGGAGGACGGACATGCAGATGTCTGATCCGGGGGCGCCTGAGGCGATGGCTCTCTCGAACGGGGTGTGGGGGATCAGCCTGTACCTGTTCATGTGGGGCGTGATGATGGTTGCCATGATGTATCCCTCATCGGTCCCGCTCTTCCGACTGTACGCTGAGACGCTCGAGGGAACGACGACTACTGGGAAAGTAGCGCGATGCGGAGCGTTTCTCGGGACATACGCACTCGTCTGGACACTGACGGGGATCGTCCCGCTTGTCGTCAACGCGTTCGTCCCGGTTGCCAGTCTCGCGACCGCCCACGGGGGGCTCTTGATGGGCGGAACGCTGGTGCTCCTGTCGGGTTACCAGTTGTCCCCGTACAAACATCGATGTCTCCGATATTGCCGCTCACCGCTCGGGTTCCTTATGAGTCACCACCAGCCAGGGGTTCGGGGTGCTGTCCGGATGAGTTGGCAGTTCAGCGTCTTCTGCGTGGGCTGCTGTTGGGCGCTGTTCGCGTTTATGGTGATCGTGGGCTCGATGAACATCGTCTGGATGGCGCTCATCGCGGTGGTACTCTCGCTCGAACGGACAGTTGCGTGGGGTGAGCGCCTGGCACGTGCGGTCGGCCTCCTCGCTGGCACTGCCGGGGTGTCCATCGTCGCGATCGCGATAATCTAACCACCGCTCGAGAGCAGAAGCACGCACACGGCGGTGCCGGATCACACTACTGGTAGAACTCGACGGCAGTCGCTTTCGCCGCCCACGTACGGTGGCGACAGCTCGAAAACGGACGCCGTCGAGCGAGGGGAGTCAGCAGACCGGCTTGGGGTTCGCTCCCATTGCCTCGAGCGACTCGACGTACTCGTCGTAGGCGGCCTCGATCGCGCCCGCTGCCGCGTCTTCGGCCCGGTTCCAGTCCTCGTCGGTCTCACAGACCGTCTCGAGCAGCGATTTCGCGCGTTCAAGCTGGTCATCTAAGTCCGCGCCGAACTCGCGGAACAGGCTGGCTGTCTGGGGGTCGGCGTCGCCGACGAAGTAGCCGACGACCTGGTTTTTCGACCGCTGGCTCGCGAGGATGCGACCGACGAGCGCGCCGACACGGTCGACAGTGTCGGCGCGCTCGCGCAGGTACTCGTGGAGCTGTGGCGTCTCCTGTGGTTCGTAGTCGCCGTCGGCGAGTTTCTCGTCGACGGTCTCGTAGTGGCTCTGTTCCTCCTCGGCTGTGGTCTCGAAGGCTGCCTGTGCCTCGTCGTCGCTCTCGTCGTCGGCCCACGCGCTGAACGTCTGCCAAGCAGCGTACTCGGCGTCGGTGGTCGCCTCGAGGACCGGCTCGGTGTCGATGTCGCCGCCGGTGTCGGCGTAAAGCGACTTCGAGGAGCCAAGCCGCGAGAGCGCGGTCTGGTTCTCATCACTAACGGTTTCGACGAACGTTTCTGGATCAGTCATAGCGAATGCTTCGTGAGGGCTCGAGTTAGGTCTATCGTGACGATGCATGCAAAAGCCGTCTACGCTGGCGATAGCCGTCGATACGCGGGGATGGGGAAAACGGCTCCGTCAGCGCGCGGTTTAGTTGCCTTTCTCGATCGGTGCGCTGACGAGGTTGCCCCACTCGGTCCAGGAGCCGTCGTAGTTGACGGCGTCCTCGTAGCCGAGCAGCTCGTGCAGCGCGAACCACGCGACCGACGAGCGCTCGCCGATGCGGCAGTAGGCGACGGTCGTCTCGCTACCCGTAATGCCTTCCTCCGCGTAGAGGTCCTCGAGTTCCTCGCGCGTTTTGAAAGTGCCGTCGTCGTTGGTGACGGCGGCCCACGAGATGTTCTTCGCGCCGGGGATGTGGCCGCCACGCTGTGCGGTCTCCTGGAGTCCTGGCGGGGCCAGCACTTCGCCGGAGTACTCCTCGGGCGAGCGGACGTCGACGAGGGGGACGCCGCGTTCGATCGCCTTCTCGACGTCGTCGCGGTAGGCGCGAATGGTCTCGCGCGGCCCGGCGGCGTCGTATTCGGTTTCGGAGAACTCGGGTACCTTGTCGGTGGTCGGATAGTCGTTCTCGAGCCAGTATTCGCGACCGCCGTCGAGCAGATAGACGTCCTCGTGGCCGTAGTACTTGAACTGCCAGTAGGCGTAGGCGGCGAACCAGTTTGCGTTGTCGCCGTAGAGGACGACCGTGTCGTCCTCGCTGATGCCGTGGCTGCCCAGCAGGTCCTCGAAATCCGCTTTCGTGAGAATGTCGCGGGTGGTCTGGTCTTGCAGCTGGGTTTCCCAGTTGAAGCCGATCGCGCCGGGGGCGTGTGCTTCGTCGTAGGCTTCCGTGTCGACGTCGACTTCGACGAGTCGGTGGTCGGAATCGCCGTCTTGGAAGTCGTCGAGGCGCTCCTCGACCCAGTCAGCCGTGACGAGTGCGTCGTTAGCGTAGTCGTTTGCCATACACAGCTCTACACCTGGGATACACAAAGGAACTGCCTAACCGGTCAATTCGGACACCGGTCGACCGTGTCGGAAACACTTGCCGATGCTTTCCATGTCGATCTTGGCGGGTGTTCGGACGGGGCCTGTATTCAGCGGCCTCGAGGCGCACGCGAGTGCACCGTGCGTGACAGCGATCGAATCGCCCTCCAGAACAAGCAAAAATTGCCTCTGTCTCGGTAGCCGCCACTCGCCGTAATATCGGTGCGTACACGGATCTGCGCCACGTATGGCCGACTCATGGACGAATCCGTTATCGTGTCCCCCGACTGGCTCGCCACGCGGCTGGACGATCCGACCGTACACGTCGTCGACGTCAGAGACGCCTGGGAGTACGACGGGATCGGACACCTGCCGGGCGCAGTGAGCGTCCCGTTCGACAGCTACCGCGACGACAGCGATGTCGACCGGGGCACCTTACCCGGTTCCGCAGCCTTTGCCGACCTGCTCGGCGACGCAGGTATCAGCGAGGACGACACGATCGTCGCCTACGACGACACCCACGGCGTCTTCGCTGCCCGCTTCGTACTCACTGCTATCGAGTACGGCCACGACGACGTACGGCTGCTCGACGGCGATTTCAGCGCCTGGAACCGCGAGCACGAGACGACCAGCGAGACGCCCGAGATCGAACCGACCAACTACGAACCCGCCCCTCTTGAACCAGAGGAAAGCCCGCTCGTCGGCTACGACACGGTCGCGGACGCCCTCGAGCGTGACGCCGTCTTCGTCGACACGCGCGAGCAAGACGAATTCGAGGAGGCGCGTCTGCCGGGTGCCGTGCGGTTCGACTGGCGCGAGGTCGTCGACGAGCAGTCCCGGCGGCTGAAACCCGAGGCCGACCTCGAGGACCTGCTCGCCGACCGTGGAATCACGCCCGACCGCGAGATCGTCCTCTACTGCAACACCGCCCGCCGGATCAGTCACACCTACGTGGTTCTGACGGCGTTGGGCTACGAGGATGTCCACTTCTACGAGGGCAGTCTCACAGAGTGGCTCGAACACGACGGCGCGGTCGAAAGTGGCCCCGTCGACGACTAACCGCTCACGTCTCGCCAGTCCGGCGCCGTCGAGTAGGTCGTCTCGGACAGTTCGTCGAACGCCGCGTAGACGACCTCGTTTAGCGCGGGGTGGACGTGAACCGGGTCCACGACATCGTCGACGGTGCCGCCGCCGTCCATCGCGACGACTACCTCGTGCAGCAGCGTCGATGCCTGTGGACCAACGATGTGACAGCCCAGAATTTCGCCGTCCGGTCCAGCGAGTGCCTTGACGAACCCGTCGTCGGCCGCCAGGATCATCCCGAGCGGTGCAGCCCCGTACGGGACGGTGACGCCCTCGTACTCGCGGCCCTCGTCCTCAAGGCCGCCTTCCGTCCGGCCCACGCTGGCGACCTGCGGATCGGTGAATATCGCGTGGGGCATCGCCTCGTAGTCGACGGCCCGCTGGCTCTCCTCGAGAACGTTTTCGGTGACGATGCGGGTTTCGTAGTCTGCGGCGTGCTTGAACGGCGGCGCACCGATCGCGTCGCCGAGCGCCCAGATCCCGTCCGCGGTTGTCTTTAGGAACTCGTCAGTCTCGACGGCACCCGTTTCGTCGGTTTTGACGCCCGTCGCCTCGAGGTCGAGCGTGTCAGTGTTCGGCTGCCGACCGGTCGCGATCAGCAGCTCGTCGGCGTCGAGGGTGACAGTGTCGTCGCTCTCGTCATCCGTCGGTTCAGCGGTCACGGTGATACTGCCGTTTGCCTCGTCGACTGCGACCGCCTCGTAGCCCGTATACACGTCGCAGTGTGTCTCGAGTGAGTCGGTCACGACGGCGCTGACATCGTCGTCCTCGCGGGGGACGAGTTGATCGCTCCGACCGATGATCGACACGTCGGCATCGAGTGCGCCGAAAAAATAGCCCAGTTCGGCACCGATGTAGCCGCCGCCGACGATCACCAGCTCGTCGGGTCGTTCGTCGAGGAAGAGCACGTCGTCGCTCGTGCGGTAGTCGATGTCCTCGAGGCCGTCGATCGGGGGTTCCATTGGTCGACCGCCGACGGCAATGATGACCGTCTCGCCGCGGATCCGCTCCGTGTTCGTCGTCTCGTCGGTCGGGTCGATTTCGATCGTGCGATCGTCGACGAATCGACCCACACCGCGGTAGAGAGTGACGTTATCGCCGGCTCGCAGGTTCGCGGCCTTGTTCGCTGCCTGCTCGTAGACCGTGTCGTGGATCGAGGACGTGATCTCGTCGTAGTCGACGTCCGTCGCCTGTGCGTCGACGCCGACCGCTTCGGCACTCCGTACCTCCTCGAGCACGTCTGCACGGTGGATGAGTGCCTTCGAGGGAACGCAACCACGTGTGATACACGCGCCGCCGAGTGGTCCGGGTTCGACGACGGCGGTCTCAAGACCCTGCTGGGCGCCTGCGGTGGCGACCTGACTGCCCGAGCCGCCACCGAGTACGACGATGTCGTATGCCTCCATATCGGCATCGTCCACGGACGGTCGCGTAAAACGGGCGCCTGCGATTCATACGGTCTGCTGTCACTGGTTACCGGCGCACCCGCATGACCGGTTGCGGATGCGCCGGAACTGACTGACAGGAGTCCGTATCACACACTATGACATGGTCGGGATGGCCGCACCTACAGCCAGTCGTCGCCCGGATCGTCGGCGGTCGCTTCCTTGTACGACTCGACCGCCGCCGCGAGGTTTGCGATGGCCTCCTCGGGCGTCTGTCCCTGGCTCGAGACGCCAGTCACCTCGTCGTCGGCGATGTGGAGGCCGTGCTCGTTTTGGCGCATGGTCACGTCCGCGTCCGCGAGCGCCTCGTACTCGGAGGGGTCTACGTCTGCGTCGGAGCTCATACGCGGGCGTTGTCGCGGTCGGGTGAAATACTCACCGACGCGGTTCGGCTTCTCGTCATGGCCGCTCCGGCAACTCGTATCGGCTGTAGAAAAAGCCTTTAACGCCATCGCCCCGTAGACCGAGCAAATGGTACTCGACGATCTCGGGAGTTCTCTGCGGGGCACCCTGGACAAGCTCCGCGGGAAGTCGCGACTCAGCGAAGAAGACATCGAGGAGATCGTCAAGGAGATTCAGCGATCGCTGCTCTCCGCCGACGTCGACGTCTCGCTCGTGATGGAGCTGTCGGACAGCATCAAAGAACGTGCACTCGAGGAAGAACCCCCCGCCGGCACCCCGGCACGGGACTTCGTCCTCCGCATCGTCTACGAGGAGTTGGTCGATCTCATCGGCGAGTCGACCGAACTGCCCCTCGAGGAACAGACGATTCTGCTGGCAGGGCTGCAGGGGTCGGGGAAGACGACCTCCGCCGCGAAGATGGCCTGGTGGTTCTCGACGAAGGGGCTGCGTCCGGCGGTCATTCAGACCGACACCTTCCGGCCCGGTGCCTACCAGCAGGCCGAGGAGATGGCCGGTCGCGCCGAGGTCGACTTCTACGGCAACCCGGACAACGACGATCCGGTCGAGATCGCCCGCAAGGGCCTCGAGGAGACCAGCGAAGCCGACGTCCACATCGTGGACACGGCGGGTCGCCACGCGCTCGAGGACGACCTGATCGACGAGATCGAAGACATCGAGGATGTCGTCGAGCCCGACACCTCTTTGCTCGTCTTGGACGCTGCGATCGGGCAGGGTGCGAAGGATCAGGCCCAGCAGTTCGACGAGTCGATCGGGATCGACGGCGTCGTCATCACGAAACTCGACGGGACGGCGAAAGGTGGCGGTGCGCTGACCGCGGTCGATCAGACCGACTCCTCGATCGCCTTCCTCGGGACCGGCGAGGAGGTCCAGGACATCGAGCGTTTCGAGCCCGATGGCTTCATCTCGCGGCTGCTGGGGATGGGCGATCTCAGCCAGCTCGCCGAACGCGTCGAACGCGCGATGGAGCAGACCGAGATCGAGGAAGACGACTGGGACCCCGAGGACATGTTGCAGGGGCAGTTCACCCTGAACGACATGCAAAAGCAGATGGAGGCGATGAACAACATGGGGCCGCTTGACCAGGTGATGGACATGATCCCCGGCTTCGGCGGCGGGATCAAAGATCAGTTACCCGACGACGCGATGGACGTCACGCAACAGCGGATGCGTACGTTCAGCGTCATCATGGACTCGATGACCGAGGCCGAAAAGGAGTATCCCAAGGCCATCGGTGCGAGCCAGATCGAACGCATCGCTCGCGGGTCGGGCACCAGCGAGGAGCAGGTCCGAGAACTGCTCGAGCAGTACAAGATGATGGAGAAGACCATCAAGCAGTTCCAGGGGATGGGCTCCGACAAGGAGATGCAGCGCATGATGCAACAGATGCAACAGCAAGGCGGCGGTGGCGGTGGTGGCATGGGCGGGATGGGCCCGTTCTGATCGGTTTCCGACGCTTTTCCCACCGACAGCAGCTCCCGAAACACATACCGAAACCGACGTTTCTGTTGCCACTACGTTAATATCGTTCTAGACGAACCTTCTCGTAGAATGAACCGTCGGCAGTATCTCGCCCGCACCGGCGCGGCCGGTGTGAGCACAGGCCTCATAGCGTCACTCTCCGGCTGTCTCGGTAGCCTTCCCGGATCGTCGGACGAACCCACCGTCGCGGTCAGCGATCGAACGGGTGAACGCGCACTCGACCGCGCCGCAGGCAGTCTGAACAAGGCCGCACAGTCACTCGAAGAACTCACAGGCCTCGAGAATCCCGAGGAAGTCGAGTTCGATCCGACCGAACCGCGTGACCACCTCGAGACGGCTCGCGATCACCTCCAGACGGCCGAAACCGAACTGGGCGATGACCGCGCGGCAGACATCGAAACGCTGCGCTCGTATGCGAACGCCCTCGACGGGCTCGTTTCGGTGACCGTGACCGTTACCGACGAGACGATCGCCGACGACATCGACCACGTCAATGCGACACTCGAGGAAAGCGGCGATCTCGAGCGAGCAAACGAGATCATCGATACTCGCTACACGAAACTTGGCGACGCACGCCAACGCTACGAGCAGGTGGACGCGACGATTGCGGATATCGACAGTGACCGACTCACCGAACTCTCCGGAGTCAAACTCGCCGACCTCGAGGACGGGGCGGCGGCGCTCGGCGATGCAGTGACTGCGCTGGAGACGCTCGCGGGTGCGTACGACGCGACCCTGGACGCCGACGACGGATACGGCGCACTCGAGAGTGGGCAGACACACGTCGATAACGGCGAGTACGAGGCCGCACAGGCCGCCTTCGAGACCGCCGAGGCGACGTTTTCGACATCGCTCGATCGACTCGAGGCCGGCCAGACCGAGGCCCCGGACGGGCTTACCGGCTACTTCGAGACGGCAACCTGCCAGAACCGCCATCTCGCCGACGCGGCAACGGCGTTCGCGGACGGGGCAGCCGCCGCAGCCGACGGCGATCCGGCTGCCAGAACCTACCAGTCCGAGGGCGAAGACGAACTCGAGGCGGTCGGGAACTGTGCCGACTAATCGGACGATTCGGTTGTCGCCGCATCGCGTTCGTTGACAGCGATCGGCGGGAGGTCGTCGATCAAAACGACTGCACTCCCCTCGAGCACCGTCGTGTCGTCGCCGTCGAGCACGACGGTCTCGATCCGGTACTTCGATCCCCCGAGGTCTTCGACGACTTCGCAAACTGCGGTGGCACGATCACCGATCGGTAACGGTGCACGGAAACTACTCTCCTGTGAGAGGTAGATCGTCAGCCCCGGAAGTCGGGCGAGTGCCGCGCTGATCAGTCCGTTTGCGAGGACGCCGTGGACGATTCGCTCACCGAAGCGTGTCTCAGCCGCGTAGTCGTTCTCGAGGTGGAGCCGATTGGTGTCGCCGGTCACGTCCGCGAAGGCCTCGACGTCGTCGTCGGTGATCGACTTCGAGAAGCGAGCGGTGTCGCCGACCGCGACGGTCGACTCGTCTGCACTGTGGTACTCGAACGCCCAGTCGTCACGCTCGTATTTCGTATCGGTCCTGACCTGTCGGCGTGTCAGTGTGGTCTCGGGTCGGCCACGTTCGCGGGCCAGGTGTGGGACGTAATAGGAGAGTTCCGTCGTCGTGATGATCCCCACGAGCGGGCCGTGGTCATCGGTATTCCCACCGTCGACGACCGGTAGGTGTTCGATGTCCGACGACTGCAGCAACTCGACGGCATCGACGATGGATGCGGTCGACTCGACTGTCGTCAGCGGCGTCGACATGACTGCCGACAGTTCGACGTGGCCGAGGTCTCGCCGTTCGCACAACTGTGTCGCGAAGTCACCTTCCGTGACGATGCCGACGGGGTCGCCGTCTCGAGCCACGATCACCGAACTGACGCCCTCGTCGCGCAACAGCGTCGCCGCCTCAGTCGCGGTCGCATCCGGCGGGGCGGTGACGACGTCCTCGACCATGATCTCGGTGACTGGGATCGTGTCGTACATTTGACGACACTACGTGGTCGAACCTCATCAGTCATTGTGCCCTTCTCGTCGTGCGACCGGGGCTACAAGATGTCCTTCCGATGTCGAACCGAATCAGACGGACTACTGTACGTCATTTCCGGCGCACCCGCATGACGGGCTGGGGTGCGCCGGTAACCAGTGACAGCAGACCGTATCAGGCGTCGACCGGTCGCCCGTCTTCGGTCGGCGGCGCAATGTGGTCGATAAATTCCTCGAGGCTCGGCTCGTCGACCCGGACGCGGACGGCGATCTCGCCGAGCTCGTCGGGCTCGCCAACCGAGAAATTGACGCGGTCCTCGAAGGCGGCCTGCTTCTTCAGCGCGAAGCTGAAGGTATCTCCCTCGCGGTTCGCAAAGAACTCGCCGCGGGCGGTATCCAGAATCTCTTGGCGGTGGAGTAGCTCGGAGAAGTGGTCCATCGCGTGGGCCTCGGCGCGGACCTCGCCGAACTCCTCTTCGATATCAGCGTTGGGAAAGATATTCGCGACGGCGTCGATCACGCGGCTCGTAACCTCGGTGTCGTAGATCGGTGCCGTGATCTCGACGTCGACGCGGTAGATCTCGCTCATGGGTCGGCTTCGGCCTCCGCACGTTTTTCGTCGTCGGTTCCGCGGATGAGCGAGCGGATTTGCTCGTGGAACGCCTCGAGCGAGTCGGTGTTCTCGACGACGACGTCAGCCCGGTCCATCGCGTCGTCCATCCCGAAGCCGCGCTCGCGCTCGTCGCGGGTGGCTAGGTCTTCGCCACCCTCCGCGGCGCTTGCGTCCCGGCCGCGGTCGTCGATCCGCTCGGCCCGAACCTCGAAGGGAGCCTCGATGCTGACCAGCGTGAACGCGTCGCCGAACTCGTCTTCGAAGACGTCGACCTCGACGTCCGAGCGGATGCCATCGACCAGCACCGTGTCGTGGTCCGCGAGGCGGTCCTCGATCATCGGCAGCGACCGCTCGGCGATCGCTGTCGGGCCGTTTTCCTCGCGCAGCGCCTGTGCGACCGTCCCGTGGTCTTTCGCGGGATCGAGCCCGCGGTCGGCCGTCTCCTGGCGGACGACGTCGCCCATCGTCACCACCGGGATTCCGTCTTCGCGTGCGACGGTGGCGGCCTCGCCCTTCCCGCTGCCGGGCAGTCCCACCGTTCCGATGACGTGCATCGGAGGAACGTACCGTCGAGACGTGCATAAACGCTGTGTTCGTCGCTCGCACCATTGTGGCCCGCGACTGCCGTTCCCGGGTCGCTGCAACGGTTTTATCTCCGGTTTTACTGCGTTGCAATCCGGTTCGGTGTATCTTATGCGTCCGCTATCGATCGATTTCTCACGTGGAACCGACGCGTTCGACGGTCGTATCTCGCTCAACCGTCCGAACTCTGCATAATTCGAGCAAACTCCGATTGATAGCTGAAACGGAGATACGCCGTTATGTGGCTGTCAGGAACAGAGACAGGTGCCGTATCATGACAGACAAGATCATCGACAGGCGTCGGTTCACGGCCGGAGTCGGCGCTGGACTGGTCGCTGCAGTGGCAGGTTGTATGGACAGCGGTGAATCCAGTGACGAAACGTCGGGCGGAACGAACGATGGATCCGGCGGGTCCGGTGGCTTCGGTGCCGACGAAAACGAGTCCGACGGCGGTGGACTTGGAAATGAATCTGACGACGGTGGGCTCGGGAACGAGTCCGACGACGGACTGGGTAACGAGTCTGACGACGGAAACACCGACTCGAGCAACGAGTCAGACGGCGACACCGTCACCGAAAACGAGAGCGACGACGAGTCCGAGGTCGAGTTCTGACGCCGGTCAGCGACACCGGTGACGCGCTCGTAATCTGGTTCTCTTTTTCAGACGATTCGCCCGCTCGCGTCGGGTACTGGCCGCCGGAATCCCAATTGCTTATACTGTTCCATCGTGGATGCTGACTCGAGGGCACGTAGCTCAGTCCGGAAAGAGCGTCGGACTTCTAATCCGACGGTCGTGGGTTCAAATCCCATCGTGCCCGCTGTTCTGCGAGGAACGGACGTGACGAGCGAACAGTGAACTGAGATGGATTTGAACTAGACGGCGGCGAGCGTAGCGAGCCGACGGCGTGGTTCAAATCCCATCGTGCCCGGCCCTTGTTTGTCGTCCTCGAGCACAAACCCTCAAGAATCGGGCCACCAACACGATCGTATGGACGGTCGCGTGTGGCAACTCCTCGTCGATCCGGCGGCGTTTTTCGACGCCGAAGCGCCCGCACTTTCGCAGTCGGTCGGCGTGCTCATCGCGACCGGCGCGGTATGTCTGGGGGTGATTCCACCGGTGCTCTCGTTGCTTGAATCGCCGGTGATCCCCGACGAGGTGGTCTTCGATGCGTTTCCGCCGATTCAGTACGTTACGGCCGACTGGGCGGTTTCGCTCCCCGGAACCGTGGGGATTCTCCTCGGGGCGGTGCTCGTGTTACCGCTGGTCGCCTGGATCGCGTTCGCAGCGCTGTTTTACCTGCTCTCGTGGCCGATCGCAAGCGTATCCGGGTTCGACCGCACTGTCAGTCTCGTCGCCTGGGGGTTCGTTCCCCAGCTTCTCGCGAACGGCGTCACACTCGTCGCGCTGTTCGTCGCCTTTCCGGCGACGCCGACCGAGATCTGGCGGCTCGGCGTTACGCCCCCGGCGCGGATCTACGCGTCGCCACCCGGGTTCGATCCGTTGTTCGCGGCGACGACCGTCGTCGGCGTGGGCTGTACGCTCTGGTCGGGCTATCTGTGGGCCCATGCTATCACCGCGGCTCGCGGGCTGACGCTTCGACAGGGACTTGCCGTCGTCGCCGTGCCGACGGTGCTCGTCGTCGGGCCGGTTTAGGTAACTCGAACGCGGTGGTGCTCGAGGTCGGCTTCGAGCCGATCGGCGGCTCGGAGTCGCAGGTTCCGTGCCTGCCGGTCGGTGAGCCGCGAGTCGGGCATGCGGTCGGCAAGGGGGTCGTACGCCGACGGCGTGAACCCGAGTCCGCGCAGGTAGCGTTGGACCCCCGTGCCGTCGAGTCCATCGTAGATGGCCGCGTCGGTGACCGACTCGACGGTGTCGAACGCGGGGAGGGAAAGCGGGTCGCGGGCCCCTCTCGAGTCGACGGCTGCGTCCGAAGCGATGGCCGCTGAGTCGTCGACAACTGTTCCGTTGGCGTCGGCCTGCGAGACGATCGATCGGACTGCGCCTGCGAGTTGCAGCACCTGACTCGGCAGGGCCGTGTCGGGCGAGCGCCACTCGACCGTGGGCATCGCGGTTCGCAGTCGAACCGGGTTCCAGACCGCGTCGTAGGGGCTGAATTCGGCTTCGAAGGTAGCCCGGTCGACGCCACGCTCCAGCGCACGCTCCCGAAACGAGTTGTAGGCATCTTCGAGTCGCTGCTCCCACTCGGCGACGCTGTCGACGTAGGGCCAGAGCTGGCCCTGTTCGGGGCAGGTCTCGTAGCACGAGCGACGGTAGAGGAACGGTCGGGCGCACTCGAGGATGCGTTCGCCGCGGTAGTGTGCGGCGCTGTTGACGAGCGCGAAGGCCGGATCGATCGCGGTCAGGGCGTTGAGCTGGTCGACGACGTTCGATTGTTCGAAGTGGACGTGTGTCCCGGCACAGAACCGCGCGTCGTCGAACGTCGGCCCGACGATCCGTCGCTGGAGGTCAGTACTGTCCTTCTCGCGGTAGGGGATGTCGGCAGGCGAGGCGGACAGCGGTGTCGCCAATGGGACGAGCCGCTTGTGCTGGTCGTGTGCCGCGTCGACGACGCGACCGATCCGGTCGCGTAGCTCCTCGCGGAGTTCGGTCATCGACTCACACGGGGTTGTCTTGATCTCGAGCATCGGCTCGACGAACTCAGGATCGACCTGATCCGAGACGTCGAGCAGTGTCTCGGGTGGGGCGAGTTCGCCGTCGTCGTCAACGACCCAGTATTCCACTTCGAGGCTGGTTTTCATAGATGTCTTCGTTGGAGCGGAGTGACTGGCCCTCGAGCAATCCGTCACCGGGCCATCTCTGGTGACCGGCAGTCGGTGATCGACGGCCGTACCGAAGGCACGGCAGTCGACCCGTCCGCCGGTCGTTCTCCTGTGGGATGTGGCGGTATGCACGAGCCACGCGAAGGGGTTGAGCCTGCACCGGCAAGTCGTGATGGCTGTTGCCAGCACTCACTCGGAGCATCTCCGGGGCCACTGACACCAGTGTTACGTGGTTGCTCCGGGGCCGCTGCTAGATTGATACGTCTGCAGTAACATTGTGTAACTACAGATGAGCGACGAGACCACTCCGGACGACGTATCGGTGATCGTTGTCGGCGGCGGCCCTGCTGGACTGAGTGCGGCGCTGTTCACAGAGAAAAACGGCCTCGAGACGACGGTGTTCGACATCGACGAGACGTGGATGCACAAGGCCCACCTGTTCAACTACCTCGGGATCGGCTCGGTCGGCGGCAGCGAGTTCATGGCGACGGCCCGCCAACAGGTCGACGACTTCGGCGTCGACCGCCGACAGGACGAGGTAGTGACCGCGGTCAGCGAGTCCGGCGACGGCTTCGTCGTCGAAACCGAGGACGGCGAATACGAGGCCGACTTCGTCGTGCTCGCGACCGGCGCGAACCGCGACCTCGCCGACGACTTGGGCTGTGCGTTTTCTGACGACGACACCGTCGACGTCGGCGTCGACATGGAGACGAGCGTCGACGGCGCGTACGCGACCGGCGCGATGGTCCGCCCCGAGGAGTGGCAGGCCGCCATCTCCGTGGGCGACGGTGCTGCCGCGGCGCTCAACATCCTCTCGACGGTAAAAGGAGAACACTACCACGACTTCGACGTTCCCGACGACGCCGCGCGCGTCTTCGGCGAGCACGTCGCGGAGTAATCGCGACACCAGCCGACCCATTCGACCGAACCGACTCACACAACCCTACTATGTCTCACGACGAACCCACTCCAGTCACGCACGAACTGCCCGACAGCCCCGTCCACACGTCGGGGACCGACCACATCACCATCTGGGGATCCAACGAAGAAGACACGATCGAGTTCTACCAGGACCTACTCGGGATGCCGCTGGTCTTGCGCCAGCCGAACCTCGACGATCCCTCGCAAACTCACCTGTTCTTCGATACGGGTGATGGCCGCATCTTGACCTTCTTTGTCAGCGACGACCGCCCGTCCGCCCGCGGCCAGCGCGCCGGCGTCGGCGCGGTGCATCACCTCTGTTTCAGCATCGATCCCGACGAGTACGAGGATACGATGGACGCACTCGAGGACGCCGGCCACGGCTACAACGTCTTCGACCGGGGGATCTTCCACTCGATCTACACCCGCGACAACAACGGCCTCGTGATCGAACTCTCGACGGACAAATACGAGATCCCCGACGACCGCCGGGGCGAAGTGCTGGCGAAAGCCCAGGAACTTCGCGAGGAAGACGGGGCTGACTACGCCAAAGACGAGCACCTTCGCGGTGCGATCGAGGCCGTCGGGCTCGAGGTCGTCGAACACGACCTGCCCGACGCCAGCGCCGGCGTCGGTGGTCTCGAATGAGCGCTGACGGGCGCGGCGACGGCCCCCATCAGGGCCAGCAACTCGTCACCGGCGGGACCGACCTCGCGGACGCCGAGGCGGCGCTCGTCCTCACCCACGGTCGTGGCGCGACCGCCCGCGGGATGATCCAGTTGGCCGAGGAGGTCCAGCAGGATGGCGTCGCCGCCCTCGCCCCCCAGGCGGCCCGCCGGACGTGGTATCCGAACTCGTTTCTCGCGCCCGTCAAGCAAAACGAGCCCGGCCGATCGTCAGGGCTGCAGGCGATCAGTGACGCGATTGCCGAGGCGAACGACGCCGGCATCCCGACCGAGCGGGTCATGCTGGTCGGCTTCTCGCAGGGTGCCTGTCTCGCCAGCGAATACCTTGCGCGCAACCCGCGCCGCTACGGCGGATTGGTCGCCCTCAGCGGTGGGCTCATCGGCGAGGAACTGGACGACGAGTATCCCGGCGATCTCGAGGGGACGCCGATCTTTCTGGGCTGTAGCGACGTCGATCCCCATATTCCCGAAGAACGGGTCCACGAGACGGCTGCCGTCTTCGAGTCGATGGACGCTGACGTGACGAAACGTCTCTACGAGGGGATGGGCCACGGCATCAACGAGGACGAGATGGCGGTCGTCTCGGAAATGGTTGCGGACCTCACCGACGACCGATAGCGACTACGCTCGAGACCTGCGTCAGGTCAGCGGAAGCGTCGGATCAGCGAAAGACGGTTACCGGGACAGGCGAACGACGGACGATCTTTTCCGCGACGCTGCCGAGTAAGACCCGCGAGAGGCCGGATCGACCGTGGCTGCCGATGATGATGTGGTCGATGTCGTTGTCCTCGGCGAAGCGGACGACCTCGCGTGCGGGCTTGCCGACGGCTGTTTCGGTTCGAAAGTCGAGGTCGGGGTCGCTGACGAACTCGTCGATCTCTTCGGGGAGTTCCTCGGAGACTTTCTCTTCGCGGTCTCGGAGCATTTCCTGTGCGGCCATGATCCCGGCACCCGTGGAGCCGTCCGCCGCTTCGATGACGCGCAACAACACGATCTCCTCGTCGGGATACGTGGTGAACGCGTGTTCGACTGCCTTCTGTGCGGGTGCGGAGCCATCGTACGCGACGAGTATTGCCATACCTGTGATCGGCGTTTCAGGATCATAAACCCGCCCGATGGCGACCGATCGGCTTCGCGGCTCGCTTCTCCCGTGAAAACGCTTCGACAAAACTGCCTCGAGAACGGAGCACGTCGGGTCTCGCGGTTCTCGCTTACTTTGTTCGCTCCGAACCGCGCTACTCCTCGAACCCGTCTTCGAATCGGAACGTGCCGTTTCGCTGGACGACTTCGCCGTCGACCTCGATGAACGAATCCTCGCTCATGTCGACGATCATGTCGACGTGGACTGCCGAGTCGTTCTGTTCGTTGTCCTCGCCGACGGTGTCGTCGTAGGCTCGACCGACGGCCATGTGGACGGTGTCGCCCATCTTCTCGTCGAACAGCATGTTGTAGGTGAACTGGTCGATATCGCGGTTCATCCCGATGCCGAGCTCGCCCAGCCGGCGCGCACCGTCGTCGGTATTGAGGACCTCCGTCAGGACGTCCTCGTTTTTCGCCGCCGAGTGGGAGACGACTTCGCCGTCTTCGAACTCGAGGAAGACATCCGTGATCTCGCGGCCCTGGTGGTACAGCGGCATGTCGAACAGGACCTCACCCTCGACGCTGTCGGGTTGGGGCGCAGTAAAGACCTCACCGCCGGGGAGGTTGTGTTCGCCGTGGTCGTTCAGCGTCGGATTGCCCGCGACAGACATGGTCACGTCGGTCGTGTCGCCGCTGACGATACGGACCTCGTCGGCGGGGTCCATGATTTCGACCATGTTCTCCTGGTGTTCGCGCTGAGCCTCCCAGTCTTTGTTGACGGCGTCCCAGACGAAGTTCTCGTAGCCCTCGGTGCTCATTTCTGCGAGCTGGGCGTTGGCGGGCGCAGGGAACTGCGTGAGACACCAGCGTTTGGAGAGGCGTTCGTTCAGGATTGGGCGGTGGGCCTGCTGGTAGGCCGCGCTGATCTCGGGGTCAACGTCGCTGGTCTGGGTGACGTTGTCGCTTGCCCGGATCGCGATGTAGACGTCGCTGTGCTCGACGAGCGCGCGTTCGTGCTCGGGCGTCTCGAACTCGCCGTCGGACGCCCGCAGGAAGGCCCGCTGGCTGCGCTTGCCGGTTCGCTGGCTCGTCGTGACGGGGTTTGCCCCCTGATCACCGATCACTTCGTGGAGTGCGACGACCAAATCTTCGGCGACCGGGTGGGCGTCGATGATGACGTTGTCGCCCTCCTCCAGATCGACCGAGTGGTTGGCGATGATCTCGGCGTGTTCCCGAATGCGTGGGTCCATGCTCCGGTATTAGAAGGGGAGGGAAAAAACGGTTCGTGATGCGGACAGTCGGCGACGAGACGGACTCGAGTCGGATTGGCTCGGACGGACGACTGTCACCCCGTCTCAGCGCTCGCCGCGCATGCCATCGCGGAACTCGAGGACGGTTCGTCGCAAGAGGAGATACGCGAAAAAGACCAGCGATAGCAAAATGGCGACGACCGCGATGATGACGGGATCGTCGGGAAGGAGACCGATGATGGGATCCAGCATACGCGACCGCTACACTGTCACTGTGGTTAACCGTTTCGACCTCGACCGGTTGTATCCGCGCCGACACGTCTGTAACTAAAATCGGAATTTCAGCTTGCGCCGACTATAATGTGGCACGGCTCCTTCCTTCGGATAGGCCTCGACGCAGGCGACCGCGACCGTGAGGCCTGTTGCCTTCCCCTGTGACCCCCTGCCGTCTGCCCGTCCGCCGTCTGACAGCCGACCCCTGCTGACGGCAGGCTCCCTCTGACATCTTCACAAACCACTCCCCGCTGACGTTGCGCGCTGGTCCCGTGTCACGTTCGGACCCTGTTTCTGTCCCCCGAGTCACGCCGGGCGAATTGCGACCGACTCGATAGGCGTTCCGTCCAGCTGTCGGATCGATCCGTCGAGTCCGCCGTCGTCACGTTCCTCGAGGACGGCAAATCCCGGTCGGTTTCCGCGTGGATCGGCGTGACTGCCGGGATTGAGCAGGGAGATGTCGTCGGCTTCGACGACTGTCGGTCGATGACTGTGCCCAAAGACGACGAGGTCGGCACCGCGCGAGCGGCCAAACATGGCGAGGCCAGTTTCGCCGCCGTCCTGTCGGTGGGTGACGGCGATGCGGACACCTCCCGCTTCGACGACGCGGGCCATCGGCAGTCGTTCTCGAACTGCGGCGCTGTCGGCGTTTCCGTGGACTGCAAAGAAACGGTCACACTCCCTCTGGAAGTCCTCGAGTGCGGCTTCACTCGTGAAATCGCCCGCGTGGACGACGACGTCGGCTTCGCGGGCCGCGGTCAGCGCCTCGTCCTCGAGTTCGTGGCCGCGGCGACTGTGTGTATCCGAAAAGATCGCGATCATGGTCGTCGTTCGGCCCACGGTGACAGGTTCCTTTCGGATACGATCGCCGCTGTCCGTCGACGCGTGCTGCTGGGGGTCTGCTGATTGGGTCGAATTCGAACTGAGTGTCCCTAGATTGGCTTATACTTTTGGGAGAGCCACCCGTAGTCACCGGCGATGGCCAGTAGTACCTCCGTCGTTCTCGCCGCCCTGTTCGCAAACGGTGCGATCGCGGTGCTGAAGTTCGGCGGCTTTCTGCTCACGGGGAGTCCCGCGATGTTGTCGGAGACGTATCACTCGATTTCGGATACGGGCAATCAGGTCTTCCTGTTGGTCGGGATCAAGTACGGCGCACAGGAAGCCACCCGCAGTCACCCGTTCGGCCACGGTAAGGCCCAGTTCTTCTACAGTCTGCTGGTCAGCGTCATGCTCTTTGGCATCGCCGGCTGGGAGAGCGCGCGCCACGGGATCAGCGCGCTGCGAGCGGGTGGCGTCCACCGCGCCAGCGAGGACGTCACGCTGCTGGGGGCGACGTTCGACCCAGTCTACGTCAACTACGCCGTCCTGCTCGGGGCGATCCTTTTCGAGTCCTACGCACTCTGGAAGGCCTACCAGGGGATCAGCCGCCAGATGGACGAGTACGGCTGGACGAGCCTTCGGGAAGCGTTCCGGAAGACCAGCGACGTGACGACGCTGACAGCGCTTACCGAGGACACCATCGCACTCGCCGGCGCGGGCATCGCGCTGCTCGGGGTCTACCTCACGCGGACCACCGGCAATCCGACCTACGACGCTGGCGCGGCGCTCGTCATCGGGCTTATGCTCATGGGCTTTGCCGTCGCGCTTGCCTGGGAGAACAAGCGACTCATCCTCGGCGAGAGCCTTCCGAAAGCCGACGAAGACGAACTCCGGACGATCGTCAGCGAGTGGGATGGCGTCATCGACCTCGTCGACTTCCGGACCGTCTACTTCGGCGCCGAAGAACTGCTCGTCACCGCTGACGTTGCCTTCGAGTCCGACCTCGACGCCGAGACGATCGATGACCGCATCACCGACCTCGAGCGCGCCCTGAAAGCCCACGACGACCAGATCCAGCGCATCTACATCGAACCCGAATCGTAGCCGCCCGAACGCTACTCGCCGGCTTTCTCGCCACGATCGTCGTAGACGGCGACAACTGTCGCTCCCGGCGGTCGCTCGTTGAGCACTGCCGTGACCGTCGTCTCCTCGAGATCGACCGCCGAGTGGAGTCGCTGCCACTCGTCCCCGGTCTCGACGGCGACCGCGACGTCGGTCGGACTCGCTCCCGCCGGCAGGGCCGTCGGATCGTAATCGAGCACGACCCGGAGCGCTTCGACCGCTCGAAGCTCGTCACACGCCACGAGGTCGACCGGCTCGCCCAGCGCAGCCGCCGGCGGTTCGCTGTCGCTTCGGGCGAGGCCGAACGCCTCCGGGACCACGCTCGCCACGAGGTCGACGCGGGCACCCGCGTGCTTGAGGCTGTATTCCGCGACGGTACTGGCATCGTATCCAGGGATTGCCATACCGGAGGCAGCGTCTCGAGATATATGTCCCTGTACCGCGCGGTTGCTGGCCGGTCGGCTGAGGTCCGCGCCCTCGCCCGATCGGCAAGTGCCGATTGAATCGAGACGAACGTTTTTATCGCAGCGCGAACCACTCATGGACTGTGTCCGAGACCGGGTATCTGCGCTTTTTCCCGTACGATCGGCCGTACGAGAATCAGCGCGAGGCGATGGACCGCATCCACAACGCCCTCACGCGGGGCCAGAACGTCCTCTTCGAGGGTGCCTGTGGGACCGGCAAGACCCTCTCGTCGCTCGTGCCGGCCCTCGAGGTGGCCCGCGAGCAGGACAAGACGGTCGTCATCACGACCAATGTCCACCAGCAGATGCGCCAGTTCGTCGCCGAGGCCCGCGCGATCACGCGCGAAGAACAGATCCGCGCGGTCGTCTTCAAGGGCAAGTCCTCGATGTGTCACATCGACGTCGGCTACGAGGAGTGTCAGGCCCTGCGGGACAACACCCGCGCCGTCGTCGACGCCGAACGCGACCAAGCCCAACTCGAGCGCCGCCAGCGCGAACTGCTGGCCGAAAGCCAGGACGGCGACGGCGCGGCGGCTGATGCCCGCGCAGCGGTGATGGACGAACTCGAGACCATCGAGGAGCGCCTCGCTGATCTCGAGGAACAGAACGTCTGCGAGTACTACCGGAACAACCTGACACAGGATACGGACGACTTCTTCGCGTGGCTCTTCGAGGACGTCCGCACGCCCGACGAGATCTACGAGTACGCTGACCGACAGGAGCTCTGTGGGTACGAACTCTTGAAGGAGGGAATCGAGGGCGTCGATCTGGTCGTCTGTAACTACCACCACCTGCTCGATTCGACGATTCGCGAGCAGTTCTTCCGGTGGTTGGGTCGCGATCCTGACGACGTGATCGCCGTCTTCGACGAGGCCCACAACGTCGAGGACGCCGCTCGCGAGCACGCTACCCGGACCTGCTCCGAGCGCACGTTCGACTCGGCGCTCGACGAACTCGCCGACACCGATGATCCTCGTTCAGAAGACGCTGCGAACGTCCTCTCGGCGTTTCACCGCGCGGTCGTCGAAACCTACGAGGAATCCTTCGGCTTCGGCGAACGCGAGCAGATCGCCGAGAACTGGACGGACGTATCTATCGCCAACGACGACCGCAAGGACGACCTGACTCTCGAGTTTCTCCAGCGCTACTCCGGGCGGGGAATCAGCGAGGACCTCGAGGCTGCGATGAAACTCGGTCAGGAGTTAGACGAGGAGTACGAGGAGGCCTACCGAGAGGGCGAGACGGCCACGCGGACGGAGTGTCAGACCCTGCAGGCCGCGGCCTTTGTCAGCGCTTGGATGAACGAGGGCTCGAAGGAGGGGCTCTACCCGGTCGTCTCCGTCACCCGAGACGCCGGCACCGACGAGGTCTACGGTCGCGCGGAACTCTACACCTGCCTCCCGCGACAGGTAACCGGTCGGCTGTTCGAGGAGGTCCACGCGACGGTCCTGATGAGCGCGACCATCCAGCCGTTCGAGGTCACCAAGGACGTACTGGGGCTCGAGGACGCCGTGACGATGGCCTACGGGCTCGGCTTCCCCGAAGCGAACCGCCGCACGTACGCCGTCGAGACGCCGCCGTTGTTCTCGTCGGATCGCGACGATCCTGCGGTCCAGGAGGCGGTGACCGAGACGATCCACGACGCCGTTCGGATGACTCCCGGCAATACGCTCGCGTTCTTCCCCAACTACGCCGAGGCGAGCCGGTATGCCGATCGGATCGCAGGCCGGAGCGACCGGTCGGTGTACGTCGACGAGCCGGGCCAGTCCGTCGAAGACCTTCGCCAGCAGTTCATCGCGGACGACGACGCGGTGTTGTGTACCTCGCTGTGGGGCACTCTCGCGGAAGGAGTGAGTTTCGACGGCGACGACGCGAACACGGTGCTGGTCGTCGGCGTCCCCTATCCACATCTGGATGACCGTGCTGAGGCAGTCCAAGAGGCCTACGACGCCGCCTTCGACGGCACCGACACCGGCTGGCGCTACGCCGTCGAGATCCCGACGGTTCGAAAGACGAGACAGGCACTGGGTCGGGTCCTTCGCTCACCCGAGGAGGTCGGCGTCCGCGCGCTCCTCGATCGACGCTACTCGCGGCGGGCGAAATCGGAGCTGGGCAAGTACAGCGTCAACGGCATCTTTCCCCACGAGGAACGCGAGGAACTGATCGATATCGAGCCGGACAAACTCAAGTTCGCGATGCGGAACTTCTACGGCGACCACGACGCGTACGACGGCGAGCCGCCGGCACCCTAACAGCCAGATCAGTCGGCAGCCACTGTCGCGAGTGGCTCCCACTCCTGGTAGCCGCCGGCCATACTCACGACGCGCTCGGCATCGCCGTACTTCGCGATGAGCCGGGCCGCCTGGATCGACGAGTTGCCCCTGTAACAGTAGACGACCACTTCGTCGGCCCAGTCGCGCTCGACGACGGTCTCCTCGAGTTCGTCGATGGTGACGTGGTCGGCCTCGGGGAGGTGGCCGTCGGCGTAGTCCTCGTCCTCACGGATGTCGATCAGGTCGAACTCGTCGCCGCGCTCGAGGCGTTCGCGAATCGTCTCGGTGGAGACTTCCTCGATCATGCTTGCTTTCGGAGGTAGATGCGGTAGGTCGCGTCGCCGCTGCGCCAGACCTGTGCCTCGGCGTCGTCGCCGACGGCGCGGGGCACGTTCTCGGTACAGGGGACGTGATCGGTCTCCTGGACGAGCAGGTCGCCCGCCTCGAGGTCCTGCAGGCCTTTCTTGGCCTCGACCTGCGGGTAGGGACAAACCTCGCCGGTCATGTCCTGGACGAGGTCGGCATCCTCGAGCAGCGCTTCGGCTTCGTCGTCGGTCAGTTCGTCTGGCGTGTTCGTGACGTCGTCGATGGATGGCATTGTCTGTTGTAATGGTGGCGTTCAGTGAGCGAACGATTCAGATCGCACAGCCGACGTCGCGGTAGATCCAGTGGGTCATCACGTAGACGCCGGCAACGATACCGACGGCCGCGATGAACGAGTGGACCGACAGCTCCGCGATGCCGGAGTAGATGTTCCCGATGTTGCAGCCGGGGGCGAGCCGCGAGCCCGCCCCCATCATGAGGCCGCCGACGACGGCGTTGGGGAGCCGTCGGCGCTTCGGGACGCGCAGGGCGAAGTCACCGCTCCAGACGGCGGCGAGGAACGCGCCGACGATGACGAACGCGATCATCACCATGTCGACGGTCACGCCGACGCCCTGGCCCTGAAAGAGGATCGAGCCCCAGTACTCGAACGAGCCGGCGTCGACGCCGACCTGCGAGAGGAGATAGCCCGTCCAGCGGGCCTCGGGGCCGGTGACGCCGACGATCGAGACCTGGGTGAACCAGAGCACGGCGGCGGCGGTGATTCCGAGCGCCGCAGTGCGGGGGTCCCACGGCTGCTTGCTCGCGGCAATTGGGTGTCGCCACGCGTGGACGAGCCCGCGGACGTACGCTGTCGTGCCGTGTGCGAACCCACGAAGGCCCACGACCGGTGCGGACAGCGTACTCGGCGTGAACTGGGCCACGTCAGCGCGCTCGCCGAAGGCGGTCCCCGTCGACGAGCGACCGACCAGCGTGGCGTAGACGAGCAGGCCGGCGCCGGCGATCGCGATGCCGACCAGGCTGGCCGGGACGGACGTAACGGTAAACAGGCTCACGCCCTCACCGAACGTCAGCGGCCCGAAGTACGTGCGCTCGAGCGTCGGGAAGGCGACGGTGAAGCCAGCGTAGCCGACGCCCATGAACAGCAGCGTGAGCCAGAACTGCAGATAGCCTTCGCCGGCGCGGTAGAGCGTGCCGCTGGCACAGCCACCGGCGTAGGTCATGCCCACGCCGAAGATGAAGCCGCCGACGAGTCCCGTCAGCCCCCAGTTGGGCGTCCAGAACCCCTGATAGTAGCCCAGTTGGTAGGCGATACCCCAGAAGATCATCGTCAGAAACGTCGCTGCGAGGGCGCCTTTCGTGACCCGGGAGTCCTTGTACGCGAAGAAGTCCCGGAAGGCGTTGACGAAGCAGAACCGCCCCTTCTGGAGGAAGGCTCCGAGGGCGAGTCCCACGACCGCTGCGACGAGTAGCGTTGCGACCACATCGGAACCAGTAGCCAGATGGACTTAATCCACAGCGAGCCGGCTGACGCTACCCGGACTCTTGACGACTCTCATGGCCGAATTCGGGCGTTTTGTCCGACTAGAACGCCACTCGCAGTGACGGGTCGCTGCAGTCGCCAACGGCGATAGCCGCGATATTTGCGGGAACCTCGGACGCGCTGTGTCATGCGCTTCGGCCGACAGCGTGTGTGACGACCCCTACGACGGCAAGGAGACGCGACTGACCGGCAACTTGTACGTCCCGTCCCAGAACTCGAGTTCGCTGACCGTCCACCGGACGGGCTCGATCTCGCGATCGGCCAGCCGCCGTGCGGTCTCGATGTCGCCGCCGCGGGCCAGCGTCACGTGGGGGACGTAGTCCGCGCCCTCGAGTCCCTCGACGACGTCGAAGGCCTCGGTGAGGTCGGCGTGGATCCCCTCGAGACCGGGACTCTCGACGGCCAGATAGACGACCGGCGCTGACCCCAGTGGCGGGTCCTCGAAGTAGTCGATCCCCGTAATTTCGGCCTCGACGGCGGGAGCGCCCTCGAGCGCGCGGTGGGCGCGGTGTTGTAGCTGTGCGACGTGGTCGGCCTCGCCGAGTCGCTTGAGTAGACACGAGTGGTCCTCGCGGACGGTTTCGAAGCCGACCAGCTCGGGATAGAGGCGATCCGCGAGCTGGCGGACACGACCGGGGACCGGGACGTTGACGCTGTACACTTCGGTCGATGTTTGGCCGAAGTGGCTATCAGTCTGGTGGTCTCTGGCCCGACAGTCCGCTTTTGATCACTTTAGATGCGGTCGAGCAACCAGAGCACGATCAGGATGGCAACCGCGAGTTGGACGACCACGACGAACGGACCGAGCAGCCAGGCGAGCCCACTGATCACCGTCTCTACGATCTCGAGGACGAGCAAGACGGCGACCAGCCCGAGGACGAGTTTCAGCAGCGTTTCAACCCCAAGTTCGCCGCGAATGTCAGACATATGTGCTAATATTCGCACGACTGTATGAAAAATATACTGCTTCTGTGTCGGAAAGACCTATTTGTGAGGCCACGGCATATGTTCGTAATGGAGGTGAGGGGGCTCCGAGCCCTGGTCTGCCTGCTCGTGGTGGTTGCATGTTCGGGTGCGTGCGTCCCGGTGGCACCTGCGACAGCGGACGCTGGGACGGAGACGGTGTTGCGACAGGTCCAAGCTGGCGACGGTGAGACGGCCACGAACGACACCGTGGCACTCGAGGACGCCGACCGAATCCATATCGATGTCTTCATTGCCGAGAACGGCTCTGCGCAGGTAACGACAGATTATCAGTTCTATCCTGACGAGAACGGGTCGATGGCACGGTGGGAGTCGTTGCAGTCCAACATCTCGACGAATACCGACTGGTACGTCGCGACGGAACGACGTGACTGGAACGAGACGGTCGCGAAGGGTGAAAACGCCACGGAGCGTGAAATGAACATCTCGAACCTATCGGTTACGACCGAAAAAGACTCGCAACCGGAGGAGATCGGGCATGCCAAAGTCACGTTCCAGTGGTCGGACTTCGCCCACGTCGAACTGAATCGGATCGAGGCGGGTGCTGCGCTGTCCGGGTTCACGCTCAGTAACGAGACGACGTTGCAGTTTCGCTGGCCGGATGAGTATACGATCTACGAGGACGACGGCGAACCGCACGTCGACCCAGTCCCGGATGAACGATCCGAGGCACTGGTGAAGTGGGACGGCGAGAAAACCTTCCCCGACGATCAGCCACGGCTCGTCCTGATCAAAAACGGCGACTCGGCGACGGGACAGACGCCAGCCACCGGTGGCCCGCCGATGCCGTGGGTGATCGTCTTCCTCGCGCTGGCCCTGTTGGCGACCGTCGCCGTTGCCGGCTGGCTACGCAGTCGCAATCGACCTCCTAGTCGCGGAACCGACGGCGAGACCGACGTCGCGTGGCGAGCGGACGGCTCGAGTGCAGCCGACTCGAGCATCGCTGAGACGCCGCCGGAGTTGTTGAGCAACGAAGAGCGGGTGTTGCGACTGCTCGAGCAACGCGGCGGACGGATCAAACAGCAGGAAGTCGTCTCGGAACTGGACTGGACCGAGGCCAAAACGAGTCAGGTCGTCGGCGACTTACGCGAGGACGACGAGATCGAGGTCTTCCGCATCGGTCGGGAGAACGTCCTGTCACTGCCCGACGACGAGTAAGGCCGTCGTCGAGAGCGCGATGTAGCAGGTTTTAATATTGTGGGTCCGCAGTGTTCCGACAATGAGCCAGACCGTCGGCACCACGCTCGCTGTCACCGGTACCGACGGGACCGTCGCTCGGCGACGACCGCGACGATTCCGACCGGGCCTTTGAGCCCGTACTATCTTCCTTCCCTGTTCCGGTTCGTTCCAACTTTCCCGAAACTGCAGTATTTTCGGTTAGCAGCAGCTCTCTCGCTATTTTACGGAATTGAAACCAATGTGCTTAAGTCTCTCCTGGCAGTTCTCTCGAGTACGATATGACCCGCGTGGCACTTGCGTTTTCGGGCGGCCTGGACACGACTGTCTGTGTCCCGCTGCTCGAGGAGGAATACGGATACGACGACGTGATTGGCGTCACCGTCGACGTCGGCCAGCCGGCTTCTGAATTCGACGAAGCTGAAGAAACCGCCGAAGCGCTCGGTCTCGAGCACTACGTCGTCGACGCGCGAGAGGAGTTCGCTGATCTCTGTCTCGACAGCGTTCGCGCGAACGCGACCTACCAGGGCTACCCGCTGGGAACGGCGCTGGCTCGCCCGGTGATCGCCGAAGCGATCCTCGACGTCGCGGAGGAACAGGGCTGTACCGGCATCGCCCACGGCTGTACCGGCAAGGGTAACGACCAGCTCCGCTTCGAGGCCATCTGGCGTGACTCCGATCTCGAGGTCATCGCCCCCGTGCGCGAACTCGGCCTGACCCGCGAGTGGGAACAGGAGTACGCCGCCGAGAAGGACCTGCCCGTCGAGGGTGGTAGCGGCGGCGACTGGTCGATCGACACCAACATCTGGAGCCGCTCGGTCGAAGGCGACGACCTGGAGGACCCGAGCTACGTCCCGCCGCGTGACATCTACGCGTGGACCGACGAGCCCGGCAGCGAGACCGAGGAGATCGACATCACCTTCGAGGACGGCTACCCTGTCGCCGTCGACGGCGAGGAATACGAGCCGGTCGAACTTATCGAGTACCTCAACGAACTCGCCGGCAGCTACGGCGTCGGTCGCACCGACATGATGGAGGACCGCATTCTCGGGTTGAAGGTCCGCGAGAACTACGAACACCCCGGAGCGACGACGCTGCTCGCCGCCCACGAGGCCCTCGAGGGCCTCGTCCTCACCCAGGAGGAGCGCCAGTTCAAGACCCAGATCGACCAGCAGTGGTCCCAGAAGGCCTACGAGGGCCTGATCGACGCGCCGCTTGTGAGCGCGCTCGAGGGCTTCATCGACGAGACTCAGAAACGCGTCACCGGCACGGTGACGATCCGTTTCGAAGGCGGCCAGGCCCGTCCGGTCGCTCGCGAGAGCAACTTCGCGGCCTACTCGGCTGAACACGCCTCGTTCGACACCGAGACGGTCGGCAAGATCAAACAGGAAGACGCCACTGGCGTCGCGAAGTACCACGGCTTCCAGCGCCGCCTCGCGAACGAGGCGATCGCTGCGAACGCCGACGACGAGGACGACGAGTAACAATGTTTGAGGAGAGTGCTCCCGACGGCGAACCCGAGCGCGACCCGGTGCTCACTGACGGTGGTGAACGATCCGACGGTGTCGTCCGCCGAGACCGCTTCAGCGGCGGCCCCGCCCGGAGCTTCCTCTCCTCGCTCGCAGCGGACGAACGCATTTTCCAGGCCGATCTCGCGGTCGACCGCGCGCACACGGTCATGCTCGCCGAGCAGGGGATCATCGACGACGACGTTGCCGGTGAGATCTTGACTGCCCTCGACGCAGTCGAAGTTGACGGTCACGATTCGCTACCCGACGGCGAGGACGTTCACGAAGCCATCGAGACAGCCGTCATCGAGCGCGTTGGCGCCGACGGCGGCAAGATGCACACCGCGCGCTCGCGCAACGACGAGGTCGCGGCCTGTATCCGCTACCGCTTGCGCGAGGACATCCTTGCGGCGATCGAGACGACGCTCGCGCTCCGCGAGTCCCTGGTCGACGTGGCCGACGAACACCAGGAGACGATCATGCCTGGCTACACCCACCTTCAGCCCGCCCAGCCGACCACCGTTGCTCACTGGGCGCTGGCCTACGAGGGGGCCGTTCGCCGCGATACCGAACGCCTGCTCGAGGCCTACGCGCGGATCAACGAATCGCCGCTGGGTGGCGCAGCGTTCGCGGGCACGACGTTCGACATCGACCGCGAACGCACCGCCGACTTGCTCGGCTTCGACGGCGTGGTCGAGAACTCGATGGACGCCTCCTCGAGCCGGGATTTCCTGCTCGAGACGGTCCAGGCGCTGTCGACGCACGCGACGACGCTGTCGGGACTGGCCGAGGACGTGATCATCTTCGCGAACCGCGGCTTCGTCGAGCTGTCGGACGACTATTCGTCGACGTCCTCGATCATGCCCCAGAAGAAGAATCCCGACACGCTGGAACTCGTCCGCGCGGTCGCGGGCGATGCGGCCGGCAGCGTCCAGGGGCTGACGACGACGCTCAAGGGCCTGCCGCGTGCGTACAACCGCGACCTTCAGCGGGCGACGGCCCACGCCTGGGAGACCGTTGACGCGGTGACCGAAGCCAGCGAAGTCGCCGCGGGTGCGGTCGCGACGGCCGACTGGAACGAAGAGACGCTGGCCGCGGAAGCCGGCGAAGGTTTCTCGACCGCGACCGGCGTCGCGGACCTGTTGGCGGCCAACGGGCTGCCGTTCCGTACTGCACACGAACTGGTGGCCATCGCAGCCGAAACCGGTGCGGACTACGATGCCCTCGAGGCCGCCGCTCAGGAGGTCCTCGGCGAGTCGCTCGAGGCCTACGTCGACCCCGACGCCGTCGCAGACGCACTCGACCCCGCCAAAAGCGTCGCGAGCCGTGACTCCCAGGGCGGTCCCGCCCCCGAGGTGGTCGACGACCAGTTCGTGGCGGCCCGCGAAGCGCTCGCGGGCGGCGACGACGCACACGCCGAGTTGACCGCAGCACTCGAGTCGGCTCACGAGGCGCTCCGGTCGGAGGTGAACGGGTATGTCTGACCGCGTCACTCGAGCGATCGGAACGGGACGGGCGGCGACGTCATGGAGTGGCGACCGCCCGCTCCGACGACGATCCCCGTGAGGGGATGAATTACTCGCTTCATGATATGTCAAAGTAGAATTGCGGTGAAATGGCGTCTACGGTCCGTTAGAGGGCAGTGCAGTTAGTATAATTTTGCTGTTAGGTTCGAAGGCTTTAAGGGATCGCGGCTCCCACGTGCGAGTACAATGACCGAATGCGTCGAGTGTGGGGCTGAACTGTCCCTGCACGACGATCTGGAAGTCGGAGAGATCGTTGACTGTACGACCTGTGGTGCCGAGCTGGAAGTCGTCGACACCGAGCCGCCAGTCCTCGAGCGAGCCCCCGAGCTCGAAGAGGACTGGGGTGAGTGACCTTGCAGACGGGCGCGACACCGGCCCGCACTGCGCACACGATCCGAGGGGCTCGTAGCGAGTTCCTCACAGCCATTCAGAGGTGGCTCGCGTGAACGTAGGCATACTCTATTCACGGATTCGCAAAGACGAGAAGCTCCTGTTGAACGAGCTTCGCGAGCGCGATCACGAGGTTACGAAGATCGACGTTCGCAAGCAGACCTTCGACATTTCGGAGGCACCCGAGGCGTTCGCAGATCTCGATATCGTCGTCGACCGCTGTCTCGCCACGAGCCGGAGCCTCTATGCGACGCAGTTCTTCGAGGCCTACGGCATCCCCGTGGTCAACAGCCACGAGACCGCCGATATCTGCGCTGACAAAGTGAAAAACAGCCTCGCGCTCGAGCAGGCGGGCGTACCCACGCCCGCGACGAAAGTCGCGTTTACGAAAGACACCGCGATGGAAGCCATCGAGGACTTCGGCTATCCGTGCGTCCTCAAACCCGTCGTGGGATCGTGGGGCCGCCTGATGGCCAAGATCGACTCCGAGTCGGCCGCCGAGGCCATCTTGGAGCACAAGGCGACGCTTGGCCACTACGAGCACAAGGTGTTCTACGTCCAGGAGTTCGTCGAGAAACCCGGTCGCGACATTCGCGTGCTCGCGGTCGACGGCGAGCCGATCGCCGCGATGGTCCGCTCGTCGGACCACTGGATCACTAACGCCGCCAAGGGAGCAGAGACGGACGTCTTCGACCTCGACGATGAAGCGCTGGACCTCGTCGAAAAGGCCAGCGACGCCGTCGGTGGCGGCTTACTCGGCGTCGACCTCATGGAGACCGGTGATTCCTACACCGTCCACGAGGTCAACCACACCGTCGAGTTCAAAGCGCTCGATGAAGCCGTCGAGACCGACATCGCCGGCACCGTCGTCGACTGGCTCGAGCAGAAAGCCGCGGCGGCCGATCCGGAACTCGAGGTGAGCGCCTGATGGCAGCCGACACCGTCACCGCGACCGTCATCGGCGGATCGGGCTTTACGGGCGGCGAGCTCCTGCGACTGCTCGCCGGCCACCCGAACATCGAGCTTGCGGAGGTCACGAGCCGGTCGAAAGCCGGCAAGAGCGTCGGCTCCGTCCACCCGCCGTTGCGCGGGACGGACCTGCGCTTTACCGAACCCGACGATCTCGAGAGCGTCGACGTCCTCTTTGCGGCGACGCCACACGGCGTCTCGATGGGTCAGATCGACGAGTTCTTCGAGATCGCGGATACGGTCGTAGACCTCTCGGCGGACTTCCGCCTCGAGAGCGAGGACCAGTACGACGAGTGGTATGACGGCCACGAGGCCCCCGAGTACTTGGAAAAGGCCGAATACGCACTTCCCGAGATCAACCGCGAGAACCTCGAGGGAGCAGAACTCATCGCGGGTGGCGGCTGTAACGCCACCGCGACGATCCTCGGGCTCTATCCGCTGTTCGAACACGACATCCTAGAGGGCGGCGAGCAGATCGTCACCGACGTGAAAGTCGGCTCCTCGGAAGGGGGTGCCGGCGGCGGCGAGGCCTCGAGCCACCCCGAGCGCTCGGGTGTCGTCCGCCCCTACGCGCCGACGGGCCACCGCCACGAGGCCGAGATCGAGCAGTTCCTCGGCACCTCGGTGTCGTTTACCTGCCACGCCGTGGACATGATCCGCGGTGCGAGTGCGACGAACCACGTCTTCCCGTCGGGCCCCGTCTCGAAGGGCGACCTCTGGCAAGCGTATCGCGGCTGCTACGAGGACGAGCCGTTCGTCCGCATGGCCGCCGGCGGCTCCGGCGTCTACCGCTACCCCGAACCGAAGTCGGTCGCGGGGACCAACCTCGCGGAGGTCGGCTTCGAACTCGATCCGTCGAACAAACGCATTGTCGTCTTCTCGGCCATCGACAACATGATGAAAGGCTCCGCGGGCCAGGCGGTTCATGCTGCCAACATTGCGCTGGGCTTCGAGGAGACGGCTGGACTCGAGTTTACGGGACTCCACCCCGTGGGGGCACCGTAGATGACGGTCGTCGTCAAGGTCGGCGGTGCACGCGCCGTCGATCCCGAAGGCGCACTCGCCGACGTTGCGAGCCTCGTCGAAGACGGCGAAGACGTCGTCCTCACCCACGGCGGCTCGACCGCCGTCGACGAGACCTTAGAGGAGCTCGGCGAGGAACCCACCTACGTCGAGACTCCAGGAGGAGTGGTTGGGCGCTTTACCGACGAGCGCACGATGGACGTCTTCAAAATGGTGATGCCGGGCAAGCTCAACACCGATCTGGTCGAGAGCCTGCACAACGAGGGTGTCGACGCAGTCGGCCTCTCGGGTACTGACGGCAAACTACTCTCTGGCAAACGCAAGTCCGCCGTCCGCGTCAAAGAGGACGGCAAGAAGAAGATCAAGCGCGGCGACCACTCGGGCAAAATCGAGTCGGTCAACGCCGACTTGCTCGAGACGACGCTCGACGGTGGCTACACGCCCGTCGTCTCGGTCCCGATCCTCGGCAAGGAGAAGTCGGGCGGCTACACCGCCGTTAATGCCGACGCCGACCGCGCTGCGGCGGCGATCGCCGGTGCGCTCGAGGCCGATCTGGTCTTGTTGACCGACGTCTCGGGTGTCTACGAGGACCCCGATGACGAATCGACCAAGATCGAGTCGGCTGCCACACCTGCGGAATTCGAGGGCGTCAAGGACGCCGCCGAGGGATTCATGACCAAGAAGGTCATGGCCGCCGAGGAGGCACTCGAGGGCGGCGCGTCTTCGGTCGTCGTTGCGGACGCGAACGCGGACGAGCCGATTACGAGCGCGCTCGACGGCGAGGGGACGACCCTCGAGCCCGGCGTGCTCGCGGATGAAGACGACGCTGAAACGGAGGCCGCAGAATGAGCGACCTCGATTTCGTCTCCGGCAGCAAGCCGATCGGCATCGAGCGCGGTGAGGGACCGTACCTCTACACGTCCGACGGCACGGAGTACATCGACGCGGGCGCGAGTTTCGCCTGCACGCCGCTCGGACACTCCCATCCCGCGGTCGTCGACGCGGTCACCGAGCAGGTCGCCGATCTGACGTTCGTCGACTCCTCGTTTCCCGTCCAGTCGCGGGAAGACGCCTACGCGGCGTTCGTCGCGTCGACGCCCGACGGTCTCGAGTCGGCCTGGTTCTGTAACTCTGGAACCGAGGCTAACGAGGCCGCGCTGAAGTTCGCCCGGTCGGCGACCGGCAACTCGAAGATCGTCGCTGCGACCCGCTCGTTCCACGGGCGGACGATGGGGGCGCTCGCAGCGACCTGGAAGGACAAGTACAAGGAGCCGTTCGAGCCCCTGGCTGGCGGCGTGGAGTTCGTTCCCTACGGCGACGGCGAGGAGCTTGCAGCCGCCGTGGACGACGAGACTGCGGCGGTGATCCTCGAGCCGATCCAGGGCGAAGGCGGGATCAACGTCCCGCCAGCGGGCTACCTCGAGACTGCCCGCGAATGCACCGACGAGGCCGGCGCGGCGCTGGTCTTCGACGAGGTCCAGACCGGCATGGGACGGACGGGGTCGATGTGGGCCTGCCAGAACGCAGGCGTCACCCCCGATATCCTCACGACCGCGAAAGGCCTCGGCAACGGCCTCCCGATCGGCGGCGTCGCGGTTCGAGACTGGATCGCCGACGGCGCGGCCTCGCACAATTCGACATTCAGCGGCGGCCCCGTCGTCACCGCGGCGGTCCACGCGACGATCTCGACGCTGGTCGAGGAGGAGTGGCCCGCCCACGCCGCTTCGATGGGCGACTACCTCACGACGGAACTCGAGGCCACCCTCGGTGACGAAGTGCGTGAGATCCGCGGTGAGGGGCTGCTCATCGGTATCGAGTTGAAGCGGGGGTCGAACCGCGTCGCCCGCGACCTCGCGATGAAGCATCAGGTGCTGGCGCTGCCCGCAGGGCGAACCGTCCTGCGCCTGCTTCCGCCGCTGGTGATCGACAACGACGCGGCGGATCAGCTCGTGGACGCGCTAGACGCGGTCATCTCCCCCGACGACACCGAATCATGAACGCGAGCACGGGCGACCCGACGGACGTCTCGCTCGAGGAGGCTCGAGAGCTGCTGGTCGACCTCGTCTCGATTCCCTCGCCGACCCGCGAGGAACGCGAGGCGGCCAAACGCCTCGTGGATTTCTTCGAGGCCCACGATCGAGAGGTCTGGATCGACGCGGTCGGGAACGTCCGCGCGCCAGCGGATGATTCCGTCCTCCTCACCTCACACATCGACACCGTGCCGGGTGACATCCCCGTCGAGGTCGAGGAAACCGGCGACGACGAGATCCTCTGGGGGCGTGGCAGCGTCGACGCGACGGGCCCGCTCGCCGCGATGGCGGCTGCTGCCGTTCGTACCGGTGTTTCCTTCGTCGGTGTCGTCGGTGAGGAAGTCGACTCGAAGGGGTCGCGCTATCTGGTCGACGACCGGGAGACTTCGCCGGACGCCGTCGTCAACGGTGAGCCCTCCGGGGCCGACGGAATCACACTCGGCTATCGCGGATTGATCGCCGGCACGTACGTCGCGACAAGCGAGTCGGGCCACACCTCCCGACCGGACCCGAACGCGATCCAACACGCCGTTCGCTGGTGGTCCGCCGTCGAGGAGCGCTTCGAAGGCGACGAGTACGAACCGATCTTCGAGCAGGTAACGACCAAGCCGGTCGACATCGAAGGCGGTGTCAGCGAGGACGGCCTCTCCGTCGAGACGACGATGGACGTCCAGTTGCGCGTGCCGCCGGCGCTCGACGTCGAGACCGTCCGTGAAGCCGCGGAAGCCGAACTCGAGGTCGGGACCGTCACCTGGAAGGACAAGGTGCCTCCGGTGATGATGAGCCCGCGAACGGAGGTCGCCCGGGCGTTCCGCGTTGCCATCCGCCAGGAAGGCGCCGACCCGCGTCTGGTACGAAAGACCGGCACCAGCGACATGAACATCTACGCCGGAGCCTGGGACTGTCCGATGGTTACCTACGGGCCCGGCAACTCAGACCTCGATCACGCACCCGACGAACGGCTCCCGCTGTCGGAGTTCGACCAGTCAGTGTCGATCTTAGAGCGCGTCGCGCGGACGCTCAGTGAGGACTGACCACTAAGTATTCGTAGACGAGTTATTATACTATGAAGACAGATACGGACGAGACACAGCCGAGACATTTCCTCGACGTCGACGACCTCTCCGAGGAGGAACTGTTCGCAGTTCTCGATAAGGCCGAGGAGTACAAACACGCCGTCGAGAACGGCGAGGACCACGCCGACCTGTCCGGACAGACCTTAGGGATGCTCTTCCAGAAGGCAAGCACCCGGACCCGGGTCTCCTTCGAGACGGGGATGACCCAACTGGGCGGGCACGCGATCTTCCTCGGGGAAGACGACATCCAGCTCGGACGGGGCGAACCGCTGAAAGACACCTCGCGGGCACTCTCGCGATACGTCGACGCGGTAATGGCCCGCGTCTTCAAACACGAGAACGTCGAGGTGCTCGCCGAATACTCGTCGGTGCCGATCGTCAATGGGCTAACCGACGATGCCCACCCCTGCCAGACGCTCGCGGATCTGCAGACGATCCGCGAACACGAAGATGGCCTCGAGGACGTCTCGGCAGCCTGGATCGGCGACGGGAACAACGTCGCCCAGTCGTTCGCGCTCGGCTGTGCGCTGACCGGTGTCGACCTGACAATCGCGACGCCCGAGGGATACGAAGTCGACGAGGCCGTCTTAGAGCGCGCCCGCGACCTCGGCGGCGATCCGACGACGACGACCGACCCCATCGAGGCGGCCACCGACGCCGACGTCATCTACACGGACGTCTGGATCTCGATGGGCCAGGAAGACGAACGCGACGTTCGCATGAACGACTTCGATGGTTTCCAGGTCTCCGCGGACCTGCTCGAGCACGCCCCCGATGCATCCGTGATGCACTGTCTCCCGGCCCACCGCGGCGAAGAGATTACCGACGATGTCGTCGAGGGTGAGCAGTCGATCGTCTTCGATCAGGCTGAAAACAGGCTTCACGCTCAGAAGGCGTTATTGAGCTGGCTGCTCGAGTAGCTGTTCGGTCCCGCTTTTCTTCACTCGAGGACGGCGTACACGACGCCGAGGACGAGTCCGTACGCAGCGTGGCCGATGAGACTCTCGATGGCGATGTTCGGGACGGCAGGTGCCAGTTCGAACCCGACTGTCGAGAGCCAGATCGGCATCACGATGACGGCAAGGACCAGCCAGACCCCGACGCCGTAGCCGAGTCCGAGGAGTCCGGCCGTCGTCGGACTCGCGTCGGCACGTCCTGTCGCGACGAGCAGCGCCGCGAAGACGACGCCGAGGACCGCACCGTGTGAGAGGTGAACGATCGTTCCCGCGAGACCGCCTTCGAGCCCGTATAGCGCTGGAATGGCCATCTCGAGGACGCCAGGCGTCTGGACCACCATCATCGCGCCGAAGACGATCGCGCCGATGATACCGCCGACAGTTCCTGCCTGCCAGGGCTCGAGTGCCGTTTCAGTTCGTTCGGGTCGTTTGGTTACTGTCTCTGATGCCATATGACAGCACACACCTCGAGTCAGTGTAGCGGTATCCCGGTTCGGGACTAGTCGTGCACACCCGGTTCCCGGCGCTCGGTTTGGTCCGTCAGGTCGTCTATAATCGACCGAGCGTGGTGGGTTTCGGTAGTGGAGTGTGATGACACGAAGTTTCTTTGGACCAGCGAACCCAGTCTCACGCGATGTCGAACCCGCTCCGGATCTCGGCTGGCGACCTCGAGACGGATGCGATCATGAGTGCGATCGAGGATGGACGACGGGTCGTCATTACGACGACAACAGCGCAGCAAGAGTACGAGGTGACGCTGCGGTACGACGGTTCCGTGTATTACTGTGATACACCGACGCGGCTCCACCGCCACGAGACCGAACGCGAAATGCGGACCTGTATCCGGAAGATGGGCTACGGAGCGACGGCCGAAGACGCATGACGCCAGCCTCTAGCCGTTCCGACCAACCGTAGCGAGTATTTTCACGCTCGAGGGCGTACGAGTCCGTATGTCCGATGCCCCTCAGCACCGCCTCGGGGAACTGATGGAGGAATCGAACCCCCCGTTCGAAAACGTCATGAGTTGCGTGTTCGGCATCGAGGATCACGAGACCAGAACCTACCTGACACTGTGTTCCCAACCCGGTAGTACGATCGAGGAGTTGGCCGCGACGCTCGAGCGAGACCGGAGTACGGTGAACCGCTCGCTGTCGACGCTGCACGAACGGGACCTCGTTCGCCGGGATCGGCGGCTGCTAGACGGCGGCGGCTACATCTACCAGTACACGGCGATCGCGCTGCCGGAAGTCAAAGAAATGCTTCACGAAGCGCTGGACGTCTGGACGGCGACGGTCCACGACGTGATCGACGAGTTCGACGAGACGATCGAGTAACCCACGTCATCGCCGAATCCACTCACTTTTTCCCTGTTGCATCCCTCCCACCCGATAATGAGTCTCAGTCTCTCGGCCGAGCAACCCGACGAACCCGCCGACGCCGACGACGGCGTCTGGCTCGAGTGTATCGAGTGTGGCGACACGTTCGCCCCCTTCGACGACGTTCGCTACACGTGTGATGAGTGTGACGGACTGCTCGAGGTTCGCTACGCCGAGCTGCCGACGTTCGACGACTTCGACGGCCACGGCGTCTGGCGCTATGCCGACGCGCTGCCCTTCGCGGAAGGCGTCTCGATTCAGGAGGGTGCGACGCCGCTGTACGAGGTGCCCCGACTCGAGGACGAGATCGGCGTCGAGGCGCTGCGGATCAAACACGAGGGGATGAACCCGACCGGCTCGTTCAAGGACCGTGGAATGACCGTCGGCGTCCGCGTCGCGAAGGAACTCGGCGTCGGCCGACTGGCCTGTGCCTCGACCGGCAACACGAGTGCCGCGCTGGCCGCCTACGGCTCCCGCGGTGGGATGGAGACGCTCGTTCTCCTGCCCGCCGGCAAGGTTGCAGCCGGCAAGATCGCCCAGGCGAGTCTCCACGGCGCACGCATCCTCGAAGTCGACGGCAACTTCGACGCCTGCCTCGATATCGTCCAGGAACTCGCAAATCAGGGCGAGGCCTACCTGCTGAACTCGCTGAACCCCTTCCGCCTCGAGGGCCAGAAGACGATCGGCCTCGAGATCCTCGAGGGCTTCCTCGCCGATTACGACGCCGTCCCGGACCGGATCGTGCTTCCGGTCGGCAACGCGGGCAACACTTCGGCCCTCTACAAGGCCTTCCGTGAACTCGTCCAGGCCGGCGAACTCGACGAAGACGATGTGCCCAAGCTGACGGGTGTGCAGGCCGAAGGCGCTGCCCCGATGGTCGAAGCGATCGAAAACGACGCCGACGAGGTTCGGCGCTGGGACGACGTGGAGACGCGCGCGACCGCGATCCGGATCGGCAACCCGGTCAACGCACCCAAAGCCCTACCCGGCATCCGCGAGACCGGTGGCACCGCCGTTGCGGTCTCCGACGAGGAGATCACCGAGGCCCAGCGCGACATCGCCGGCGAGGGGATCGGCGTCGAACCCGCCTCTGCTGCGTCGATCGCCGGTCTGCGAAAGCTCCGCGCCGAAGGCGTCGTCGACGACGACGAGCGCGTCGCCTGCCTGACGACTGGCCACCTGCTCAAAGACCCCGACGCGGCGGCCGCCGCCGGCAGCGAACCCGAGCCTGTGCCAGCCGATACCGACGGTGTGCTCGAGCAACTCTCGGAGTAACGTCCGTCGGACGCACGACCCGTGTCAGACGCGTCTGACTGCTGACTGACTGACCTTTTTCTCGGCCCGTGTGGACGTGACTACTGAGCCATGTCCGCCGAGCAGGACGATTCCGTCTCCCCCGCTGACGACCGGTCCCGTCCGATCACCGCCACCGACCCCTGCCACCCGACCACACAGTGTGGCGGGTCTCGCACCGATTCGACACACCACCCGGCGGTGCGCTCCGCTCGGGTCGAACGGATACGGCCCTCCGCTCGCATCGCCGTCCTCGAGCGGGCGCTCGAGACCAGCGAGCGACGACGACAGTCGATCGTCGACCAGTACGAACGACTGTTGGCCGAGCGGACTGAGACGACGGACCCCGATCCCTGTAAATCTTCATCGCAGTCACGGTCCGTGCTGACGTGGCTTTTCGATCGGTAGCTCTCCGCCGACTGTCGTTTCGCGCGCACTGTTTGTTCACCTCACCAATAATTTAAATACTACTACGTCTCAACTGGATATAAGGAGAAATAACCAATGGCAGATACCGAGACAACGCCGGGCTGCCCTGAATGCGACGGCAGATTACGGAAAGAGGGGACGGAAATCGTCTGTGAGGAGTGTGGACTCGTCTCCGCGGAAGACGAAATCGACCGTGGCCCGGAGTGGCGGACGTTCGACACCGACAACGACGATCCGAGACGAACCGGGGCACCGCTGACGCGGTCGCGACACGACCGTGGACTTTCGACGGAGATCGGCTACGGTTCGCACTCGAGTGCCAGTTCTCGCTTGACCGGTCGGAAACGGCGACAGATCGCACGCCTGCGCCGCGAACACAACCGCGCACGGATCTCATCGAAAGCCGAACGAAATCAGGTGTATGGCTTCGCCGAGATCAGACGGCTCACTGCCTTGCTCTCGCTGCCGGATTCCGTCAGAGAGCAAGCCTGTGCACTGTTCGAGTCCGCCCAGTCCGAAGGACTCTTTCAGGGTCGTTCGCTCGAGGGATTTGCTGCCGCTGCGGTCTATGCCACCTGTCGGACGCGTTCGATCGCCCGAACGACCGACGAAATCGCCGCTGTTGCACGCGCAGACGATGCCGAACTCTCGGTCGCCTACGATGCGATGAACCGTGAACTTGGGCTGCCGACAGGGCCGATCGACCCCGCACAGTATCTCCCACGCTTTGCGTCGGAACTCGAGCTCGGAACCGCCGTCGAGCGTCGCGCGCGAGAACACGTCGCGGCCCTGCTCGAGGCAGGTCTGATCGGTGGTCGCAATCCCGGTGGCGTCGCTGCGGGTTGTCTCTACAAGGCGTCGGGAGAGCGCGACGAGTGGCCGTCGATCACACAGGCTGCGGCTGCCGAGGTTGCCGACGTCGCGGCAGTGACGATCCGAACAACCGCCAGAAACATCGACGAACTCTGATGTCGGACTCGTCGAAACGCTGATAACGAGCGCCGCTCCCAGTTACGTCGTCCGGAGCGTGTCCGTACTCGGCTCGTAGACCTCGCCTTTCTGTTTGAGCTTGTCGATCTCGTGTTCGGCTTTCGACTGGTCCATGCCGACTTCTTCGGCCCGTTCCAAGACGATGTCGACTGGCGCGCCGTCGTCGTACTCTTCCTCGATATCGCTGATGAGTCCCTTGAGGTTCTTGATCCGGTCGCGCTGGGACTTCGAGGTGCCCGCCTCGACGATGTCGGCGTCGAACTCGCCGGTCTCGGGATCAACGCCGATATCCTGGAGACACGAGCGGACGATTTCGACGGACCGTTCGGCATCACGCTGCTCGACCGTATCCGAGAGCCGAACGCGAGCGCTTGCTTCCGCGAGCCGAACCAGCGCCTCGAGTTTTCGGGCCGTGACGGGAACGGCAGCGTCCTCGTCGGTCCCTCTCGAGCGAAGATCCACGTAGAAGTCTCGAATCGTTTCCTGGGCCGCGTCAGTCATTCGCGGATGACAGTTCTGCTTGGCGTAGGCGATGTACTTCCGAAGGAGTTCGGCGTCGATCTCCGGATCGACCTGTTCGGTCATCTCGTCGATTTCGGCGTCGCTGACATCGAGTGAACTCATCTCCTCGCGCTGGGTGGTCAACTCGCCAGCGTAGTTCGTGGTGATGATGTGCTCGGCGAGGTTGCGGTCCTTTTCCTCGTCAGGTTGGTCGGTGACCGTGAAAATCAGGTCGAACCGTGAGATGAGCGCCGGCTCGAGGTCGATCTGTTCGCCGATCGGCTCGTACTGATCGAAGCGACCGTACTTGGGGTTTGCCGCGCCGAGCAACGAACAGCGAGATTTGAGCGTCGCGTTGATGCCGGCTTTCGAGACCGAAATCTTCTGCTGTTCTAAGGCCTCGTGCATGGCACTCCGGTCTTCCGGGCGCATCTTGTCGAGTTCGTCGACCGCTGCGATTCCCTGATCGGCGAGAACGAGCGCGCCGGCCTCGAGGGTCCACTGCTGGCCGTCGCCGAAGTCGTCGCGGACGGCGGCGGCTGTGAGACCAGCCGAGGACGACCCCTTGCCCGAGGTGTAGACCGAGCGGGGTGCAATGTTCTGGATGTAGCCCAGCATCTGTGATTTACCAGTTCCCGGATCACCGATCAACAGCATATGCAGGTCCCCACGGATCCGTGAGCCGTCGGGCAACTGCTTCGTCACGCCCGAGAACAACTGGAGTATCATCGCGAGTTTCTCCTGATTATAGCCGTAGATCGAGGGCGCAATAGAGGCGATCATCTTGTCGTAGATGTCCTCGCTCGAGGAGAGCCGGACGATTTCTTCCTTGTCTTCGCCGGTGATGTCCATGTCCTCGAACTGCTCTTCGTCGATGTCGACGGACATCCCCTCCATGTAGAAGTCGAAGACGGGTGACTTGTCCTGATTGTCACCCTGTTGCTCGAGGCGCAAAACGCCGGTTGCGGAGACGTGGTCGCCAGGGGTGACCTCGCCGGTGATGTCGTCTTCGACGTGGACGTCGAGTGCCTGGGGGGTTTCACCGCCACGCAGACCTTCGGGACTTTCCTGGATACGAAGTTTCTGGGAGTCGACGAACTCGGATTGGTCGAAGTTGACGCGGAACGGGCCCTGCCGTTCACAGCCCTGACACTCGTGGGGTTCCTGGAAGTCGCCGCTGGACTGGGGGACGCGGGTCAGCGTGCCACAGAGCTGGCACTCGAAGGCGGCTTCTTCGATTTTGGGCCGCACGTCGGTGGCTTTGCGGACGATGCCGTACACTTGCACGAGGGAGTTCATGTCCCGTGCGCGGATCTCCCGGATCTCGGGGGACTCCGTCTCTTGGAGATTTCGAATCCGGACGTGGGCCTGCCCGAGACTGACGTCGATCGGAAGGTCGTACAGTCGCAGCGCCTCCTCGGCGTAGCGCTGGAGTTGTTCGGGCTGGGCGATGAAGTCGTCCGCGAGGTCGGGATCGAACCGATAGAGATCCTGCCAGTCGACGTGCAGCGACCGCTGTTCGTTGGGATAGCGCTGCGCAAGCTGTTTGATCTCGTTGTCGTAGTAGTTGCGGAAGAACTGCTCAAAAGAGTCGACGAGTTCTGAATTGCCCGCTTGCGCCATTGCACCGTCCTAGGGCTGCCATCGGGTATAAATGGTCGTAAACCGTGGCGAAACTGAACGGCTTGAGGCGTTTCCACTGCAAGCGGTCTGCGAGCCGTCATCGAACGCACGTGCATTCGGGGTCGCATCCAACGATGGGGTCGTCGCTTGCACAGCCGTGACTGGAAGCACTGCTGATAAAACGAGTTTATTGCCGCCAGTGGGCACCGTTGTCCGACAGAGTTGTACTATTGCTTCCACGGAAGGCTTCATTGGTCGTTCCCCACTACGTAGACTCGAGGTGATTCAAACGACTCAAGATGATCGGTACACCACTCGGCCCTCACTGTGGGCAGCCTGATCGGACTCCGTGTGGTTCCTGTTGACTGCTTCCTGTAGAACACCTCACACCCCGAACTCGTAGTTTCATTCTCCCTTCGGTTTCGATACCGCCCGCTGATCTACCGCTTGTCATACCGATCTCAGCTGCTGTCAGTCACGGATTCGCGCTGTGAAGGAAAATTGGGTGAGTGTATTATACGGACTCCTGTCAGTCAGTGCCGGTGGAACCGCGACCCGCACCGCGGACCCACCGGGACATCGGGACAGCAGACCGTATCAGAGCCACTGCTCACGATGGTTGCGCACAGCAGAACTATGGGATCGCCCGGATTTGAACCGGGGTCACGGGCACCCAAGGCCCGAAGTATACCAAGCTAACCCACGATCCCGTACACTTCGATACCGTCCCCTCAACATAAAGCGTTTCGTTATCCCATTGGCCGCCGCTGTGTGACCCATTGCACGCGAGGCGCTGTCTCCTCCCCTGATAGACAGTCATCGGTGACTGAGCGAACGGTTTTGCCCGATGCCGTGATACTGCACCTATGACCGGACTCGAGGTGCTGCTTTTGATCCTCGTCTTGCTCCTCGTGCTCGCGGCGGCACAGCTCGTTGCGATTGCCAGGCCATTTATTGTCAACGCGATCGGTGGGCTCGTCGTGTTGTATCTCGCACAGGTCGTCTTCGGCGTCACGGTGGCGGTGTCACCGCTGACGATCGGGATCGTCGCGGTCGGTGGCGTTCCGGGCTCGATACTCGTGCTTGCGCTGTCGCTGTTCGGGATCGCCTTCGTCCCGTGACTGGCGAGTCATACGGTCTGCTGTCCCGATGTCCCGGTGGGTCCGCAGGACGGGTCGGGGGGTGCACCGGCACTGACTGACAGGAGTCCGTATCAGTCGCCGAGCAGTCGCTCGATCTCCTCGTCGGTCGCTTCGGAGACCGTATCCGGTTCGCTGCCGATCGGCGGTGTGTCCGTCCACTCGGCTAGCATCGAGGCGACATCCTTGTCGGTCGCTTCTGGGAGTGACTCGTCGCAGTCGGCAACGACGACGGCGTCGAAGATCACCCCGAATGCCGAGACGACACGGTCCTCGTGGTGCGTCGGATCGAAGTGAACGTGGGCGTGAGCGTCGACGCTCGCGAATCGGTTCGCGAGGACGTGCGTGAACTGGAAGACGTCCGCCGGTGGCGTGTGCCGGAGCAGAGCGTCGAGCGAATCGAAACAGACTGTCAGATTATCGTCGGTGTCGCCCCAGTGTTTGCAAAAGCGGCTCACTGCGATGCCGATCGCGGTGAGGTCGGTCGGATCAGGCACCGTCTCGGTGACGACTGACTGAGTGAAATCCGGCGCCGAGTCGTCGGCGAGGACGTTCCCGACCGTGAGCTGGCCGAATCGGTCGCCGATTTCCGCTTCCCTGGGGCAGGTCGGCTTCTCGTCGGCGAAGGTAACCGAGAGATGTGCCGTCTCGCCGTCGGCACACAACTCCTCACAGGCGTCAGGTACTGTGTCGCTCGAGTGAACAAGTAGGACGAGTGCCGGGGGGTCGATCGCGGCTGGCGTCGTCGGTACGGTCTGCTGTACCGATTTGCCGGTGCACCCACAGGACGGTCGCGGTTGCACCGGCACTGACTGACAGTAGTCCGTCGGGTCCATGGTGACAGCGTCGGGGCAGCCCCGTGCTGGCTGTCGATTGCGCGCTCGTCTCCTTTATGATTCTGGCCGATCGTTCTGGCCGCTGAAGCAGGCGTAAAACGATTGTGGCCGGCTCCGCGCATACCGACCGCGGCGCGGCTGGCCCGATCAGCGATCCTCGTCGCGCAGTTCGATGTCTGCGACGAGTTCGTAAGGATGGGCGTCTTTCCGGATGCCGTCAAGCAGGGTAAACGCCTGTCCGGGTTCTAAGAAGTGTTCCGTGACGACGCGACCGAGTGGCGTAGGTTCGAAGCCGTCGATGAATTCGTACTGCAGGAGCTTGCCGATGGCGTGTTTCGTCGGCACGTCGCCGATCATGCGGTCGTTGAGCGCCTTCGTGGCCTTACCGCCGACGGTGACGTTCGCCAGCGTTTCCTCGACGGCGGCGGCCTCGTCGTAGTGGGTCATCACCGACTCCATCTCGCCTTTGAGGAGTTTGAAGGCGACTTCGTCCTCGGACATCTCCATCGAGTTGTGGTAGGCGCAATCGGGTTCGACGAGGACGTACACCGTCCCCTTGTCGTGGTAGTCGGGTCGGCCCGCGCGACCGAGCATCTGGTGGAACTCCTGGACGGAGAGCCACTCGATGCCCATCGCCAGCGAGTCGAAGATCACCTGCGAGGCCGGGAAGTCGACCCCCGCAGCGAGTGCGGCGGTCGTGACGACCGCGGAGAGTTCCTGCTCGCCGAACTTGCGTTCGACTTCCTTGCGGCGCTTGTAATCTAAGCCGGCGTGATAGGGTGCGGCGGAATACTCGAGTTTCCGCGAAATTTCGTGACAGCGTCGCCTCGAGTTGGTGAAGATGATCGTCTGGCCCCGATAGCCTTTGGAGGACTCGGTGTCGAACGCGCGTTTGACGAGCTTGTTCTCGATGCGGACCTTCTCTTGGCCGTCGGCGAACGTGACGTGACGTTCGATCGGCACCGGTCGCTCCTCGAATTCGATGAGCGTCGACTCGAGCGCGCCCGCGAGCTGTTCGGGGTTGCCGACGGTCGCCGAGAGGTAGACCCACTGCGCACCCCCATAGTCGTCGCGGCGCTTCGCGCGTTGCTCGCAAGTGTACTTGAGCCGCGAAATAAGGCCGTCGAGGCGGTGGCCCCGCTCCTCTTCTTTGAGGGTGTGGACCTCGTCGATGACGACGGTACCGATGTCGCCCATGTCCTTGCCCGTCCGCAGGGCGTGGTCGATCCCCTCGTAGGTGCCGACGATGACGTCGGCGTTGGGATCGAACTGGTTGCCGTTGTCGGCGATCCGGCTCGCACCCACGCGGATGGAGACGTCGACGAGGTGGCCGTACTCGTCCTGGAAGTCCTCGTACTTCTGATTGGCCAGGGCCACCAGTGGCACGAGAAAGAGCATCGTCCCCTTGCCGTTTAAGACGCGGTTGATGCCGGCCATCTCGCCGACGAGGGTCTTCCCCGTCGCCGTCGCCGAGACGACCATCTGGTCGTCGCCGCCGAACAGCCCGTTTTCGACCGCGAGGCTCTGGACCGGCAGCAGGGTCTCGAACCGATCCTCGAGCAGGTCCTGTAAGCCCGGATGGAGGTTCAGCGAGTCGATCCGGACGGGGTCGACCTCGTCGGTCGTCGCCGAGATAGTATCGAACTTCGTCAGATCGGGATCGAGCTGCCCCTTGAGCAGGTTGACGATCCGTTCTAGGTCCTGGACCTCGAGCATGAGTTCCTCGAGGCGCTCTTTGGCCGCGCCGGTGACCGCGCCGCTGCCCGAAAAGGACAGCTGGCGCTCGAGTTCCTGACGGGCACAGTCCCGGCAGATCCAGTCGTTGTCGTCTTTGACCGCTGTCTCGGTGGTGATCGGCGAGTACTGGCCCGCAGAAGCGCAGTAACGGCAGGTCCGGACGGTCTTGGCCTTGTCTTCGAGTTGGTAGCCTTCGAGCATCTCGGTGAGCTCGCGCCGTCCCTCGGGCGAGGTTTGCTCGGAGATGCGGATGCGTTTGGCTCGACGGGCGAGCTCGACGAACTCGTCGGGCTGGCGGGGCTCTTCGCTCGAGCCCTGTTTGAGCCGGAACTTCGCGGGGCGGGGGCCGGCTGACGTTTCCGAGAGTCCGAGTTTCGCCCTGAACAGCCGTTTGCCGTCACGTTCGACGACGATCAGGTAGTCGTCGCCGGTTTCGTGACAGAAGATCGTATCGACCTGCTGGACCTGCTTCGACACGGCAGCGAGTAGGGCGTGGCGGTATTTCAGCGGTTCGGACTGACTCGGCTGGTTCCGTTTGGAGGTTCATCGACCGACCGGGGTCGCCAGTGGACCGCGACCGCTGTCTCTCGATATCGAATATGAGTTATCTATAGCGCTACATATAACTCTTAGCGAGTTACATACCGGGTGCGTCGAGTTCCATCATCATATGGGCTTGAATCCGTGGGAGGGTATTCCCGGTGTTCGCCGCAGCTATGCGTTACGGTTTCTCACAGCACTTGTCGTTATCTTCCTCATCGTGGGGGCGTTCGGCGGCAGTATCTACGCACAGACTGGCTCCGAACTCCGGTCAGATGTCGAATCACAGCTCGTTACCGGTGCTGAGAAGGATGCAAACCGGCTCGATATCTGGTTCCAGTCGACCGAGCGCTATCTGGGGTCACTTCCCCGCTCGTCGGCGTTTCGCAGCGATGACCGAGTGGCGATCAGCGACTCGTTACACCGGATGAACGACCGCACCGCGTTCGAAGGCGCGTACTACGTCGATACCGAGGCGGGTGTCGTCCACGCGAACGCGGGCACGAACGCGGTCATCACCGACGACGGTCGACTCAGCGATGCGACCGACACTCACCTCTCGACCGTCCTGGAAGACGATTCGCAGGTTGTCTTCTCCGAGGCCTTCGAAACCGAGGCGGGCCGACCGGCGATGCTCGCCGTCAGCGACGTCCCTGGCGAGTCCGACCACGTCCTCGTCGGCCTCGTCGACCTCGAGTCGTTGTCCCGGTACATGATCGGCGCCGACAACAATGACGACGTGGTCGTCGTCGACCGCTCGGGGACGGTCGTCCTCGCCGAGAACCGGTCGCTGCTGTTGCAAGACGACGCGCTCGATCCTGCCACCGTCGCGAACGGCACGGGCACGACCTCGACCGACGCCGGGTCCGACGACAGCGAGACCGTCGTCGGCTACGCGCCACTCGAGCACGACGGCTGGACGCTGACGACCCGTGTCCCAGCATCTGACGCCTACGCGCTCCAGTCGACTATCTCGAACTGGCTGCTTGCGATGCTTGCCGTGACGTTCGGAGGCATGCTGGTTCTCGGTGCGACGGTCGGACGGAACACGGCCCGCTCGCTTCGCGACCTCTCGAAGCGGGCTGCTGCCATCGAGGACGGGAACCTGGACGAGCCAGTCGAGTCGACCCGTTCGGACGAACTCGGCGAGCTGCATCGGTCGATCGATCGGATGCGCCAGTCGCTGCGCGATCGGCTCGAGGAAGCCGAAGCCGCCCGCGCCGAGGCCGAACGAGAACGGACAGAATCCGAGCGCTTCTCCCGGCAACTCGAGCAGACGGCTGACCAGTACGGCACGACGATGCGGGCCTGTGCCGACGGCGACCTGACGCGGCGCCTCGACCTCGACGCCGACAGCGAGGCGATGGCGACGGTCGCGGCGGCGTTCAACGACATGATGGACGACCTCGAGGCGACGGTGGCTGCGACGCGGGCCTTTGCCGACGCGGTCGACGACGCTGCGGAATCGACGGCCGACGGGGTCGTCGAGGTCCGGTCGGCCTCCGAGCAGGTGACGACCTCGGTGCAGGGGATCGCCGACGGGGCCGAGCGCCAGAGCGATCACCTCGCGATGATCAGTACCGAGGTCGACGAACTTTCGACGACCACCCAGCAGATCGCCGCGACCTCCTCACAGGTCGCAGGCCTCGCCGAGCAGACCGCGACGGCGAGTGCGGACGCCCGCGAGTCGGCCCGTCGGGCGATCGACGGCATGAACGCCATCGAAGCCGAGGCGACCGATGCCGTCACGGAAGTCGCCCGCCTCGAGAGCGAAATCGAGGCCATCGACGACCTCCTCGAGTTCATCGCCGACGTCACGAAGGAGACGAACATGCTCGCGCTCAACGCCAGCATCGAGGCTGCCCGCTCGAGTTCGGACGACGCCCAGTTCACCGCGGTCGCAGAACAGGTCAAGTCCCTCGCCGAGGACACCCAGGAGGCCGCGACCGACATCGAAGCACGCCTCGAGCGCGTCAGCGAGCAGACCGAGCAGGTCGCCACCGTCGTCAGAGAGACCGACGAGCGGATCGCCGACCACCGCAACGCGGTCGAGACGACGGTCGACTCGCTCGAGGAAATCTCGTCGTTCGCCGAGGAGACGAGCGAGGGCGTCCAGGAGATCTCGGCGGCGACCCAACAGCAGGCCGGCGCGACACAGGAGATCGTGCGGATGACCGACGACGTCACGGCGATCAGCGGGGAGACCAGCGCCGAAGCGGAGACGGTCGCCGCGGCTGCCGAAGAACAGACGTCGTCGCTCGTCGAGGTCTCACACACCGCCACGTCGCTGTCCGACCGGGCACGAGAACTGTCCAACGCGCTGGCAGCGTTCGAGGTCGATGTCGAGTCGGTCGAGACGCCACTCGAGACTGCGGGTGATACTGACCGTGGACTCCCGGCTGCTGACGACTACCGTGTCGAAGCAGACGGACAGGACGGCGGTTCGGGGACGGCTGGCGCCTCGAGTCGTGCCTCAGAATCTGCCGACGACGCGGGCGAATCGCCGATTCAAGAATTCGACTGGACGAGCCCACAGTAGCGTGCGGTAGCGAGGCGAACGATCTAGAAGTCTCCGTTGATGATGTCGCTGACCTCCTGTGGGTCGTAGAGCTGTTCGTCGATACCGTAGACCTGTTCGGCTGCACGTTGCGTGACGACGAGGTTCGTGATCGGCCCCTGGTAGAGCGGGCCGCCACGGTAGACCTCGCCGTTCTGAACAGCAGTCAATTCGCTCGCGACGTCGTCGTTTTCTAGCTGGCTGACGATCGCGTTCTGGAACTCCTCGACCGTCTTCGCTTCCTGACCACGGAACAGGATGATATCGGGATCGATCTCGAGCAGCGTCTCGTAGCCGACCGAGCTACGTGTACTGTGGAAGTCGCGTACGTCCGTGTTGGCAAACGCGTCCTTGACTCCGAGTTCACGCCATTGCTTGAAACTCGTTCCGTCGCCGATGAGGTACGGAGAAAACGATCCCATATCACTTTCAGCCGCCCACATGATAGCGACGCTCGGTCGCTCTGCTTCTGGTGGCACAATATCAGCGACGTTCGACTGGAACTCGTCATGGAGGCTTGCGAAGGCCTCGTATCGTTCCGTTTCTTGGAAGACCTGTGAGAGCTTCTCGAAGGCCTCGTACAGCGTGAGATAGTCGTAGTCGTGCCACTTGTAGCCGCTCGAAAAGATACTGTTGCCGAAGAAGGGTGTTCCTGTCGCCTCGACTTGGTCGATGTCCTCTTGCTTCCAGCCGTTGCCGCGATTGAGGACGAAGTTCGGGTCCATGACGAACAGATCGACGGTTTCGCTCATCGAGAGCACTTCTTCCGGACCCAGCGTCCCGTCTCCCCAGAACGATTTTATATCGCTTTTGTCGACGCTCACGCCCGGAATTTCGTCATAGTACTGCGTGTGGTACCGACTGGCGAGATACAGTGCCTCGGGTGGTTTCTGTCCCAGTGCGATTCCCATGTCGGCCCAGCTCCCGTTGCTGGCTGCCCAGTTCTTCGGGACGCCGTCGAACTCGACCTCGCCGACCGGCGGCATCGACACCGTGTACGCAGTGTCGTCGTCTGATGATCCGCTCTCACCGAGGCAGCCGGCCATCAGGCCGGCGCTTGCGATCGTTCCGCCAGTTCGGAGTACGTTCCGTCTCGTCCACGCCTGTTCGTCACTCATCGTTTTTTAGGCTGACCTAAAAATTGAAAAGCGTTTCGAAGCTGTCCGATACTCTCGGCTTACAACGCGCCTGTGACAATATCAGCGACTGCTTGTCGGTCGAACAGCTGCTCGCCACCGAACTCGTCCGGATAGATTCCCTGTGCGGCCCGCTCGAGCTGGAAAAGGTGGATAATCGGTCCCTGGTAGGTCATCCCGCCGTAGACGACACGATCGTTCTGGACCGCCCGGAGCTTGCTCGCGGTGTCGTGATTTCGCAGGAACGAGACCATGCCGTCCTCGAACGCCGCGTCGGTAACGGCTCCCTGTTGTCTGATCGCGATGACATCGGGATCGATCTCGAGGAGCGTCTCGTAGTCGATGGTTCCGCCGGTTGCTTGCGCGTCGGCGATGCCGTTTTTCGCCAGTGCACCCTCGACGCGGAGGTCGTTCCAGTGTTTGGATTGTGTTCCCTCGTCGATGAGGTACGGATAGAACGCCTCGGGTTGTTGAGACGCGGGAACGAGTACCGCAACGGTGGGCTGCTCGTCAGGCAGTCGCGACTGTACGTTCGACAAGACGTCTTCGTGGAGGCGTTCGAACGCCTCGTAGCGCTCTTGTTCCTGAAACACCGCGGCCACTTTTTCGAAGGCTTCGTACAGCGTGTAGCGAGGGTAGTCGTGCCAGTCGTAACTGGCCGAAAAGATCGTGTTGCCGACGAACGGTGCGACGGTTTGTGTGATCTCGTCGACGTCATCCTGCGTCCAGCCGAGTCGGTTGATCATGAAGTTCGGATCGATCAGGTGGACGTCCGCATCGATGGTGTAGAACGTCTCGCGGTCGGTGCCGTCTTGCCAGAGTTGTGTGAGGTCGCCGGTCTCGACCGAGACGCCGGGCAACTCGTCGTAGTGGTGGGCGGCGAACCGACTCCGGAGACCGATGCCGGCCAGTCCATCGGCTTGCCCGAGCGCGACACCCATGTCGGCGTAATCGCCCGTGTAGGGGACCCACCGCTCCGGAACGGTATCGAACTCGACAGTCCCGACGGGTTCCATCGTGACGGTGTATCCGCCGTCGCCGTTTGTCCCGTCGTCGGGTACCCCTGTATCGCCGAGGCACCCGGCAGTTACGCCGAGCCCAGCGATCGCCACCCCCGTTTTCAGTACTCCCCGTCTCGACCGTTCCGCGTCAGTCATCATCGTGTTTAGGCTGGCCTAAAAATATAAAAACGTTCCGAACGGTGCCGCTACGACCGGCTATTCGGCAGCGACCGCTTCGGAAGAACCTGGAGTTCCGGTTCGTACCTGACGGTCGCTTCGATGCCGAAGACGTCGGCAAGGAGCTGTTCGGTCACGACCTCCTCGGGCGGCCCCCAATCGTAGAGTTCGCCGTCGCACATCGCGATCAGATAGTCGGCGAAGCGCGCCGCCTGCGAGATGTCGTGGAGGATCACGGCGACGGTGACGCCTTTCTGTTCGTTCAACTGGCGGATCGTCTCGAGGACGCGGAACTGGTGATGGACGTCGAGGTAGGTCGTCGGTTCGTCGAGCAACAGCACGTCCGTGTCCTGTGCCAGCACCATCGCGATCCAGGCCAGTTGCTTCTGGCCGCCGCTCAACTGGCCGAGTTCGGTTTCACGGAGGTCGTCGATCCCCGCCAGTTCGATCGCGCGCTCGACCGCGTCGTGGTCCTCGTCTGAGACGCTCTCGAAGAAGCTGCGATGCGGATAGCGACCGTGATAGACGAGATCCTCGACGGTGATCGAGCCCAGCGAGTCGTTTTCCTGCGAGAGCACGCCCAGCTCGCGTGCCAGTTCCTTCTGACTGAACGACTCGAGGGGATCACCGTGAATTTCGATGTTGCCGGTGACTGGCTCGAGATGGTTCGAGAGCGCCTTCAGGAGCGTACTCTTTCCGCTGCCGTTCGGCCCGACAAGCGCGGTCACTGCTCCTTCGGGGATGTCGATGCGTGCACAGTCGACGATCGTCTCGTCGATCGTCGGATACGTGAGCTCGAGGTCGTCGCCGATCAGTGCGCTCTCGACGGCGACGCCGTCGCCGTCGGTGATCCGGTCCTGTTCTCGGGTCGTGTCCTGCTGTGTGCGTGCCATTATAACTCACCCATTGACTGCTGTTTGCGCATCAGATAGAGGAAGTACGGGCCGCCGAGCAGGCCGGTTACGACGCCGACGGGCAACTGGGTACCGCTCAGCGCGAGCCGTGCGCCGACATCGGCGGTGACCAACAGTGCGGGGCCAGCGAAGAGACAGCCGACCATCAGCCGCCGGTAGTCGCCGCCGACCGTGTTCCGAACGATGTGCGGGACGACGAGGCCGAAGAAGCTGACGATGCCCGCGACGGCGATGGCGACGCTGGCGGCCAAGATTGCGACCGCCGAGAGGAAAAACCGGACGCGCTCGACGCGCATGCCGAGCGACTGCGCGGTGCGTTCGCCCAGCAAGAGCACGTTCAACTGCCGTGCGCCGGCGACGGCGATTGCGATCGAAATGATCGCCGGGACGATCGCGATCCGGACTTCGTCCCAGCCGGTGCCCGTCAGCGAACCGGTGAGCCAGGCGACCGCCGTCTGGACGACGCCCAGATCGTCCGCGAAGAAGAACAGCCCCTGCTGGAGCGACTGGAAGACCATGTTGACGATCACGCCCGCGAGCACGAGCCGGACGGGGCTCGTCCCACCCTTCCAGGCGATCGTATAGACGACCACGAACGCGACCGTCCCACCCAGCGCGGCGATCAGCGGCAGGAACGGCGAGAGGCCGCTGAAGACGACCAGCGTCGCCAGGACGGCGAACCCCGCGCCGGAGCTAACGCCGAGCACGAACGGGCTCGCCAGTTCGTTTCGTGTCACTGCCTGGAAGATCGCTCCCGAGACCGCAAGCGTCGCACCGGCGATGATACCGACGAACACCCGCGGCAGCCGAAGGTTCCAGACGACGATGCTCGCGGTACTCATCTCCGGGAGTTCAGTCCCGAACAAGAACGCCGACCAGGCGTAGAGGTTGAACAGCACGTTGGGGTTGAACACTGCATGCCAAGCTTCGCTGATCGTCATCGAATACTCCCCGAAGCTCACCTGGACGAGTCCGGCGACGACGGTAACGGCCATGCCCGCGAGACAAAAGAGGACGAGCCGCCACGTCACCCAGCCGCCTCGTCCCTCCCGTTCCCGGACGGACACTCTCCCGTCGGTCGACTGCGCTTCTGCCATTGTCTTTAGGTGTGCCTAAAAGACGTTTAGTCGTTGCGATTGTCAGACGTGTTGGCAGCGATCGGCAGGATGCGAGTGGCCGTCCGAACGACAGGTTACTCGAGCAACTCGATCTGGTCGTCGCCGTGGGGCACCGCACAGATGAACGCTCCCGGCTCGTCGCCGTCGTTGCGATACCAGTGGACCGTGCCCGCGGGAATGAGCAACGAGTCACCGGCCTCGACCTCGTGGGTTTTGTCGCCGATGCCCACCGTATACGCACCCTCGAGGACGTACTGTTCGTGTTCGACCTCGTTGGTGTGTTTCGGCACTTCGCCGCCGGCTTCGAGGACGAACCGCCGGATCGCGAAGTTCGGCGCGCCGTGGTCGTCGTTGAGCAGGACGCCCTTCTCGAGACCGTCGGCGGCGTCGACCGGTTCGTATTCGATCTCGTCGCTCCGTCGCAGGACTGGATCGGTCATACTCCGAGTCGGTACCGGAGCCACAAAATCGTCCGGGTCGGTCGCTGGCCGCGTTTTACGACATCAGCCGTCGAAGCCTCGCGAGGAGATACCACTGCCCGCCGATGGTTCCACAGACGAGGACGAGGTTGAACAGCAGGATGGCGAACTCGGTGGCTCCCAGCGTCGTCAGAATCGTCATAGACGATCTGTTGCTGGACGTATCTAGTATCGTGTCGATACACTAACCGCTAGAAGCTCTCGTGGTGTGTCGTCATCGATGACGGGGCTGTCGCTCAGGGGTGTAAAATACTGCAGTCAAGAGTCGATACCGTACGAATTCCGCCTTACAGGCGCTCGACGTTCGTCGCGCGCGGGCCCTTAGGGGCCTGCTCGATGTCGAACTCGAGCTCCTGTCCTTCTTCCAGGTCCGGGCCGCCGATGTCTTCCATGTGGAAGAAAACGTCGTCGTCCGCGTCCTCAGTCTCGATGAATCCGTAGCCGCCAGTGTCGTTGAAGAAATCAACGGTTCCTTTCGCCATTGCTTCTAAATAGAACGCTCGGGGACGGATAAACCCACCGACTCGTATCAGACTAATAAATCGGTCGCTACAGGCGCTCTCTGTCGATTTTTGCCGATTTCCGACTTTCCATACGGGCTGTTGTCATACGGTTCCCGTCAGGTAGTGCCGGAGTGTTCGCGAGCGCCGTGTGGGTGCGCCGGTGGACTGCGACCGCAGGTCATCTCATAGGTCTGCTGTACCGATGTATCGGTGCACCCGCGGTGCGGGTCGCGGTCTCACCGGCACTGACTGACAGGAGTCCGTCTCAGACGTTCTCGCCGTCCTCGAGTCGCTGGACCGAGACTGAGATGAAGTACACCAGCATAAACACGAAGAAGCCGCCCGCGAGCCCGACGAGTTCGACGGTGCCGACGCCGTCGGGATCGATGATGGCAACCGCTGCCATCCCGAGTACAAATACTGCGATGACGAAGGCCCCGACGGCGTAGTAGAAGCCGAGATCTGACTCGAGATACTGTCGCATGTGATGTCGTTTCGACGCGATCAGCAAAACGGTACCGACGCTCGGTCCGGAGGAGACGCCGGCGTGTGGCGTCCCCACTTGCTATGCTGTCTATGCGAGTAGCCGACGAACTGCGTCGGCGTACTCGTCGGGGATCTGTTCGGCGATCGTGTCCGGCTCCGTCTCGCCGTCGTAGTTGACGAGATACGTGCGACCGCCGTCGTCGCCGTAGATTCCCTGGAAGTCGTAGACGAAGCCGTAGACGGCGACGTCGTCGGGGACGTCCGCGGCCTCGCGTAAGAACTGGACCTGCGTGTCGACGTTGTACTCAACGAGCTGATTGATGACCGTCTCGTCGTCCGCGTCGGTGTCGACCTGACCGCTTTCGATGGCCTCCTCGACGACCGGGACGAGCAGGTCGACCCACTTGTCGACGCCCTGCGGGCCGGGCATGTCGCCACCGGTCGCCACGTTGTAGGCGGCAGTGACGGCACCGCAGCCGGTGTGGCCGACGATAGCTGCGACCTCGGTGTCGGCATGTGCGATCGGGTACAGCAGTCCGCCGTTGACAATCAGGTCGCCGTCGACCTCGTCCCAGACCTGATTGCCGATGTTACTGGGTGTAAAGACCGTGCCGGGCTCGTCGGCGTCCCACATGTCGACCTGTGGCACACGTGAGTCCGAACAGCAAATCGAGACGACGTCAGGCTGTTGGCCGTCCTGTACGTCGGCGAAGTGGTCGTCGGCGAGGCCGGCAACGTGGCGCTGGTTCCCGGCGAGCAACTCCTCGAGGACGTCTTGATCTGTGCCCATATGAGACACAGGCACAATGGCAGTCAAAACGGTTACGTTCCATTCCGATTCTGTCTTCAGATATCGACCGACACGCCGCAGACACCGATCGCACTCGTAACGCGACCGGCCCTCATGGGCCCGTGCCCGAGACTATCAGTCCGTCAGCCTGCAGCCGGTCTTGAACAGGTACACGTCGATTCCCACGACGACCGCGGTCAGCACGGTCAGTGCAGCGAGCGACACCAGCGGGACGATCCCCTCGTAACTGGCCGGTGCGACCTGCACCAGATCCGAGTAGCCGAGGAAGCCGTATCGGACGCTGTCGACCATCAACACCATCGGGTTCAGCAACGAGACCTGCTGCCAACTCCTCGGCAGTGTCTTGAGGGAGTAAAACACCGCGTCGAGGAAGACCAGCGGGCATCACGCTCGCAGAGTAGACGATTCTGCTAATCAGTAATTCCAACCCCTCGCTTGAATAGTAACAGATTGATGAAAAGAACGACGATGGTCGCAGCTGTAAGCACGACGAGAGACGTATTCGGGTTTATCTCACTCATCCCCAGCATTCCGTAGCGGACTCCATTGACCATATAGACCATCGGGTTGAGCAGTGAGGCGGTGTAGGCCAGCCCGTTGAGTTGGTCTAATGAATAGAAAACGCCTCCAAAGAACACCAGTGGTCGGAGAAGGAATTGGTTCATGACCGTCAGGTGGTCAAAGTCTTCTGCGAACAGTCCACCGATAACTCCAAGCCCGGCAAAGAGTGTCGTAGTTACGACACCGAAGCTAATCAGGTAGAGCGGGTGAGCGAACGGAATTGACGTAAAGAGAAAGCCAACACCGATTATCAGACCACCAATGATGAAGCCGCGAAGTGCGCTCGCTAGCACGTATCCAGCAACCGTGTAACTGTGCGACAGCGGTGATGTTATGACTTCGTGGATGTACTCGTTCCACCTCCCGTGGAAAATACTGAACGACGCGTTCTCGAAGGCATTCGATATGGCACCCAGTACGACCAGACCGGGCAAAACGAACTGGATATAGGTTACATCACTGATCGTCCCGATTCTACTTCCGAGGATCACCCCAAAGACGGAGAAATAGAGAACGTTTGTTATCAGTGGGGGGAGGAACGTGTTGTACGGACGTCTAACGAATCGAAGTACTTCGCGTCGGATTAGCGACTTTAGCTGTCTACTGGCAACGCTCATGCTTGATCACTGTGAAGAAATCTCGAGTGTTCTGCTTCCGGATGTACCCGTTCCAGTGGCCGTGACGGATCGAGAACGAGGCGTTCTCGAGGTCGTTCGAGCATCTCGTGCCGGAACAGCGCACGAAAGCCGACCGAGAGCATCAGGCGACCCCCTCCTGTTCTCGCTTCGGCGGGGTGTCCGTCTCGCTCGTTTCGGGTTCGTCATCGCCGCTTGCGCTCTCGGCTGTCGAACGGGTCACGGAGCGGTCCTCGCGCTCGGTCAGGTCGACGAAGATCTCCTCGAGCGAGGTCCGAGTGATCTCGAGGTCGGCGATCTCGTAGCCTCGTGCCTCGAGGTCGTTGAGCAATCGCGGGGCAAGCGAGCCGCCATCGTCGACGCGGACCTCGAGTCGATCCCCGGATACCGTCGTCTCGTGTGCGTAGGGCCCGAGTTCGGGTGCTGTCTGTGGTGTGGACTCGAGGCCGACGGTGACCGTGTCCGTCCCGCGCCCTTTCAGTTCGTCCGGGGTCGCGACGGTCACTTTCCGCCCCTCGTTCATAATCGCGACGCGGTCACAGAGGCGTTCGGCCTCCTCGATGTAGTGGGTAGTCAAGAGGATCGTCGTCCCCTCCTCGTTGAGTTCGGTCACGAGTTCCCAGAGGTCGTGGCGCAACTGGACGTCGACGCCGGCAGTCGGTTCGTCCAAGATCAGGAGGTCGGGGTCGGTAACGAGGGCTCGAGCGAGCAACAGGCGGCGTTTCATCCCGCCGGAGAGCCAGTCGAAGCGTTCGTTGCGCTTGTCGTAGATCCCGACGCGTTTGAGCACCTCGTCGGCCCGGTCGGCGGCCTCGTCTTCGGGAATCCCGTGGTAGCCGGCCTTGTGCATCAGCACTTCCTTGATGGGGAAGAAGCGATCGACGTTGAACTCCTGGGGGGCCACCCCGATCGCATCCCGGGCCTGCTGGTAGTCGTCCTCGACGTCGTAGCCGAAGACCCGCGCTTCGCCGCCGGTTTTGCGAACCAACCCGACTAGCGTGTTGATAAAGGTCGTTTTCCCCGCGCCGTTGGGGCCGAGCAGGCCGAAGAACTCGCCTTCCTCGACGGTCAGCGACAGTTCCTGGAGGGCGCGTAGCTCACCATATTCTTTGACGAGATCGACAGTCTCGATGGCCGGTGGCATCGATACAGGGTCAGCCCCGGCTACGGTTAAACCGTTTGTTCGCAGCATCCTCCGCTGCAACAGGTGTGTTCCCGGCCCTCGTGATAGCCGTCACCAGTGCGTATTTATGTGATCGTGTCCTGCCACGTCGCCTGTCGAACGCAACTCGCGTGCGATCGATACAAGAATGGTTCCAGTAGCCCGTCTCAGCCCGCCGTTCGCGGTCGACCGGAGAAGGCAGCCGCACCGCTTTGTTGGACGATATTGAGGGCGGTCATCACGTCGGTTCGCGAGATCAACCCAACGAGATCGTCGTCTTCGACGACGAGCAGGCGACCGATATCGTGTTTCTGCATCCGCTCGATTGCCGTCATCGCGTCCGAATCTGGCGTGATCGTCTCCAGGTCCGTCGTCATCACGTCATCGACGGTGTATGCATCGCGCTCGACCGGCTCGACTGCACGGGCGTCGCTCAGCGTCACGAGGCCGACGAGGCGCTCGCCGTCGACCGCGTCGTTCTCGACGACTGGATATCCCGTATGACGCTCGGTAAACATCCGCTGGATCAACTCCGTGATCGTCGTCTCGGGGTCGACGGTGTGGAGATCACTCACCGGCGTCATGATGTCGCTGACGGTAATATCCTGAAAGGCAGCTTTCATCGTCACCTGCTGGGCCTCGCTCGAGGCGGCGATGAACACGAAGAAGGCGACGCCGATGAGGATGATGTTGAGCGAGAAGAGGCCGAACAGCCCCATGACGACGGCGAACAGTTTGCCGATGCTGGCGGCTTGCTGTGTCGCCCGCGCGTATGGTTGATTTCGAGCCAGCAGCGCCCGGAGGACCCGCCCGCCGTCCATCGGGAATGCGGGCAGCATGTTGAAGATTGCGAGTGCGACGTTGAGGATAGCCAGATATCCAAAGACGAATCGCGCACCGCTGATGCTCGCGGGGATCACCGAAAAGAGCATGTAGGAGCCGATGCCGAGCAGGACACTGACGATCGGCCCGGCGACGGCGATGGTGAGTTCCTGTCGCCAGTTCTCGGGCATCTCCGAGAAGGCGGCGATGCCCCCAAACAGCCAGAGCGTGATCGAGTCGATCGGAAACCCGAACCGTCGAGCGGTCAACGAGTGTCCGAGCTCGTGGAGGACGACGCCGATGAACAGGCCGATCGCTGCAGCCAACCCGAGGGCCCACGGCATCAGGCCGGCGCTAATCGCCCCGATATCGATTCCCGCTGTGAGCCCGTCGTTGAGCAGTCCCGCGACTTCCTCGATCTGTGACCCGATGAGATACGCAAACAGCGGGAGCACCAGCAGGAACGTCAGATCTAGCTTGATCGGAATACCAAATAAGGTCCCGATCTGGAAGCTTCTCATACAGTCTCTTTGCGGCGGCGAACCCTTAAACACGCCGTCGAACAGCGCATTCAGGTGCTCGTGCGAGCAGGGCTCGCTCGAGCTAGATCGAACCGCTACGCGTTGTGGTACTGATCATGACACTTGTGACCACTCACCTTTGACAAATATAACCACCATAATATGGACTAGCCACTATATACTTTCTACCCCATAGATTTATACACCAGTTCGTGGTTTGTGTTGGTACGATGATGGAACTGACCCACGACACCGCTCACCCGGCTGGCCTTCCGTCCGAACTCGACTCCGCGCAGGCGAAACTCGTCTACTTCTACCTCGAGGCAGCCGAGGGCGCGACCGCGACCGATCTCCATCAGTCGCTGGAGCTCCCGAAACTGGCGATCCTGAGCGTCCTCAACTCGCTTGCGAGTCAGGGGCTCGTCGAACAGACTGACGCCACCTACGTCGCGATCGACGCGACCCGCCGGACCAACTAGTTGAACTCGGTGTGTAAATCGGTGCAGTTAGCAGGATTTCGGCTACCAGTCAGTACAGACTCGAGCGCGTCGCAACGGCTGTCACCGCTGGTAGCAGCGTCTCGAGTGTGATCAGGTGTATACACTGACTGTCATCCGGTCTGCTGTACCGAGTGACCGGTGGGCCCGCAGGGCGGTCGCTGGCATTCAGGACGTGACAGCGGACCGCACGCGCGGACAGTCCCCGGAACGGTCGACGCGGCGCTTCGAAGCCTTTATCCGCGCGGTGGGCTTCCGTTCTCACAAGTAACCACAACCATGTCAGACAAGCCTGCCTCCATGTACCGGGAGATCAGTAAGCCGGCCTACACGCGCCGCGAATACATCACTGGTATCCCGGGCTCGAAGATCGCACAGCACAAGATGGGCGACACCTCGGCAGACCCCGAAGACTACCCCGTCCAAATCAGCCTCATCACCGAAGAAGAGGTCCAGATCCGCCACGGATCGCTCGAGGCGTCGCGTCTGTCGGCCAACCGCCACATGCTGAAAAACGCCGGCGAGAACAAGTACAAGATGATCCTGCGGAAGTTCCCCCACCACGTCATTCGGGAGAACAAGCAGGCAACCGGTGCGGGTGCAGACCGTGTTTCCGACGGGATGCGCCAGGCCTTCGGGAAGATCGTCGGCACCGCCGCGCGTATTGACGCCGGCGAGCGCATCTTCACGATCTGGTGTGACGTCGACGATGCCGACTTCGCCAAGGACGCGCTCCGCCGTGCCTACAACAAGATCTCGCCGCCGTGCCGTGTCGTCGTCGAGAAGGGCGAAGAGCAGTTGATTGCGTAGAACGAAGTTTTGCTCTGCGGGCGCGGCGACGCCGCGCCCGCAGAGCAAAATCTTCAAAAGAGCGCTCGCGCTCTTTTGGACCTCGCGGGATCTTTGATCCCGCTCAGATTCGATTAAAAGCACTCCTCCCTCCGTTCACTCGCTCCCGATAGTCGCTCGTTCACATCAGTCGTCGGCCCGCTCGCTCCCTCCGGTCGCTCGCGGTCGTGACGCTGTAAGTGCCTGCCCTCCCCCGAGTCGCGGACTCCTCTCGATACTCGGAGCCCGCTCCCGGCCACTGACGCTCGTTGGAATTCCCGTCTCGAGCACCTTTTTGCCGATCTACTCCCGACTACCGCGTATGATCGATCTCGCGGTCGCCAACGACCAAGCGACGTTCCAGCGGATGCAAGAGCCGCTTGCCGAGCGTAATATACAGGTTCATCACGTGCCCGTACGCGAGCGTACGATCGCACTCGGCGACCCGCCATGGGAGCCCGACGACTACGACGTCGGCTTCGTTTACCCCGGTCGGCTCATGGAAGGCGGGGTTGCTGACGCGCTGCTCGAGATCCCGTGGCTCAACGATCACGAGACCGTGTTGACCTCGCGGAACAAAGCCGAGGTACTCGCGCGGCTCGATCGAGCCGAGCTCCCGGTTCCCGACTCCGTCTACGTCTCGAACGACGTCTCGGAGGCCGACCTGATCGAGGTCTTCGAGCGCTTCGAGCCGCCGGTGGTGGTCAAGCCGAACTCAACGACCCGTGGCGTCGGCGTCGCGAAGGCCCACGATCTCGATTCTTTCCTCGGGATCTGTGACTACCTCTCGCTGGTTCATGACTACCGGGCGACCGGCGACCGATCGTTTCTGGTCCAGGAGTATCTGCCCGCGGCGACCGACTACCGCGTGATGGTTCTCGAGGGCGAGTACGTCGGCGCTGTCGAACGCCGGTTGCCCGACGGCGCGGTCAGTGAGGGCCAGTGGAAACACAACGTCCACCGCGGCGCAGAGGCCACGGATGTCGATCTTCCCGAGTCCTGGCGTGCGCTCGCCGAATCGGTCGCCACCGAGCTCGAGATCCCGTTTCTGGGCGTGGATCTGCTCGAGACGGACGATCGACTGGTGGTCAACGAGACGAACGCCAGACCGACGATCGACACAGCAACCAAGTACGAACCCGACTTCTACGACCGGTTGGCGACAGCGATACGCGCTCGATGCGAGTGAGAGATTAGCTGGTGTTTCGCGTACCACCGTCGACGAGCAGCGATTCGGCGGTGATGTGGCCAGCCAGATCGCTTGCGAGGAACAGTGCCGCGTTGGCGACGTCCGCCGGCTGTGCGAGCTTTTGCAGGGGGATCATCTGTTTGAGCATTTCCTCTTGCTCGGTGCCGACGATCGGGAAGTCTTCGGTCGTCAGCGCCGTCTCGACCTCGCCGGGGTGGATTGCGTTGACCCGAATACCGTGTGGACCGAGGTCTTCTGCTAGCGAGTAGGTGAGGTTCCGAACTCCGGCTTTCGCCGTACAGTAGGGGGCGATTTCGCCGTATCCCTGAATCCCGGCGAGACTCGAGATGTTCACGATCGCACCGCCTTCTCCCTGCTCAATGAGTGACTCGGCGGCGAGTTTCGAGCCGACGAAGACGCTATCGAGGTTGATCGCCATCAGGTCGCGGTAGTCTTCGACGGAAATCTCCGTGATCGACCCCATCGGGCCGAACACGCCCGCGTTGTTCACCATCACGCTGAGGCCCCCGAACTCGTCTGCGGCGTCGATCGCCGCCTCGAGCGCGGCTTGGTCGGTGACATCGCATTCGACGTAGACTGCGTTGGCGTCGGTCTCCTCGTTGATCCGTTCGTGGGTCGGGACGCCGCCTTGGCGTGGCTCTTCGCGGAGGTCTGCAACGACGACATCCGCTCCTGCTGTTGCAAACGTCGTTGCGATTGCGCGACCGATCCCACTTGCAGCGCCCGTGACCACCGCGGTCTCGCCTTCGAGTACAGTCTCCATATTCACTATCTCAAATACCTTTACTATCAATCTTCCGTTGTTATATAATTAATATATAAATATCTACATAATCTGTCCGCTTGCAGTCTGCTAGTTTTCTATTGTTACTTTCGGTTACTTTGAATAGATATATTTGCGATGGATATTTATCAGCTGTTATGACTCTCGTTCAAGAGAATATTTATCGTCGAACGGATGTCGGAACTGTCGGATGGGACGACGAACTCGATGCTGTCTTGCTCAGATGGCATGGATTCGCGACCAGCGAGAGCTTCCGGGCACACATGCGTCTCTGTATCGAGTTGCTCGAGGCGACCGGTGCCAACAAAATGTACGCCGATGCGCGCGATCAGGGACCAATCAACGACGAGGACAAACTGTGGTCGATCACTGAGTGGGCAAGTCAGGCGGACGACGCAGGTCTCGACGCTCTCGTGATCGTCTATCCCGAGTCGGTCATCGCAAAGATGGCCGTCGACAGCGTCATGGAGCAGGTCGAAGACGACATCGATCGCCTGATCACCGACGACGTCGAGGAGGGACGGGAGTGGCTGGCGGACCGGCCTGCAACTGTGACGGACGTCGCAGTCTCGGAACTGACGGAACCGACACTCGAGGTCGAGCCAGCTCCCGATACGGGCGACGAAACGGACGGCGACGACGTGCCGACAGGCTCCGACCCCAACCCCGAGTCGCCCGCCGATTCGACTGCAGACGACGCCGAGACATCGGTCTCGGGGAACGAGACGGAGGCCGACTCCGCGAACGCGGAGTCTACGACGTCGGACGGACGTTCAGCCCCAGCAGACGCGGATTCAGTATCATCGCCGACCTCGACGGAGACGGCAGGGGCCGACTCGGCGGCGTCGGTCGATCCACCGACCGTTGCGGCAGTTGGGGGAATCGTCGGTCTCATCGGGATGACGCTGGCGACAGTTGCCATCGGACGAATACCGATACTCGTGGCAAACGGGGTGGCAAACGCCGTGCTGTTGCTCGGCGGCGCTGCACTGGTCGGTATGACCTTCGGCTGGGCGAGTGCAAAATTCGTGGCGTGATCCGATTCTCACAGCGATAGCCGCTTCCGTCGATCCGACGGCGCTGTTTTCGAGTCCCGTGTTACAACGCAAAAACCGTTCTCGACCGCGACGGCCCGATTACTCGAGGCTGATATCCGAGGAGTTCTCCGCGCGATCGAAGACGACCTCGAGGACGCCGTTGTTGTAAGTCGCGGCGGCGGTGTGTTCGTTGACGCGAGTCGGCAGGGAGACGCGTTCGTCGTACTGGCGGTGCTCGCTTTCAGCGGAGATGGTCAGGGTCTTGCCGTCACACTCGAGGTCGATGTTGTCCTTCTCGACGCCGGGGAGGTCGGCGACGACGCGGATCTCCTCGTCGGTCTCGTGGATGTCGACGTGGGTGTCCATCCCGAAGCCGTTGTCGACGTTACTCGAGGAGTCGACGTTCATGTTGGCGTTTGCGCTGTTCATCATTTCGTTCATCATTCGCTCGATCTCGCGAAACAGGTCGTCGAAGGGTTCGTCGCGGTCGTCTCGGCGCATGGGGGTGCCTAGGGTATCGGATGGCAAAAACTTTCTGTCGCTACTATAACTCAGTTCGTCGATTCGAGAGCGATCGGCGTCTATAGTCCGATGCCGAGCGACTCGTTCGTCGTCTCGATGCTCTCTTCGGCGTCGGCGCTGCCGGCGACCGCACGGATGGCGTCGATGTTCTCGGGGACGACGTCGCTTTCCTGGTGGATGCCCTGGAAGAGATAGAGGTCCGTGCCGACCGTCGAGATCGATTCCTCCCAGATACAGTTCTCCCAGAGGTCGCCACGGGGCCGGCCCGCGTCGAGGGCGTACTCTTTGAGTTTCCCGCTGCCGTCGATGTCCATCCGCTCGGGGATGAGGAACAGTCGCGACTCGTCGGCGAACAGTTCGCGGACCTCGGCGGCGTCGACCTCCTCCTTGAGTGTGACGTTCAAGCTGTGCATGTGCATCAGCGTCGCGGGCACTTTCATCCCGAGCGTGTCGATGTCGAGGTCGTCGAAGATGGTCTCGACGTCGGGGCCGTGGTGGGAGGGGATCGTGACCGGGTTTGGCAGGATGTCGTTGATCGGGCCGCGGTCGGTCTGGCCGGGATCGCCGCCACGCCGGACCAGCGTCGCGCGGACCTTCTCGACGCCGTAGGCTTCCCGCAGCGGCGCGATGACCCGCGAGAGGCCGGTCGTGTTACAGGAGACGACGCGGACGTGATCGGCGTCGGCGGCCTCGGCGAAGTTCGAGCGCGCGTTGAAACTCACGTCGACGAGATCCGCGTCCTCGCCGCCCTGGTAGAGTGCCGGCGTGTCGTACTCCTCGTACAGCCCCTTGTTCTGAGCGCCGATCCCAGACGGTGTGGCGTCGACGACGACGTCGGCTTCGTCGACGAGTTCGTCGACCGAGCCTGCGATCTCGAGGCCGGCTTCGTCGAACAGGTGTTCGCGCTCCTCGACGGCCGCGTAGAGCGCGAATCCCTTGTCGATCGCTGTCTCGGCCTCGAAGTTCGGACGCGTCTTCGCGACGCCGAGTACCTCCATGTCGGGTTGCTCGCGGACGGCGTCCGCGACGCGTTTGCCGATCGTACCGTAGCCGTTGATCGCGACCTGTAGCATATACCCGGGAGTGGACCACCGAACGGGATAATCGTTTCGAGGACTCGCGGTCGATTCTTACTCGAATCGGAGTTCTCGATCGCTCTCGAGGCCGATCTCGGTAGCTGTTCACACTGCTCGAGACGCCGCGAGCGCTCTGTGGCCCTCCCGGGACATCGGGACAGCAGACCGCATGAGGGCAAGACCTATCGGCCCGCTCGCCACACACTCCCGTATGACAGCACTTCGAACCGCGGCGGAGACCGCCGTCCGCCAGTGTCTGGGTCTCGAGGCGGGTGAGTCGTGTGCGATCGTCACCGACGACGAACGGGTTCCGATCGGGGAGGCACTCTACGAGGTCGCACGCGAGATCACCGACGACGCCGTGATCGTCCGCTATCCGCCGGGCGAGACCCACGGCAGCGAACCGCCCGAACCGGTGGCGGCGGCCATGGCCGGCGCTGACGTCGTGCTCGCGCCGACGACAAAGAGCTTGAGCCACACCCGCGCCCGGACCGACGCCAACGAGGCCGGCGCACGCGTCGCGACGCTCCCTGGCATCACCGAGGATGTCTTCACGACCGGGCTCGACGCCGACTACGAGTCGATCGCGACTCACTGCGAGGCGGTCCGCGAGCAGGTCGCCGAGGCCGAGGAAATCAGGGTCACGACCGACGCCGGCACCGACATTACGTTCGGCGTCGGCGACCGCGAGTGGCTCGCCGACACCGGCATCGTCCACGACCCCGGCACGATGTCGAACCTGCCAGCCGGCGAGGTGTTCATCAGCCCCGAAACGGCGGACGGGACGTTCGTTGTCGACGGAACGATGCGACCACACGGGTTGCTCGAGGCGGGCCACCGGCTCACCTTCGAGGTCGAGGACGGCCTCGTCACCCACATCTCGGACGACGAGATCCGCGAGACGGTCGCGAACGCGGCAGACGAGGTCGGCGACGCCGCCTACAACCTCGCGGAACTGGGCATCGGGACCAACGTCGCCGTCACGGAGCTGGTCGGCTCGGTCCTCCTAGACGAGAAAGCTGGCGGCACGATCCATATCGCGATCGGCGACGACGCAGGCATCGGTGGCGAGACGGACGCGCCGATCCACCTCGATGGCATCATTCGCGAGCCGACCGTCCTCGCCGACGGCGAGCCCGTCGACCTGCCGGTCGCGGATGACGCCTGAGACGGTTTGCTGTCACGAGTTCCCGGCGAACCGCGATCCGTTCGCGGGTTCGCCGAAACTGACTGATCGCAGGCAACGGGCTCACGTCGGGACCATTGAGGAAGCCCCTCTCGGTGCGGGACCGCTACGAGATCACCATCGGAAACGCCATCCCATCCCGAAAGAGCCCGTCGTGGCCGCTGCGATGGTCATCGACACAATTCAGGACAACTAGTGACACGGCGACGACGACGGCTTCAATCGCCTTTTAGGTGCGTAGCCTCTAAGACGGGCTATGAGCGATATACCGGATCGGGTTCCGACCCCCTGTCCTTCCTGCTCGCCGGACCTCGAGACGGTCCACGAGGTACTCACGACGGGCGGCGGTACCCTGACCGTTCGCTGTAGCGAGTGTAGTCACGTCCACAAGATCCAGCCCGACACCGAACGCGAGGTCACCCTCGACGTGGTCGTCTCCCAGGGTGGCGAGTCGTTCACGGCGAACGTCACCGCCCCCGAAGACGAGACCGTCGAAGTCGGCGACGAGTTCATTCTCGAGACCGAGGAAGTGCTCTCGACGGTTCGGGTCACGAGTGTCGAACTCGACGGCCAGAAGCGCGTCGAGGAGTCACCCGCCGACGAGATCGAGACCGTCTGGACGCGCGAGGTCGACAACGTGGCGGTCAACGTCACCGTCCACCCACAGGACGGCTCGCGCGACGACAGCCACAGTATCACGGTCCACGTCCCTGGTGATTACGAGTTCGAGGTCGGCGACGTCGAGAGCTTCGGCGACGACGAGTTCGAGATCGACGCCTTCGTCGTCCGTGACGACGCGTCGGGCTACCGGCGCGACCGCTTCGAGGAGCCGGGCGATACTGCCTTCGCGAAGGACATCAAACGCGTCTACGCCTACGACGAGCAGAGCAGCGCCTGGTCGGCCTGGTAAGGCAGCCAGCACTCTGCCCGTCCTGACTCCGTCTCTCGTCACTCCGTTTTTCCGGCGGTCCGTCGGCTCGGTCCAGATCCGAACGGCTCTCGCTCCCGCAAGCGCGCCATTGATTATCGACGGTACGATAGCTGGTATATGGACCTCGCGGTACTGCGGGAGGACATGGTCGACGGCCTCGAGGCCGCGCCCAAGAACGTCCTCACGGACGACACCGTCGCCGTCGCGATGCGTGACGTGCCTCGCCACGCGTTTCTCGATGACGAACGGACGGCCTACGCGGACCGCGAGCACGACGCGCTTGGGACCCGCATTCTCGCCCCCAGCACGGCTGCTCGATTGCTTCAGGCGCTGGCACTCGAGGACGACGAGTCGGTGCTGATCGTCGGCGTCGGCGTCGGCTATACGGCCGCTGTCGCAGCCGAAATCGTCGGCGAGACCAACGTTCACGCCGTCGACATCTCGCGCCCACTGGTCGTCGAAGCGCGCCGAAACCTTTCGGAAGCCGGTTACGACGGCGTCCTTGTCGACTGTCGCGACGGCGCGAACGGGCTCCCCGAGTACGCGCCGTTCGATCGGATTCTCCTCGAGGCGGCTGTCGTCGACCCTCCTCGCGCACTCCTCGAACAGCTTGCCGACGGCGGACGACTGGTCTTCCCGCGTGGGACCCAGCGACAGCGACTTACGGTCGTCTCGACCGATGGTGACCTCGAGCAACTCGACCCTATTATTTTCGATCCGCTGCTCGTCGAGGGTGAGCAGTCGGGGGCCGTCGAGCGAAACCGGATGGCCCGCGAAGACCGTGAACGAGCGCAGCGACGCGCCGAATCACGTCGCGGCTGGGAGCAGGACTGGATCGAGTGGGACGAGACGCTCAGGCCGCAGTCACGGCGACGCCGACCCCGATAGCAGGTGTCTGGTGCCTGATCAGGGTGGCGGGTCACCTTCCTCACGCGCCGTTTTCATCGAGTTCGAGTGACAATTCGTCTCGTCCACCATGGCAGACGGGCCGATCTGAACAGCGATGGAACCTCGGATGCGAGTCAAAAGAGGGTGGAAAAGGGGATAGCGACAGTCTGTCTCTGATCGCCGGATATGGATACGAACCGGGATGGGTTAACTATACTTTCTAATTATGTACTGTCTTTCCAGACTAGCCACTAATCAATTATAGTCACAACTGAACCGAGTGACACACCGATCGCACCGTCCGCGGGTCTCGCTCACGTCGTCGCTCCGACCCGCGCTCCCCTTGTTCGGTCAGGTGTGCAGTGACGGTCAGTGGCTACGATAGCTACTGCACTTCGTATCACAACCAAGCCGGTCCGTCTATCGATGCCGTCCGCTATTGTTGACACTGGCACCGTTTCAATCTCGCCTCTCTGATGAACACTGCTGCGATTCGTAGACCGGTCGATCGAGACCTGGTTGTATCGCTCCGCGAGAGTTCCAAGTGCCGGCCTGAACGGTCAACCCCGTCGCTGACGGACTTCCGTTCGACGAAAGGGGGATGGGGGGATTGGGGGGTGGCGACAGTTTATCTCAGATCGCCATCTATGGATAGGAACCGGTAGTGATTAAGACTACTTCCTAATTATTGGGATATTCTCGAAAACGCCACTAATCAATTAGAGTCGCCGTCGAACACCATCGTGACGAGCTTCCGTTCGGCTGCGCGCAGGTGATAGTGGTACGTCGGCGGCGAGACGTCAAGCGCCGCGGCGAGATCCTCGCCGGTACTCTCCCGGGGCCACTCGAAGAAGCCGCTGTAATGGGCCGCCTGCAGCGCTTCGAACTGCTTGTCGGTGAGCCGTTCCGCGAGGTGTGTGTCAAGTCGTCGTGCCGACTGCATGGTCGTCGTCTCCCGTTTGGCCACCAGTTCCGTCTCGGGGTATTCCTCGCGGATCGCCTCGACTAGCGATCGCGTCTCGACTCGCTGGGGGACCTCGAGAACGACCGTCGACGTGCCGTCTTCTGCCGTTGCCATCCGGATCACTACGTCGTAGCTGCGCAACAGGTCGAGAAACGGCGTCGAAGCCATCGTCACCTCGAACAGCGTCTCGTCGTCACTCTCCGAGACGATCGAGAGCGTTTCGATCGACGCCCACGCTGTTTCCAGCGACGCGAGTTCCGCCGTCGCTGGCGCAGTGATGAACAGGACGATCCCGTTCTCGCCGCGATCGATGACGCCTTCGAGTGTGATCGGTTCCGCTCCGGAGACGTGCGTCGAGAGCCGATTGAGCAACAGTCGTGAGCCCTCGACGGCGAGCTCGAGCTCGAGACGGCTGTCAGTTACCATCGCCCGCGTTCGCTCGACCGACTGGATCGCATGGCCGATCGTCTCGCCGAGCTCGACGAGCACCTCACGCTCGCGCTCACCGACCGCATCAGCGCCCGCAACGTGGACCATCAAGACGCCATACCGTCGATCGTCTGCAACGAGTGGGACACCCAGTACCGTCTGAAAGCCATACGTCAGCGCCTCCTTGCGCCGCATCGCCCACCGGTCGTCTTCGAGGACGTCACGCATCGTCTGGACGGTACCCGACTCGAGGACGTCCCGGACGAGTTCGGTCTCGGGCGCGCACTCGCCGTCGTCGCGAAGCCGGTCCACGTAGGCCGCGTCGATCCCCGCCCAGGCCGACGGGACGGGCGGATCGTCGTCGCTCGCGGCGATCCAGGCGAACCGATACCGGTCCGTCTCGGCGAGGCGGTCACACACCGTCCCCTCGATCTCCGCGCGTGTCGACGCCTGTGCGACGCCGTGGTTGATCTCGCGGACGATCTCGTTCGTGTGATTGAGTCGCGTCAGTTCCTCGTTTTGCTGGGTGAGCGTCCGGTCGTGATCGCGCAGTAACTGCTCTCGCTCGGCCCGATCCAGTGCAGCCTCGGTGTTGGCCGCCAGAATGTACAGCAGTTCAGTCATCGTCTCGTCGAACCCGTCGACGTCCTCACAGCCTGCGACCACCACGCCGTGGGTTCCAAGCGGGACGATCAGCTCACACCGGCTTACCGTTCCCGCGGAGCCGACGTTCTCGCGCGTCACGTCCTCGTAGTAGGTGCTTTCGCCCTCCGAAAACGCCTCCCAGACCAGTCCCTTCCCCCGCTCGAACGTCGACGCTGGCTCACCCAGCTCGGGCGAGTGGCGCGTCGATGCCACGCGTTCGAGTGCCCCCGCCGTCGGCTCGAACGTGTAGGCCGCAGCGACTGCCACATCGAGGATCTCGCCAGCCGTTTCGATCGCGACCCGGTAGATCTCGGCTTTGGTTTCGGCGCGCATCAACTCTCGTGTCGTCTCGTGCAACGCCGTCAGTGTTCGCTCGTAGCGGCGCTCGCTTTCGCGAAGCTCCGTTTCCGTCCGATACTGGGAAACGGCGTTGGAGATCTGGTTTGCCAACAGCGCGTACTGCTCCCGACCGGAATCCTTCTGGAGATATTGGGTCACCCCCGCTGCGATCGCCTCGCTCGCGATCTCTGCTGAGCTTCGGCCCGTAAAGAGAATAAAGGGGAGTTCGGAATCGTCCTCGCGAACACGCGCTACCAACTCGAGCCCGGTCATCGCTGGCAGTTCGTAATCGCTGACGATACAGTCGACTCCGCGGCCCTCGAGCATCGATAGCGCCTCCGTGCCATCCGTCGCCTCGAGTGCGACGATCGAGTCGCGCTCGCGCTCGAGCATCTCTCCGGCCAGCGCCGCAAAGCCGGGTTCATTGTCGACGACAAGTACGGTAATCGGCTTCGTCATTTATCTAGTGACCCACCTTCTCGAGTACTGATGGATTCCTGAGCGGCAACTAAACAATTAGCATTTAGAAATCCGGTATTCAAACTGTCTAGTGCCGCTGGGCGGCTGTATGAGATTACGAGATCGTGCCATCAAACCGGTACGCTGCTGCCCAGCTGATCGATGGATGGTCGATTTCGGACTCGAACCGGAGTTCCATTTTCTGTTCAGTTGCGTCAGCCGCGTCGATCCAATAAAACTGATCGTTTTCGGGATAATAGACGAGAAAGGCGTCGATAGCACCCTGATATGTATCTTCATGGTAAACGCCATCTTTCGTCGTTTGCGAATGGGTATTGAATCGAAACGTGTCTGCTTTGTTCGACCAGCCAGTCTTACACTGGATATGATAGAGGTCGGCTCCCGTGTCGACGACGAGATCGTACTTATCGTTGTCTCCGAACGGAATTGAGACACTGTAGCCACAGCTAATGAGTTTAGAGATAGCTCTCGCTTCCGTTTCATCTCCCACCGCTTTCGAGTTGCACATAGTGTATTTGTCCACCTGTTTGAATAAAAACAATCGGTGGGTGTCACGGTATCAAAGATTTCTCAATAGAACGCGCCTCCGGCGAGTTTTGAACCATTGAGAAACACACTAGGTGCAGCACCTCGATCAGTTGCCAATTCGAATAGTATTCGAGCCTAGCTGATTACGAGGGAACGAAATCAAGTGCTCTGGAGTTAGAAGTCGAAGAAGCGCCCGAGGCGGGATTTGAACCCGCGTCACAACCGTGACAGGGTTGTATGATAGGCCACTACACCACCCGGGCTTGCAATGCTTTCTTTCCCGGTGATAGTATTAAGGGTTGTGTTCTCGACTCGTTATTCTGCTCTGTTAACATAAATTCACGTCCAGCCTTGGGTTCGATCGCCGACCATTGTTCAACTATGCTGAGAATACCTGTGTCAAAATGACTACTAGAAATTGTTTGTGAGCGGATACAAACGTGATAGGTCGTGACTCATGCTCGAAAACGAGCTCACTTCATGCGGCCCTCGAACGACTATCGATTCGAATAGTATTCGAGCCCGGCTAATTACGAGAGAACGAAACCAAGTGCTCTGGAGTTAGAAGTCGAAGAAGCGCCCGAGGCGGGATTTGAACCCGCGTCACAACCGTGACAGGGTTGTATGATAGGCCACTACACCACCCGGGCTTGCAATGCTTTCTTTCCCGGTGATAGTATTAAGGCTTTTCAATCGAACGCCGTGTGGTACGGCCAGCCGGGCCATGATCGCCGTCTCGAGCTCCCTCTCACTGCAACTGTGTTATCAGCACACATGACCCACAAGGAATATAACCGAGAACCGGCTACGTTCGAACGTGATCGACGGTTCCGGTCTGGCTCGCCCGGCCGGGTAGCTTTGCTTGTGGGTCGACTTAGTAACGGTTAAATGCCTCCCGACGCTACTTGCCTGTAGTATCTCGTGACAGCCGCTTCTCTCCCGATAGCCGACACGCACACCCACACATGGTAGACGTAAGCCAACACGAACTGGTTCCGGAGCACACCGTCCTCGAGGAGGACACACTCGAGGAGGTGCTCTCCGAATACAACATCGACCGTACAGACTTACCGAAGATCAAGCGTAACGACCCTGCCCTTCCGGACGAGGCCGAGGTCGGCAACGTGATCAAGATCGTTCGGGATTCACGAACAACCGATCAGGCAGTGGTATACCGACTTGTGGTAGAATAAATGGCAATGGAACTAGATCGCGACGAACGTCGAGAGATCTCGCGCGAATACTTCTCGAAGGAACGGATCGCCGAACACCACTATCGCTCGTTTAACGCCTTCCTCAACCGGGGCATGCAGGAGGTCGTCGACGAGAAGGCGACGATCGACACGGACATCGGTGACAAGGAAGGCGAGGAGCCGGTCCACGTCGAACTGGGCGACGTCCGCGTCGTCACGCCGCGCGTTCGCGAGGCCGACGGCTCCGAGGAACTGCTCTATCCACAGGAGGCCCGCCTTCGAAACATCACCTACTCCGCGCCGGTCTTCATGGAGATGTCCATCGTCAAAGGCGAGGAGGGCGACCAGCGGGTCGTCGACTCGACGGAGACGAAGATCGGCCGGATGCCGATCATGGTCGGCTCCGAGAAGTGTAACATCGCCGGCTTCTCCGACGAGGAACTCATCGAGATCGGCGAGGACCCCGCCGACCCCGGCGGCTACTTCATCGTCAACGGCTCCGAGCGGGTACTGATGACCAGCGAGGACCTCGCACCCAACAAGATCCTCGCCGAGTACGACACCAAGTACGGCGACGAGATCCAGGTCGCCAAGACGTTCTCACAGCGCCGTGGCTACCGCGCGCTCGTGCTCTGTGAGCGGACGCGTGACGGCTTGCTCGAGGTCTCGTTCCCTTCGGTCTCGGGCTCGATCAACTTCGTCACGCTCGTGCGCGCCCTCGGGCTGGAATCGGACGAGGAGATCGTCCACAAGGTCTCGAACGACCCCGAGGTCGTCAAGTACATGCTCGAGAACTTGGAGGAAGCGGAGGTCCAGACCGAGGAAGAGGCCATCGAGGCACTGGGCAAACGCGTCGCCTCCGGGCAGGGCAAAAACTACCAGCTCAAGCGGGCGAACTACGTCATCGACCGGTATCTCCTGCCGCACCTCCACGAGGACGGTGTCGAGGAAGAAGACGTCCGGATCAACAAGGCTCACTACCTCTGTCGGATGGCCGAAGCCTGTTTCGAACTCGCACTCGGGCGGCGCGAATCCGACGACAAGGACCACTACGCGAACAAGCGTCTGAAGGTCTCCGGCGACCTCATGAAAGACCTGTTCCGAACCGCGCTGAACAAGCTGGCACGGGACGTCAAATACCAGCTCGAGCGCGCAAACATGCGTAACCGACAGCTCTCGGTGAACACGGTCGTCCGATCGGACGTGCTGACCGAGCGACTCGAGCACCCGATCGCGACGGGTAACTGGGTCGGCGGTCGCTCGGGCGTCTCGCAGCTCGTGGACCGAACGGACTTCATGGGTGTGCTCAGCCACCTGCGCCGACTGCGCAGCCCGCTGTCGCGCTCCCAGCCCCACTTCGAAGCACGGGACCTGCACGCGACCCAGTGGGGTCGCATTGGTCCCTCCGAGACGCCGGAGGGACCGAACTGTGGGCTGGTGAAGAACTTCGCACAGTCCATGGAGCTCTCTCAGAACGTCGAGGACGAACAGGAGCTCAAGCGGGAGCTGGCATCGATGGGGGTCGAGGGCATTCCCGGCCTCGAGGGTATCGAACGGACGACCGCAGCTGGGGACGATTAAATCATGAGCAGCCAACAACGAGAGGCGAAAGTCTACGTCAACGGGTCGCTGGTGGGGACCCACCCCGATCCACACGAACTCGCAGAACAGATCCGCGAAGCGCGACGCATCGGCGACGTGTCCGAGATGGTCAACGTCTCGGTCAAAGATCGCACCCGCGAAGTGATCGTCAACGCCGACGCCGGTCGCGCACGACGACCGCTGTTGGTCGTCGAGGACGGTGAACCCCGCATCTCCGAACAGGAGATCGAGGCGCTCAAAGACGGTGACCTCGAGTTCGAGGATCTCGTCGATCACGGCTACATCGAGTTCATCGACGCCGAGGAAGAAGAGGACATCTTGGTCGCCGTCGACGAGGACGACCTCACCGAGAAACACACCCACCTCGAGATCGACCCGTCGCTGATCTTCTCGATCGGTGCGGGGATGATCCCCTATCCCGAGCACAACGCCTCGCCGCGTATTACGATGGGGGCAGGGATGATCAAGCAGTCGCTCGGACTGCCGAGCGCGAACTACCGAATTCGACCGGATACGCGCCAGCACCTGCTGCACTACCCGCAGCTCTCGATGGTCAAGACCCAGACCACCGAACAGATCGGCTACGACGAACGGCCGGCCGCACAGAACTTCGTCGTCGCCGTGATGAGCTACGAAGGGTTCAACATCGAGGACGCGCTGGTAATGAACAAAGCCAGTGTTGAACGCGCACTCGCGCGCTCGCACTTCTTCCGGACCTACGAGGGGGAGGAACGGCGCTATCCTGGTGGACAGGAAGACCGATTCGAGATTCCGAGCCAAGACGTCCGCGGTGCCCGCGGCGAGGAAGCCTACAACCACCTCGACGACGACGGCCTCGTCAACCCCGAGACGAAAGTCGACGAGAACTCCGTGCTGCTCGGGAAGACCTCGCCGCCGCGATTCCTCGAGGAACCCGACGATATGGGCGGGCTCTCGCCTCAGAAACGGCGTGAGACTTCCGTCACGATGCGCTCCGGCGAATCGGGCATCGTCGACACCGTCACGCTCATGGAGGGCGAGGACGGCTCGAAGCTCTCGAAGGTTTCCGTGCGTGACGAGCGGATCCCCGAACTCGGGGACAAGTTCGCGTCGCGACACGGCCAGAAGGGGGTCGTCGGCCACCTCGCACCACAGGAGGACATGCCGTTCACCGAGGAGGGCGTGGTGCCTGACCTCGTCGTCAACCCCCACGCGCTACCATCGCGGATGACTGTCGGTCACATTCTCGAGATGATCGGCGGCAAACTCGGCGCAATGGAGGGCCGGCGTGTCGACGGGACGCCGTTCCTCGGCGAGGACAAAGACGAGCTTCGTGGCGGACTCGAGGACGCTGGCTTCGATTCTGCCGGCAAGGAGACCATGTACTCCGGCGTCACTGGCGAGAAGATCGAGGCCGAGATCTTCGTCGGCGTCATTTTCTACCAGAAGCTCTACCACATGGTCTCGAACAAGCTGCACGCCCGCTCGCGCGGGCCGGTGCAGGTGCTGACCCGCCAGCCCACGGAGGGTCGTGCCCGCGAGGGTGGCCTCCGTATCGGGGAGATGGAACGCGACGTGTTCATCGGCCACGGAGCCGCCATGACGCTGAAAGAACGACTGCTCGACGAGTCCGACCGCGAGTTCATCCACATCTGTGCGAACTGTGGCATGAGCGCGGTCGAAAACGTCGAACAACGGCGTGTCTACTGTCCGAACTGCGACGAGGAGACCGATATCCACGAGATCGAGATGAGCTACGCGTTCAAGCTCCTCTTAGACGAGATGAAGGCGCTGGGTATCGCACCGCGACTCGAACTGGAGGACGCCGTCTAAACCATGCAAGATACGACACCCAAAGACATCGGGCAGATCTCCTTCGGGCTCATGGAGCCCGAGGAGTATCGGGAGATGAGCGCGACGAAGATCATCACGGCGGACACCTACGACGACGACGGGTTCCCCATCGACATGGGGCTGATGGACCCACGACTCGGCGTCATCGACCCCGGCCTCGAGTGTAAGACCTGCGGCAAGCACTCGGGTTCGTGTAACGGCCACTTCGGCCACATCGAACTGGCTGCGCCGGTCATCCACGTCGGCTTTACGAAGCTCATTCGGCGGCTCCTGCGGGGGACCTGTCGAGAGTGTTCCCGGCTGCTGTTGACCGAAGACGAGCGCGACGAGTTCCGCGATCAGATCGAGGAGTCCCGAAAGCTGAGCCGCGATCTCAACGACGTGACGAAAGCCGCGATTCGGCAGGCGCGCAAGAAGGATCGGTGTCCGTTCTGTGGCGAGATCCAGTACGACATCGACCACGAGAAGCCGACCACCTACTACGAGGTTCAGCAGGTGCTGACCAGCGAGTACTCCCAGCGCATCGCCGGCGCAATGCAGGGCGACGAGGAGGCTGGCGTCGAGCGAACGACGCCGGACGAGCTCGCCGAGAAGACCGAGATCGAGCTCACTCGAGTCAACGAGATCCTCTCGGGGTCGTTCCGCCCGCGTGAGAGTCAGCGCAAGGCCATCGAGAAGGCCCTTGATATCGACCTCACCGAGGAGGACACGAACAAGCTGATGCCAAGCGACATCCGGGACTGGTTCGAGAACATTCCGGACGAGGACATCGAGGTACTCGGCATCAACCCCGAACGCTCCCGTCCGGAGTGGATGATCCTCACCGTCCTTCCCGTCCCGCCGGTGACCGCACGCCCGTCGATTACGCTCGACAACGGCCAGCGCTCCGAGGACGACCTGACCCACAAGCTGGTCGACATCATCCGCATCAACCAGCGGTTCATGGAGAACCGCGAGGCGGGTGCGCCCCAGCTGATCATCGAGGACCTCTGGGAACTCCTGCAGTACCACGTCACGACGTTTATGGACAACGAGATCTCGGGGACGCCGCCGGCGCGACACCGCTCTGGGCGACCGCTCAAGACACTCTCCCAGCGCCTGAAAGGCAAAGAAGGTCGGTTCCGTGGCTCGCTGTCCGGGAAGCGTGTGAACTTCTCTGCGCGTACCGTGATCTCGCCGGACCCGACCCTCTCGCTCAACGAGGTCGGTGTCCCAGATCGGGTTGCCAAGGAGATGACCCAGACGATGAACGTCACCGAGCGCAACCTCGAGGACGCCCGCCGGTTCGTCTCGAACGGTCCCGAGGGCCACCCCGGTGCGAACTACGTCCGTCGACCGGACGGTCGCCGGCTGAAGGTAACCGAGAAGAACTGCGAGCAACTCGCCGAGAAAGTCGAAGCTGGCTGGGAAGTGAATCGCCACCTCATCGACGGCGACATCGTCATCTTCAACCGCCAGCCGTCGCTCCACCGGATGTCGATCATGGCCCACGAGGTCGTGGTCATGCCGTACAAGACGTTCCGGCTGAACACCGTCGTCTGTCCGCCGTATAACGCCGACTTCGACGGCGACGAGATGAACATGCACGCGCTGCAAAACGAGGAGGCCCGCGCCGAAGCGCGCGTCCTCATGCGCGTACAAGAGCAGATCCTGAGTCCCCGCTTCGGTGAGAACATCATCGGGGCGATCCAGGACCACATCAGTGGGATGTACCTCCTGACGAACGACAATCCCCGGTTCAACGAGACGCAGGCGCTCGACCTGCTGCGTGCGACCCGGATCGACGAACTACCCGAACCCAGCGGCGTCGACGACGAGGGCAAGCCGTTCTGGACCGGGTACGACGTCTTCTCCGAACTGCTGCCCGACGACCTGAACCTCGAGTTTACCGGTACTGTCGGCGACGAGGTCGTCATCGAAGACGGCCAGTTGCTCCAGGGGACCATCGCAGAGGACGAGGTCGGCGAGTTCGGCGGCGAGATCGTCGACACGATCACGAAGATCTACGGCAACACTCGCGCACGAATCTTCATCAACGAGGTCTCGACGCTGGCGATGCGTGCGATCATGCACTTCGGGTTCTCGATCGGGATCGACGACGAGACGATTCCCGGGGAAGCCCAGGAACGCATCGACGAGACCATCGAGGACGCCAACGATCGCGTCGAGGAACTGATCGAAGCCTACGAGCGCAACGAACTCGAGAGTCTCCCCGGTCGGACGATCGACGAGACCCTCGAGATGAAGATCATGCAGACGCTCTCCCGTGCGCGTGACAACGCCGGGAACATCGCCGACGAGCACTTCCAGGACGACAACCCGGCCGTCGTCATGGCCAACTCCGGTGCGCGTGGGTCGATGCTCAACCTGACCCAGATGGCCGGCGCCGTCGGCCAGCAGGCAGTTCGTGGCGAGCGGATCAACCGCGGCTACGAGGACCGGACCCTCAGCCACTACGAGCCCAACGACCTCTCGGCGGAGGCTCACGGCTTCGTCGAGAACTCCTACACCAGCGGCCTGACCCCGCGGGAGTTCTTCTTCCACGCGATGGGTGGCCGCGAGGGGCTGGTCGACACGGCAGTCCGGACCTCCAAGTCCGGCTACCTGCAGCGCCGGTTGATCAACGCGCTCTCCGAACTCGAGACGCAGTACGACGGCACGGTCCGGGACACCTCGGACACGATCGTCCAGTTCGAGTTCGGCGAGGACGGAACCTCTCCGGTCAAGGTCTCCTCCGGCGACGAGAACAACATCGACGTCGAGAACATCGCCAGCCAGGTGCTCGACTCCGAGTTCGAGTCCGAAGACGAAAAACAGGAGTTCCTCGGCTCGCGACCGCGGCCAACGAACCTCTCGGAACACGCAGACGATCGCCTTGCCGAGGGTACGGAGGTGACCTCCGATGACTAACGTCGAGTACGACGTCTCCGACGACACGATCGCGGTCGTCGAGGACACCGACCTGCCACGGCGACTCAAAGACGAAGTCTACGAGACGCTCGAGGCCCGCGAAGGCGCGACGGTCGAAGACGCCGACGAACTCGCGAAGGCCGTCGAGACTCGCTATCTCGACACGCGTGTCGACCCGCTCGACCCCGTCGGCACCGTCAGCGCACAGTCGATCGGTGAACCCGGGACCCAGCTGACGATGAACACGTTCCACTATGCGGGGGTCGCAGAGATCGACGTGACCCAGGGGCTGCCCCGTCTCATCGAGCTTGTCGACGCCCGGAAGACCCCGGACACGCCGATGATGACTGTCTACCTCGAGGGCGAGTACGCCACGGAACGCGAACGCGCCCACGAGGTCGTCTGGAAGATCGAAGCCACCAAAATCCTCGCGCTGGGTGACGTCTCGACGAACGTCGCGGACATGCGCGTCCAGATCTCGCTCAACGAAGACACCCTGAAAGAGCGGATGATCACGCCCGAGGAAGTCGCCGAGATCATCGAGGACTCGCTGGGTGTCAAGACGGTCCAGCAGGGCACTCAGATCGAGTTCGGTCCCGAAGAGCCGTCTTACCGCGACCTCCTCCAGCTCGTCGAAGAGCTGCGTGATATCACCTTCAAGGGCATCGAGGACATCTCCCGGGTCGTTATCCGCCGTGAGGAACTCGAAGACGGCGAGGAGTTCGTCCTCTACACCGAGGGATCGGCCTTCGGCGACGTCTTAGAGATCGAAGGCGTCGACGCCTCACGGACGACGTGTAACAACATTCACGAGATCCGTCGCAACCTCGGTATCGAGGCGGCCCGCGAAGCGATCATCGAGGAGACGAACAACACGCTAGCCGAGCAGGGGCTTGACGACGTGAACGTCCGGCACCTGATGCTCGTCTCGGACATCATGACCAACCGCGGCGAGATCGAGTCGATCGGTCGCCACGGCATCTCGGGTTCGAAGGAGTCCGTGCTTGCTCGTGCGGCGTTCGAGGTGACGGTCAACCACCTTCTCAACGCCGCAATCCACGGCGAGATCGACGATCTCGACGGTGTCACGGAGAACGTCATCGTTGGCAAACCGATCAAGCTCGGGACCGGCGACGTCGACCTTCGGATGGGGTCGACCACGTCCGGAAGCAGTCAGGCCGACTGATCGATGGGGGTTACCCTCGCCGACGACGCTCGCCAGTATCTTGCCGCCTTCGAGGATGTCACCGGTGTCGCCGGACGCGACTGTCTCGTCACCGACGGCGGTGACAGTCTCCTGATCGTCGTCGAACGCGGCAAGATGGGCGAGGCGATCGGCCCTGACGGGCGGACTGTCCAGCGGTTCGAGGATCGCGTCGACGCGCAGGCTCGACTGATCGAAGACGCAGCCGACCCCGAGACGTTCGTCGCGAACGCACTCGCGCCGGCAGCCGTCTACAACGTCACGATCAGCGAGAACAACGACACCGTCGCCTACGTCGAAGTCGCCGAATCCGATCGCGGGGTCGCGATCGGAACCAACGGGCGGACGATCGACTCCGCCCGCACCCTCGCGAAGCGCCACTTCGACATCGACGACGTGCAGTTGCTGTAGGCACGCGTCGGGATTCGTTCGATCTCTGGTCGCTATTCGTCGCTCGATATACAGACATCGCTCATTCTGCGTCCCGGTCAGACTCGCTCGAGCGCCGGTCGACTCTCATCTCGTGGTCTTCGACGCGCGTGAATTCTGATTCGTTCAGCGACTGGACTACCACCGGACTCACCTCGATCGTCGCCGACGGTTGGTGGGGTACGCCGGAAAACTGCGACCATAGCGACAGTAGCTCTTCGACTGGTTCGTCGACGATCGAAATCGAAAGCGGTTGCTCCTGACCGAGCAGGGCAGGAGCATCGGTCGGCTCGATCCGACTGTTGTCGTGGAACAGTTGGAGGACTGCACCGAGACGCTGTTGGCGTTTGAAAGGATTCGTCCGCCCCTCATCGTCGCTTTCACCACCGTCGCCGACGGCGTATGCAGTCACGAGATAGCGTATCGAAAGCACTAGCGGTCGATCCTGTCGCGCCGTCCCGGATATCGTTCGGCTCCCCGATCCCATCGCGGTGTCCGTTTCGATCCGATACGGATAGAGTGTGATATCGACGCTCGAGAGGGAGTCGACATCGGCGGGAGAGGCCACTTCGACCCGATGCGAACCGATGGGACTCCGCTCGCCAGCGTTCGCTTTTATCAGCTCGAGCAATACGTTACTGACGTCTGCAATGGCGCTGTCTGTCATTGGATCGTAACTACCGAGCCAATACTTATATCTACTAATCCCATTGTATAATTTTCCATACGAAACCGCCAAATCAACACAGTGATCGACCCGTTCGTATCCAGCGCGGTACTTCTGGTCGAACCGCTCGTTCGCCCCCGGTCGGTTGGCTGCCGCAACTGCTCGTGGCACGGAACTGAGCGTCGATCGAGCACCCGACGTTCGGAAACCTCTCGTCCGCCGAACGCCGCTAACCCGCGCTCCGTCCGTAACTCGAGCCGTCGAAACGCCCGCAGATTCGGCGAGCGATGTATCTAAAGCGATCTCGACCCGTCTCGTAGATTCGAAACGGGTCGCTTAAGTGGCTTCGACGGATAGCGACGGGTACTATGGCAAACGGCAAATATGCCGCGCGCAAGCTCAAGAAGGACCGCCAGAACCAGCGGTGGTCCGACTCTGACTACGCGCGCCGCGCCCGTGGACTTCGCGAGAAGTCCGACCCCCTCGAGGGAGCGCCCCAGGCACGTGGTATCGTACTCGAAAAGGTCGGCATCGAGGCAAAGCAGCCAAACTCGGCGATCCGAAAGTGCGTCCGAGTGCAGCTGATCAAAAACGGGAAGCAGGTCACTGCGTTCTGTCCCGGTGACGGTGCAATCTCGTTCATCGACGAACACGACGAAGTCACCATCGCCGGTATCGGTGGGGCGAAGGGCCGTGCGATGGGTGACCTCTCCGGTGTCAACTACAAGGTTGACAAGGTCAATGGCGTCGCGCTGAAAGAACTCGTTCGCGGGAACGCAGAAAAACCGGTGCGATAATCATGGCTGCAGAAGACCAACCGGACCCGGACGCGCCAGCCGGCGGCGCAGACGTTTCAGCGAAGCTCTTCGGTGAGTGGGAGATCGGCGAAATCGAGTACGCCGACCCCTCGACCGAGCGCTACATCACGGTCTCGCCCGTCGCGCACACCGCGGGTCGCCACGCCAGCAAACAGTTCAAGAAGTCCGAAATCTCGATCGTCGAGCGCTTCATCAACCGCTTGATGCAGACCGAGGAGAACACGGGCAAGAAACAGCAGACGCTCAACTACGTCCGTGATGCGTTCGAGCTCATCCACGAGCGCACCGAGGACAACCCGATTCAGGTGCTCGTGACGGCCGTCGAGAACGCGGCCCCGCGAGAGGAGACCGTCCGCCTCAAATACGGTGGGATTTCGGTCCCGAAGGCCGTCGACGTCGCCCCCCAGCGTCGGGTCGACCAAGCACTGAAGTTCCTCGCCGAAGGCGTCTACAACGACTCGTTCAAGACGGCAACGCCCGTCGCAGAGGCTATCGCCAGCCAGCTCATTGGCGCGGCCAACTACGACGTCCAGACCTACGCGGTTAGTCAGAAAGAAGAAAAAGAGCGCGTCGCGGCAGCTGCACGCTAACGCGATCCGTCAAGTCGGTTTCGGCGGCATTCTCGTCTTTCTATCTCTCGACTTCTCCTTAGACACCAGTCTATAGATTTTCTTACAAGAACTAAAACGGCCTTGGAGCTGCCGGAATGAATATATAATTAGACACTCGAGACCGGTCCGAACAGGGTGGTGTCCCGTGGCAGCGTTACTCCGGACTCACCGATACCCATCCGGAGCTATCGGTTCCATCGTGGATAATCCATCGTTCCTGGAACTCGCTGTCGTGTTCGCGCAACTCGACGACGATGTCGAAAAGCGGCGGGAGAGTCGGGACGATCCGTGCGTCTCGCTCGACAGGGAGATGATAGTGCACCATTCCGGTGGCGTCTTGGGTTCGTCCGTTGATCAAATGGAGAAACTTGAACACGTGTTGCTGGCCGTACTCCTCGAGCAGCGGGAGCAGTGAGTCGATACCGACTCTGAGTTCGGCTGGCTCGAGGCTGTCCGTATCGGCTTCGAAGGTATCGATCGCACTTGCGATGGCGATACCCAGCTCGGAGAGGGTGTCGACGTCGGTGGTCGACGGTTCGATCGACGGCGAGGTGGATGGGGTCGTCGCTGTGGCACTGCGGGCCCGAGCATCGTAGCTAATGACAGAAAGCGTTTCGGGACCGGTTGCATCGACGTGATGTGACACGGGGTGGGGACCTTCGGTTGTCGAAACGAGGACGCGCCGTCGGACACGGTCTGTCGGACAGCCAAGCAGTCGCTGACAGGTGTCCTGACGGTGTGCCGGTCGAACGGAGCCGACGACGAGAACGCTTGCCCCTTGGCGTTTCAGTCGTGTTAACTCGTCGGAGAAGCCGTCCCCGTTCGTCCCCGCGCAGTCCGTTCCCGAAATCATTCCTAGTATGTTCCACTGGTGATTGTATCAAACAATAAGTGTTTGGGCCGACTGTAGTTGCCGTCTGAGTCCGATTGTGGGCTGCTGCTCTACGGAGACGCCGATTCCCTTGATCGGTCAGTCCGCGGCAAGGCCCTCGCCGCCGACGTACGATCGCGTCGCGTCGACGAGCACTTGCCGGTACGTGCTCGTATCGGGCTCACGTGCGAGTTCTCGGAAGCGGTGGTTGAACTCCTCGAACGCAACCCCTGGTGCGTCCATCGCGGCCGCATGCGCGAGATCGTACAGCCGGTGCTCGGTGTCGACGAGGTCGTGTCGTTCCGCGAGTGCCAGTGCGAAAGCTGCGTTGACGGCGGTAATTTCGGGATCGGCGCTCGCAGAGAGCCGCTCGAGGCCGGGTCGTGGCGGCGTCTCGGGGCGGTCGATGACTGCGGCGGCGAGACTCGCCTCGAGAAAGGAGAGCAGTTTTTCACCGGGGCTGACCGAGAGTGTGATGTCGTCGGCGTAGATATCTTTCATGTGGTTTGCGATCTGGTAACAGTGTGAGAGCTTGCGCCGCTCGACGCGCCTGCCGGCCAGTGCGAGGTAGAGCACTTCTTCGGTCGACTGGGTGTGGGAGGGATGGCGCTGTTCGTGGCGGGCCATGTGGGCGAATTCGTGGAGGGCGAGTTCGCGAGCCATCGCCGACGAGGCGGCCTGTCGCGAGATGTTGAGCACGTGGTGGTCGTCGTAGTGGGCAGCCCAGGTCCGTTCGTCGGGGTCGTCCCGGAGGTGGACGGAGACTGGCAGCGAGAGGTCGTGTTCGGTCTCGAAGATATCTCGGGCGCTGAGGAACGGAGAAACCGGACCAGGTCCCTGGACACGTACATCCATGGTTGTACGTACCAAGGCGTCCAGCGCTATTACAGTAACGGCTGGCGTCACGTTGTGAACCGGAGAATACGAATATTATCTGTCAAGTTTTCATCCAGGCCACTCCCTGCCCACCGAACGCGTCCTGCTTCAGTCTCCCATTATGGCACGATCTACTTTCCTCGTGAACTGAATTTACATCGTGAATGAACGACCGGCGATGATGTGACATTCAACTCTGGCACTAGAGTCCCAACTGAAACGAGTGACACAGTGATCGTGCGGTCAGGTGTGCAGTGACGATCAGTGGCTACGATATCAACTGGGCCCGCTGAGCAAACTGCGTGGTATTCACTCACGCAAATTGGACATTCCGGCGTTCGAACCGTGAAATACGACGGATTTCGGCGGCGACGAAACACTACCCTTTTGACCCCGCTGGCGGTAACAGGGTGTATATGGGCCGACGCAAAAAGATCGTCCAAGAGTGTGAACGGCTGATGGACGAACCGGAGAACATCCGGAACATCGCCATCGCCGCTCACGTCGATCACGGGAAAACGACGCTTTCTGACAACCTGCTGGCTGGTGCCGGTATGATCTCCGACGAGACTGCCGGCGAACAGCTCGCGATGGACACGGAAGAAGACGAACAGGAACGTGGGATCACTATCGACGCGGCAAACGTTTCGATGACCCACGAGTACGAGGGGACCAACCACCTCATCAACCTCATCGACACGCCGGGCCACGTCGACTTCGGTGGCGACGTCACGCGTGCGATGCGTGCTGTAGACGGTGCACTCGTCGTCGTCGACGCCGTCGAAGGGGCAATGCCCCAGACCGAGACGGTCCTGCGACAGGCACTCCGCGAGGGTGTCAAGCCGACCCTGTTCATCAACAAGGTCGACCGCCTCATCTCCGAACTCCAGGAAGGACCCGAAGAGATGCAAAAGCGACTCCTCGCCGTCATCCAGGACGTCAACGAACTCATCCGCGGGATGACCGAGGAAATGGACGATATCGAAGACTGGACCGTCTCCGTCGAAGACGGCACCGTCGGTTTCGGCTCCGCACTGTACAAGTGGGGTGTCTCGATGCCGTCGATGCAGCGTACCGGCATGGACTTCGGCGAGATCATGGAACTCGAGCGCGCCGACAAGCGCCAGGAACTCCACGAGCGGACGCCCCTGTCGGACGTCGTCCTCGACATGGTCTGTGAGCACTTCCCGAACCCTGTCGACGCTCAGCCCCGCCGTATCCCACGCATCTGGCGTGGTGACGCCGAGAGCGACCTTGCCGAAGAGATGCGTCTCGTCGACGAGGACGGCAATGTCGTCTTCATGGTCACCGACATCGCGATGGACCCACACGCTGGCGAAGTCGCCTCCGGTCGTGTCTTCTCGGGCTCCCTCGAGAAGGGCCAGGAGCTGTACGTCTCGGGCACTGCGGGCAAGAACCGCGTCCAGAGCGTCGGTATCTACATGGGTGGCGAACGCGAGGAAGTCGACCACGTCCCTGCCGGGAACATCGCAGCCGTTACCGGCCTGCGCGACGCGATCGCCGGTTCGACCGTCTCGAGCGTCGAGATGACGCCCTTCGAGTCGATCGAACACATCTCGGAGCCGGTCATCACGAAGAGCGTGGAGGCCCAGACGATGGACGACCTCCCCAAACTCATCGAGACGCTTCGACAGGTCTCGAAAGAGGACCCGACGATCCAGATTACGATCAACGAAGACACCGGCGAACACCTGATCTCCGGACAGGGTGAGCTTCACCTCGAGGTCATCACCCAGCGTATCGAGAAGAACCAGGGCATCCCGGTCAACACCGGTGAGCCGATCGTCGTCTACCGCGAGGCTATCGACCGTGCAAGCGACGAGGTCGAAGGCATCTCGCCAAACCGCCACAACCGCTTCTACATCTCCGCCGAGCCGCTCAGCGAGGAGATCGTCGAGACGATCCGAATGGGCGAGGCGTCGATGAACATGCCCGAACTCGAGCGCCGTGAAGCGCTCCAGGAAGCCGGCATGGACAAAGACGACTCCCAGGTCGTCGAGCACATCCACGGCACGAACATCCTGCTCGACCAGACGAAAGGGATCCAGCACCTGAACGAAACGATGGAGCTGTTCATCGAGGGGCTCGAGGAGGCCCTCGACAACGGTCCGCTCGCCAACGAGCCGGTCCAGGGAACGCTCATCCGTCTGCACGACGCCAAGCTCCACGAGGACACCATCCACCGTGGTCCCGCACAGGTCATCCCCGCGACCCGCGAGGCTGTCCACAAGTCGCTCATCGACGGCCACATCAAGATGATGGAGCCGATGCAGGACGTCCGTATCGACGTGCCAAACGACCACATGGGCGCTGCCTCCGGCGAGATTCAGGGTCGCCGTGGCCGCGTCGACGACATGTACCAGGAAGGTGACCTCATGGTCGTCGAGGGTATCGCACCCGTCGACGAGATGATCGGCTTCGCAAGCGACATCCGCTCTGCGACCGAGGGTCGTGCCTCCTGGAACACCGAAAACGCCGGCTTCGAGTTCATGTCTGACTCTCTCCAGCGCGATAAGATCATGGAGATCCGAGAGCGCAAGGGCATGAAGCTCGAACTGCCGCCAAGCATCGACTACATCTAATCGGCTGCTCCGACGGGCACCAGCCCGTTACTCTGCTGTTCCTGCTGTTTTCTTTCGACGCTGGGCCTCGAGCGACAGCGCTCTGCAGGCGATAGCAGCCGACATCGACCGCGTGAACGACGCGGTGGCGTTCGAGAGAATGGGTCGTCAGTCGTAGCGCGGCTCGAATTCAACCGTTTCGTTCTCTCCCTGTTCTTCCCGCTGCGAGTACCAACTCCATCAATTCCGGAACGTTTTGGCAGCGCCGAGAGAATGCGGCTTCCACAAGGAGCCAGCGCTCGCTGACGAGGTGTATCGAGCGGTTACTCGCGCTCGCCCGCACCAAGCGCCGACTCGCCGACCTTCTCGTGGCCCTCGATGACTTCCTTGTCACCCATGTACGGCTGCAGGGGTTCGGGGATCGTCACCGTGCCGTCCTCGTTCTGGTAGTACTCGAGGAGCGCCACCATCACCCGCGGAATCGCGAGTCCGGAGGCATTCAGGGTGTGGAGGTAGTCGGCCGATTCGTGGCGCTCGGGTCGGTAGCGCAGGCCGGCGCGACGGGCCTGGAAGTCCTCGAAGTTCGATGCCGAGGAGACCTCGAGCCAGCGGCCGCCTTCGTCGGGGCCGTCGTCCATGTCGTCGCCGGGAGCCCAGACCTCGATGTCGTAGGTTTTGGCGGAGGCAAAGGTCAGATCGCCGGTACAGAGCTCGAGGATGCGGTAGGGAAGTCCAAGCCGTTTGAGGACTTCCTCGGCCTCCTCGAGAAGGCTCTCGAGGCGGTCGTAGCTCTCCTCGGGTTCGACGAAGTTGACGAGTTCGACCTTGTTGAACTGGTGGACGCGGACGATGCCGCGGGTTTCGGTGCCGTGTTCGCCGGCTTCGCGCCGGAAGTTGGGCGTGTAGGCCTGGTGTTTGAGTGGGAGGTCGTCGTCGAGTAAAATCTCGCCGGCGTACATGTTGGTGACCGGCACCTCCGCGGTCGGACAGAGCCAGAGGTCCTCGTCGTCGTACTCCTCTTCGTTGCTGCCGCCCAGCCGGTAGGCGTCGTCGGCGAACTTCGGCAGTTGGCCCGTGCCGCGCATCGAGGTGCTCTTGACTGGAATCGGCGGGAAGAGGTCGACGTAGCCCTGCTCTCGGTGGATGTCCATCATGAACTGGATCAGGGCGTGCTCGAGCTGTGCGCCCTCGCCTTTGAGGAAATAAAAGCCCGAGCCCGTCGTCTTCGCGGCGCGTTCCTCGTCGATGATATCCAGATCTTCGCCGAGGTCGTAGTGAGGGGTGATCTCGTCGGGCAGGTCACGCAGGTCGTCGAATCCCCAGCGCCGGTCCTCGACGTTGTGGCGCTCGTCGAGGCCCAGCGGGACGCTCTCGTCGGGGATCTGTGGAATCTCGAGGATGCGTTCTCGGAGTTCCTCCTCGAGTTCGACGCCTTCTTCCTCGACCTCTTCGATCTCGGCTTTAAGTTCTCGCGAGCGCTTGATGGCCTCCTCGCGCTCCTCTTCTTTGCCCTCCGCGACGAGCTTGCCGATTTTCTTGGTGATCTGGTTGCGCTCGTGGCGCAGGTCGTCGCCGCGGGCTTTCAGCTCGCGCCAGCGTTCGTCGAGCTCGAGAAACTCGTCGATGTCGACGTCGGCCCCGCGGTTCTCGAGGGCGTCGCGTACCTCCTCTGTGTTCTCGCGGATATAGGTCCGGTCGAGCATTGGTCTTGCCCGTGCGTTCTGTGTGCCCGGGCAAAACCGTGTCGGAAGGCTGCGTCTCACGAGCGTCTGCGACAGCGGCGGGAAACGCTTTTTTCGTCGGCGGGCCGACTCTCGAGACATGGACCCGCTCGAGGGCGAGACGACGTCGGCGTCGATCGAGTACGAGCCCGTCAGCGTCAAGGACGTACTCGTGGAGATGAAAGACACTGCGGAGCTGTTGATCGACCTCTCGTACTCGGCGGTCCTCCACCGCAGCGAGGAACTCGCCACCGAGGTCCTCCGGCTTGAGGAGCGCATGGACGTCCTCGAGCTCCGCGCGCGGATGAGCCTCCTGATGGCCGCGCGCAAGCCAGCCGACGCCGAACAGCTCGCGCCCGTGTTGGGGATCGTCGGCGCGGCAGACGGGATCAGCGACGCTGCCGGTGACATCGCGAAGATCGTCCTCGAGGACATGGGGCTGCCCGAGGCGATGCGGGCGGCGCTGCCGGAGGCCGCGGGCACGCTGGTCCGAGGCGTCGTCGATCCGGACTCGCCGTATGCGGGCCGGACGCTCAAGGAAATCGACCTCGAGTCCGAGACGGGCGTGCGCGCGATCGCGCTTCGGCGTGGCACCGACTGGCTGCTCAACCCGGGACCGAACACGCGCGTCGAGGCCGACGACGTGGCGTTGTTGCGCGGCCCCGACTCGTCGATCGGCGACGTTTGTGAGGCGCTGACCGGCGAGGACTACGAGGCACCGACCGTCGAGGCTCCCGACATCGACGATCTCGAGCGGGCCGTCGATACGATCATCCACATGAAGGACTTCTCCGAGCTGGCCGTCGACTTGGCCTACAGCAGCGTGCTGTTCGACAGCGAGGAACTCGCCGAGGAGGTCCGCAACCTCGAGGTTGAAGTCGACGCGATGCAGTCGCGGTTCGAGGCCTGGACGCTTCGGGCGGCCGCTGACGCGAGCGATCCGGTCGTTTTACGCGGGTTGATCCAGCTTGGCAACTCGACGGAGCGGATCAGCGACACCGCGATCGAGATCAGCGAGGGTGTCCTGCGCGATATCGACGTCCACCCCGTCGTGCAGATGGCCGTTCAGGAGAGCGACGAGATTATCACTCGCGTCGTGGTCGATCCGGGCAGCGACCTCGACGGCACTGCGGTGACTGCCGGCGTGCCCGATGCCGATTCGATGATGTCGGTGATCGCTATCCGCCGGCCCGGCGAGGGGTGGCTGCTGGTCGCTGACGCCGACGCCGAGTTACGCGGTGGTGACGTGCTCATCTCGAAGGGGACCCGGACGGCTGCAGCCGACTTCCGCGAGCTCGCGACCGCGGAACCCTGATTTGGGCTCCATTCGCCATTTAAGTACCTCTGGTCACAAAGCAGAGCTATGACGGGAGGTCGTCCGTTCTCGAGTATTCTCATCTCGTAGCACCGCGTCCATAGCTGCCGGTGCACGCACGCTCGCACCCGGGTGATCAGGACGTTCGCCCGGTTCACGTGACTCAGTTCAGCACGACGATCGCGACGCCCGAGAGGACGACCACACCGAGGATGTCACAGAGATTCGTAACCACTGGGATCGTGGTATCGTCCGGATCGAGGCCCCGCGTGTAGGAGACGTAGGTCGCGGCGATGCTCAGCCCGATCGCGATCACTGCCAGCGTCATGCCACTGCTGACCGAGATCAGCAGCAACTCGCCGAGTGTCATCGGCTCGGCGATGAGCTGGCCGACCACCCAGGCGGCGATACCGAGCGTCGAAAAGACCGTCGCCGCCAGCCCCAGGATCGCCAGCACGTTCGTCCACAGCACTTCGTCGCGAACGTCGAACTCGAGCAACCCCAGGTGAAGCCGCGTCGAAAGCCGCGAGGAGAGGATCGCACCGAGATTTCCACCCATCCCGATCATCACGGGGACGAGTACCAGCAGGGTCGGGTTTCCGAGGTAGGTTTCCTGGAGTTCCTCGAGGACGTAGCCCGACCCCATCTCAAGGACCGAGAGGCCGATCAGAATCGGAAACATCGTCCCGACGATGTGGCTGATTGTCCAGGTATCGAGTGCGTCGTCCGTGTCGGCGGTCCCCATCAGAACAACACCTCAGCGATCGTGAGTGCAATAAAGAGGAAGACGACGCCGAAGACGTCGCCGAGCGTGGTGACGATCGGGCCGATCAGGTTGTCCGGGTCGAGGCCGTACTCGTAGCTTGCAAACACCAGCGTTAGCAAGCCGAAAATCAGCGTTGTCGACGTGAGCACGCCCGAAACGACCATGATAGAAATGAGCTCGATAAGCCGTGCCGATTCACGTCCCAGCACGTGCAAGATCCCCCACGAGAGGACGGCGATGAACACCGAGACGCCGATCCCGTTGATAAAGGAGGCGGCGACGGCGTTGACCAGCCGTCGATCCCACGAGAATTCGGGGTCGATCATCCCCTGATGGAGGCCACTCGAGATCCGCGCGCCTAGCGCGCCGTAGACGTTCCCCCGGGTCGCGAGGAACGCGGGCAGCAACAACAGCATGCCGGGAAACCGTTCGAACCCTGCTGTCATCCCTTCGGAACCGAGGACCGAGCCCGCGAAGATACCGCCGACGAGACTAACCACGAGAATCGGCAGCGACTCGCGGTAGATGCGCCACGCGGATTGGCGACCCTCCATAGCGGCGAATGACGTAGTCCGAACATAAACCTACCGCGGGTCGAACGCGAGCGAATCGCACAATGGGTTGTGGGTTGCTACCAGTCCTGAACGAACGCGAACGTGTTTCGGCACAGGGGAGATGGGACGCGTCAGTACACCATCCTCAGATAGGACTCGCCGTGACGAGCCCCCACGCAAGCCCGATCGCCGCGAGCGAACACACCAGGTTGACGACGGCGTTGCCCACTGCCCGGGCGCGGTCACCGCGTTCGTACAGCCGAACGGTTTCGACCGAAAACGACGAGAAGGTCGTAAACGAGCCACAGATCCCTGTCCCGACCAGTTGCAGCGTCGACTCGCCCGCGCCCGCGAGCACCACGAGTCCGAGGGCGAAACTGCCCACGACGTTGACGACGAACGTCGACAGCGGGAACTGGGAACTCGGCACGCGACTCGAGATCCGCTGGCCGACCCAGTATCGGAGGAGTGCGCCGATCGCGCCGCCGGTGCCGACGACGTGAGCCGGGTCGGGGTCGAACGTGACGAGTCTGGCAGCGAGTGCGTCCGCACCGACCGTCAGGCTTGCGCTCACGTGGTCTCACCGCCGGCTGGTCGTGATCCATCGAGCTGTCGGGCGAGTGCACGACCCACGAGGACGCCGGCTAATCCAAGGCCGTAGTTGGCGGCGACGATCCCGCCGATCGCGAGCGGGTCCGCCGCGAACGCGGTCTGAAGCGCGAACGTGCTGTAGGTCGTCAGCGAGGAGAGGAACCCGGTTGCGAAGACTGTCCGCGCCTGTGAGCCGATGTGACCCGTATACTCGGCTTCGTAGACTAACAGGCCGAGCACCGCACTCCCAACGGCGTTGACGAAGACGATCGACGGTACGTCCGCGAGCAGGTCCATCACGAACAACCGGAGGTTCGAGCCGGCGAAGCCGCCGACGGCGATCAGTGCGAGCGTCTCGAGTCGAACGAGGGAATGATCGGCTGCCATAGCGAGGTGTGTGGCAGGGACCGTCAGCCGGCCGTCATGGCGTCTCCGTGGGAATATACCCGCAGCGGCGGTCGGCAGTTGGGTCAGGCGGGCCCCATCGCCCAGTTGTCCCGACACTCTCCGTTGTCCCACAATGAGGATTCCGAAAGCCAGTCGGGAGGTCCCGTCCAGTCCGAAAAGCAGAACGAAAAAAGCCAAGGTTAGACTGGCTCTAAACCGACCTATGGCCGAAGACGGTGCCACCGACGGCGGGCGAAGCGGGTTCGCGCGGGCGTCCTGGGTCAACGTCCTCGGGAACGTCGCCAAGATCGTCGCCGAGGGGGCGGCGGGCTATGCCTTTGGCAGCGTTGCCCTGCTGGCGGACGCGGCCCACTCGGTGGCCGATCTCGTCGCTAGCGTCGTCGTGCTCGTTTGGGGACGCAGCGCGTTCGACGAACCCGACGAGACGCACCCACACGGGCACGACCGGATCGAACCGCTGACCGCGCTGTTCGTCGGTGCCGTCATCGCACTCCTCGGTCTCAATCTCCTCTACCGGTCGCTCGAGGGAATCATCTCCGGAACCAACGTCGAGTTCAGTCCGTTGTTGCTCGCGGCGCTCGTGCTCTCGATCGTGGATATGTATCTCGTCTACCGCTACACCGTCCGGGTCAACGAGCGGCTCGAGTCGACCGCGCTTACTGCGCTCGCGGTGGACTGTCTGAACGACATCTATACGTCGATCGCCGCGATCGTCGGTGTGCTGGGCGTGCTGGTCGGTGTCCCGCTGCTCGACCCTCTCGCCGGCGGGCTGGTCAGTCTGCTGGTCGTCTATCAGGGCGTCGAGATCGGCAAAGAAAACGTCGAGTACCTCATCGGTGCTGCCCCCTGTCCCGAAAAGCGTGCGGAGATCACCCGTGCGCTGCGGTGTCACCCATCCGTCCAGGGTATCCACGACCTGACCGTCTTCTACGATGGGACCGTCCTCGAGGTCGAGGTCCACGCCGAAGTCGACGGAGACATGCCCTTCCGAGAGGCTCACGACATCGAATCGGAGCTGGTCACCCGGCTGCGCGGGATCGACGACGTCGGTGATGCACACGTCCATCTCGATCCCTCCGGCATCGGCGAGTGGAAGGAGTCGGTCGACGACGACTGAGACCGGTTGCAGCCACTGACTGACAGGTGTCGTATGAAATCCGACCGCCGATTAGCCGCGACGCGAGCTTTTATGCTATGTGACGACAGGCTACCCGGTATGGAAGTCGGAGACATCCGCGAAGTCACGACCGGTGACTGTTCGGATCTCTACTATCTCGATACGGGGATGTACGACACGAACGAGTACGGTGCCGTCTACATCATCGACGACGACCGGCCCGCCGTCGTCGACACCGGCATCGGCACCAATTACGAGTTAGTCCGTGAGGCGCTGGCCGAGGTCGGTATCGGCGAGAACGACCTCGAGGTCATCGCACTCACCCACATCCACCTCGACCATGCCGGTGGCGCGGGCTTTCTCGCCCGGGACTATCCGAACGCCGACGTCTACGTCCACCCGATCGGGACCGACCACATGGCCGACCCCTCGCGGCTGGTTGCGGGAACGAAAGCAGCCGTCGGCGAGCAGTGGAAATACTATGTGGACCCGGAACCCATTCCGGACGAGCGGATCGTCGAAATCGAGGATGGCGACAGCATCGATCTCGGCACCCACGAACTGCGCGTTCACGCGGCACCGGGCCACGCGCCACATCAGGTGGTCTTCGAGGACCCCGTCAACGATGCAGTCTTCGTCGCCGACGCCGCCGGGATCTGGGTGCCCGAAATCGAGGAAATCCGGGAGACGTCGCCGCCGTCGAACTTCGACCTCGAGCAGTGTCTCGCCGACCTCGAGACGCTCGAGGCGATCGATCCAGACGTGCTCTGCTATCCTCACTTCGGTCCCCGGTTCGTCGGTGACGACCTCGAGACGGCCCTCGAGGAGTACGCTACCGTCCTCGAGGAGTGGGTCGACGCGGTCGCACAGAAACGAGAAGAACTCGAGGACGACGAGGTGGTCATCGAGCATTTCGCCACGACGACCGACATGGTCGGCGTCTGGGGCGAGGAGAAAGCCAGCGAGGAGGCGAAGCTGAACACCCGCGGCGTCTTGGGCTATCTCGAGCACCGGGAGTGAGATCGGCTGCTGTCAGCGGATCCTGACAGACCCACGTGGCGGATCTCGGGCCCGTGGACACCCACTGGTGGGAATCCGTCTGACTGGTTTCGCGGTGTCGGTGTGGTTCCGGTGTCAGTCTTAACTACGAGATTCGGTCGACCGTTCTCGACCCGTGAATAAACGGTTCGACAGCCGATAGCAGTTTCATCACGTTTTATCTCGGTGGCAGACATTCTCATACAGGTATGGACTGGCGGGATGCAGAACGAGAGTACGTGGACGCGGTCATCGGCGACACCTCGCTCGGGCAGTTGTTCGAAGACGCCGCCGCGCGCAACGCGAACCGGCCAGCACAGCAGTACAAAGGCGGTGTCTACGAGCGATCGCTGATTGGGTCTGCGCTGCCCGCTGCACCACCCGGCGAGTTCCGATCGATCTCCTACGCCGAGATGCGCACGATCGTCCGCCGGCTCTCGGCTGGCTTTCGTACGCTCGGCGTCGAGCGCGGCGATCGGGTCGCCCTCTTCTCTGAGACGCGCATGGAGTGGGCACAGACGGACTTCGCTCTCCTATCGACCGGCGCGGTCGTCACGACCGTCTACACGAGTTCCTCGCCCGAGCAGGTTCGCTATCTACTCGACGATCCCGACGCCGACGGCGTCGTCGTCGAGAACGAAGCCCTGCTCGAGCGCGTTTTAGCGGTCGAGGACGACCTCGAGTTCATCGTCTCGATCGACGAACTCGAGGGCTACGACGACCGCGACGACATCCTGACACTCGGTGAGGTCTACGATCGCGGCGAGGCAGCCTTCGACCACGAGGCCTACGAGACTCGCCTTGCGGAGACGGATCTCGACGAGCTGGCGAGTCTGATCTACACGAGCGGGACGACGGGCCAGCCCAAAGGCGTCCAGCTCACCCACGGGAACTTCCGGGCGAACGTCAACGGCGTTCGGAAACGTTTCGGCCCACGACCGGACAGGGGCGATGACGTGCCGACGCTTGATAAGGAGTCGCTGGCGGTGTCGTATCTGCCGCTGGCACACGTCTTCGAGCGGACTGCCGGCCACTTCGTCATGTTCGCAACCGGGGCCTGTGTCGCCTACGCGGAGAGTCCGGACACGCTCAAGGAAGATTTCAGCGCCGTCGAACCGACGACCGCGACGAGTGTCCCCCGCGTCTACGAGACGATCTACGACACCATTCGCGAGGAGGCGAGCGACTCGAGCGTCACAGCGCGCCTGTTCGAGTGGGCCACGGATGTCGGCGTCGCGTACCAGCAGGCCGACTCGCCGGGTCCCGTGTTACGTGCCCAACGAGCGATCGCCGACAAACTGGTCTTCTCGTCGGTTCGGGACGCACTCGGTGGCAACCTCGAGTTGCTAATCAGCGGCGGCGGCAGCCTCTCGGCGGAGCTCTGCCGGCTCTATCACGCGATGGGGCTGCCGATCTACGAGGGCTACGGATTGACCGAGACCGCGCCGGTTGTCTCGACGAACCCACCGGACGCCGTGAAAATCGGGACGATCGGGCCGCCGCTGTCGAACGTCGAGGTGAGAGTCGACGAGACCGTCGTCGATCAGGCGGCCTTCACGGACGACCCCGGTGCAGTCGGCGAACTCCTCGTGCGCGGGCCGAACGTCACACGGGGCTACTGGAACGATCCCGCGGCGACACGGCGTGCCTTTACTGACGACGCTCCCGGGGGGCCAGCCGACGCGTCGACGGGTCGATGGTTCCGGACCGGCGACATCATCCACATCCGTCCCGACGGCTACCTCGAGTTTCGCGATCGACTCAAACAGCTCATCGTCCTCTCGACGGGGAAAAACGTCGCGCCCGGGCCGATCGAGGACGCGTTTGCCGCCAGTGAGGTTGTCGATCAGGCGATGGTCGTCGGCGACGGCGAGAAGTTCGTCGGGGCGTTGCTGGTTCCGAACGAGGAACATATCCGTTCGTGGGCCGACGAAGAAGGTATTGAGCTCCCGGCAAGCTCGCAGGCGATGTGTGACGACGAGCGTGTCCGCGCGTACGTCCAACGGGAGGTCGACCGGATCAACGAGGACTTTCAGGCACACGAGACGATCAAGCGGTTCGAACTCGTCCCCCGGGAGTTCACCGAGGAAAACGACATGCTCACCCCGACGATGAAAAAGAAACGTCGGGTCATCGTGGACCGATTCGAGGACCGAATCGACCGAATGTACGCAAGCGCGTGATCGGCTGCCACCGCGCGACTGGGGTGTCGTCCGGCACTCGGCGACCGTTTCGCCGTGTTTGTGTCTTGCCGTGTCTCACAGGAGTTATCCTATTCGAGTGTCTCCATTGAAACGAATGGATAGCGCTGACGTATCGGTCTCTCGACTGGCTGTGGCCCGGCAGTTGAAGCCATGAGTGCGGCTGGTGGCGGTAACCTGCTCGTTCTCGTCGCCGTGATCGTCGGACTTGGCGTCGTTTCACAGCTTCTCTCGGCGAAGTTTCGGGTTCCGAGTGTCCTCTTTCTCATCGTCGCTGGCGTCGCCATCGGCCCGGAAGGACTCGGCGTTCTGTCGGTCGAGTCGTTCGGTGGGGGCAGCGGGCTCTCGACGATCGTCGGACTGAGCGTCGCGATCATCGTCTTCGAGGGTGCGTTCCACCTCAAGATCGACAAGATCAGGAAGGCACCGGCTGCCGTGTTGCGATTGACGACAGCCGGCGCGGCGATCGCGCTGGCCGGGACCGCCATCGCGGTTCGCGTGTTTCTCGAGGCCGACTGGGACATTGCGCTTCTGATCGGTGCGCTCCTGGTCGCGACCGGGCCGACGGTCGTCACACCGATCCTGAAAGTCGTCCCCGTCCGCGATCGGGTCGCGGCGACGTTAGAGACGGAGGGGATCGTCAACGACGTGACGGCGGCAATCCTGGCGGTCGTGCTGTTCAAAGCGATGACCGTCCGAGAGCTGACCCCCGACATCTACCTCCAGTTGTTCGCCGAGCGACTCGGAACGGGCCTGCTCGTCGGCGTCATCGTCGCGACGATCGTCTGGGCACTGTTGCAGTACGTCGACCTCTCGCCCGACAATGCGCCACAGAACGCTCGCCTGCTCACGCTCGCAGGAGCAATCGTCGCCTTCGGCGCTGCCGATTACGTCTTCTCCGAGGCAGGTGTTGCGGCCGCAGCCACGGCAGGACTGATCCTTGGTAATGCCGATCTTCCATACGAGGAGGACATCGAGGCGTTCAAAGGCGACATCACCTTGCTCGTCCTGTCGTTCGTCTTCATCACGCTCGCGGCGTTGCTCGAGTTCGACCAGCTGTTCGCACTCGGGCTCGGCGGCGTGGCGGTCGTCGTCGCCGTGATGTTCGTCTTGCGACCGCTTTTGGTCTTCCTGTCGACGCGAGGCGACCGGTTTACGGTCCGTGAGACGCTGTTTATGAGCTTCGTCGGGCCGCGGGGGATTATTCCAGCCTCGGTCGCGACACTGTTTGCGATCCGGCTGCAGACTGCCGAGCCACCGACGAACCCGGCAGGTGCGGATCTGCTCGTCGGCACGGTCTTTCTCGTCATCCTCGTCACGGTCGTCCTCGAGGGTGGCTTCGCCCGACAGATCGCAGAACGACTCGACGTGATACCAATGCGTGTACTTATCATCGGCGGCGGCCGTGTCGGTCGCTCGCTGGCAGAACGACTCGAAGCGCGCGGTGAAAACGTGGTCCTGATCGAAAACAACCGGACTGCCCTCGAGGGGCTTCGCAACGACGGCTTTACCGCCCGCGAGGGCGACGGGACCGACATCGACGTGTTGCAGGGGGCGGGTGCGGAGAACGCCCGTACCGTCGTCGCGGCGACCGGTGACGACGACGTCAACCTCCTTGTGGCACAGCTCGCCCGGTCAAAGTTTGATGTCGAGACGGTCATTGCCCGGGCGAACAACCCCTCGAACGTCGATGCTTTCGAAGAACTCGACGTCGAGACGATCTCGGCAGCCGAATCGACGGCGTGGGCGATCGACAACGTGATCGAACGTCCCGCACTCTCGAACTGGATGTCCGAACTCGGTCGGTCGGGCGACGTCCAAGAGATCGAAGTCACCGACAAGAACCTCGTCGGCAAACGGGTCGTCGATGTCGGGGACCAACTCCCCAGTGGCGTCCTCATCGCACTCGTGAGTCGGAACGGGACCAACGAGGTTCCGTCAGCCGATGTCGAACTACAGCAGGGCGATCACATCACGCTCATCGGTCGGACCGACGCCGTCCGCGAGGCCATCGAGCAGTGTGGCAAACCCGTCTAACCGCGCTCGAGACTGAACACAGGGATGACACCTTGTCGAACCGATACCGTTTTGCGGCCGTGTCTACCAGTGTGGTAGTATGAACCACTCACGGGGCCCACTGTGTTCGATCGACGTCAGCGAACGGACGACCGAGTCCGTCCCGATCGACGACATCCTCGAGTCCTCGATCGGTGGCCGGGCACTCGGGACGCGACTCGCCCACGACCGGATCCCGTTCGATGCCGATCCGCTGGGGGCCGAAAACCGCCTCTATTTCGCGACGGGGCCGCTTCAACACTCGACAATGAGCTTTACGGGCCGCATGTCGGCGACCGGCGTCTCGCCGCTGACCGACGGGCTACTGTCGTCGAACGCCGGCGGCTTCCTCTCGCGGAACTTCACCGGGACGGGCTACAGTGCCGTCGAGATTACCGGCGCGAGCGACGACCTCGTGATCGTCCACGTGACCGACGAGGGTGTGGAGTTCGAGCCGGTCCCCGACCTCGCAGAGGCGACCGTTCCCGAGACCTGCGAGTACATCGAAGACGAGCATGGCCTCGGGTCGGAGCACACCGTCGTTATCGGGCCAGCCGGAGAGAACGAGGTCCGGTTCGCCTCGATCATGACCTCCGAGGAGCGCGCCTTTGGCCGTGGCGGGCTCGGCGCGGTGCTGGGCGCGAAAGGCGTCAAGGCGATCACCTTCGACGGTGACTCGACCCGCGAGGTCGAACTCCCGCCGCTGCAGATGGAGATCCACGGCGAGGCCGCCAACTCCGACAGCCCGATGCGCGATCAGGGGACCACGTCGGTCACGGAGTACGCGAACATGGTCGAGGCGCTGCCGACCCGGTACTTCTCCGAACTCTCGTTCGAGGGGATCGAGGGTGTCAACGGCGACCGCGTCGAGGAGAAAAAATACAAGAAAGGCACCTGCTCGTCGTGTGCCTTTGCCTGCAAACTGCCGACCAGAGACGAGGAGTCCGGCCTCGAGACCGAAGGCCCCGAATACGAGACGCTGATGGCCTTCGGTCCAAACTCGGGCGTCGACGACATCGTCGACGTGATGCAATCGAACAAGCTGTGTGACGAGTACGGACTCGACACCATCTCCTGTGGCGACACCGTCGCAGCCTACCTCGCGAGTGAAGACGAGTTCGGCAACGCCGAGTTGATCCACGACCTCGTCGAGAAAATCGCCTACCGCGAGGATATCGGCGACCAGCTCGCCGAAGGCATCGACCGCGTCCACGACGAGCTCGGTGTCGAGAACTGGACCGTCAAGGGCATGGAGTTCCCCGCCCACGACGGGCGGACCCTGAACGGGCAGGGACTGGCCTTCGCCACCTCGAACCGCGGTGCCGACCACATGTTCGCCGAGTTCTACCCCTACGAGTACCCGCTGGTCGACGCCGACGACGCCTTCGACAAAGCCGGGCTCGAGGGCAAACCGCCGAAAGTCATCGAACTCGAGAACATCAACGTCATCAAAGACAGCGCCGTCCTCTGTAAGTTCTCGCGGGACTTCATCACCGAAGACCGCTTCGAGACGTTGCTTGACGCCGACTACGAGGAGTTGCTCGCGATCGGCGGCGAGATCGTCTCGCTCGAGCGTCACTTCAACAACCAGCGTGGCTTCGACCGCGAGGACGACACGGTGCCCTACGAGATTCCGGACTTCCAGCAGGGACTCGACGAGTACTACGACGAACGCGGCTGGAACGACGACGGGACGGTCCCCGACGCGGCACTCGAGGGGAGTACAGATATCGTCGCCGACGACTGATCTCAGCGACCCGACGCGAGTCGTTGCGTTCTATCACTTCCCGCGGCCAGCGTCGTCGCTGTCGTCCTCGAGGTCGTCCGCCGTGAGTCGGTTGTCGCCGCGAGACGGCAGCGAGGTGTCGTCGGCCCGCGAGGGATGGATGTTGAAATTGTTGTCCCGGTAGGGATCGCTTTCGGGATCGTAGGACAGCTCGCTGCGCTCGAAGAGGTAGATAAAAAAGCCGATCACCGGAACGAAAAACGTCAGTGCAGCCCACTTTTTCGGTGGCTCGAGGCCGACCCGCCCGGCGTCGTAGTAAGCGACGGCGGTCAGGCCCAGATGCCAGACGAGCGGAATCCCCACGAGTATCGCCAGCAACAGCCGTTGCATACGCGTGCTGACGCGCTCGAGCTACCTAAATCGCCGGTTGACCGCTCGCGCGTTTCAGTTGACGTCGAACTCGATCGCCGCACCCTGGCGCAACCACCTTTTGTCTCGCTCGCGGACGGCTGCTCACGGGTCGCTTCGCTCCCCGTTCGCAGTCTGCGGTTCTCACTCGCGTGGCTCGTTCCGAACCGCGCTCCCCTCACTCGCAAAATCTGGACCAAAAATCCCAGGCCAATCGGCTTAGTTGACCTCGAACTCGATCGCAGCCCCTTGTCCGAAGCCGACACACAGCGTCGCCAACCCGAGGCCGCCGCCACGTTTCTGGAGTTCGTTGATCAGCGTGACGGGCAGGCGGGCACCCGAGGCCCCCAGCGGGTGGCCGATCGCGATCGCGCCGCCGTTGACGTTGAAGATTTCGGGGTCGATACCCAGTTCGTCACGCGAGTACAGCGTCTGGCTGGCGAAGGCCTCGTTGAGTTCCACGAGGTCGTAGTCGTCGATATCGCGACCGTTGCGCTCGAGCAGGCCCCGTGTCGCTGGAACCGGACCGATACCCATCACGGTGGGGTCGACGCCGGCGACGTTGTTCATGCCGACTTCGGCCATGATCTCGAGGTCGTGCTCGTCGGCGAAGGCCTTGCTCGTGACGAGCAGCGCGGCTGCGCCGTCGGAGATCTGGGAGGCGTTACCGGGAGTAACCATGCCATCGGATTTGAAAACGGTCGGCAACTCGGCGAGTTTTTCGGGGGTGGTGCCGGGACGGAGTCCCTCGTCTTCGGTGACAGTGCCGTCCTCGGTTTCGATCGGGACGAGTTCGTCGTCGAAGCGGCCCGATTCGGTGGCGTCGACTGCGCGTTGCTGGCTGCGGGCGGCGTACTCGTCCTGTTGCTCGCGGCTGATGTCGTACTCCTCGGCGACTTTTTCGGCGGTCATCCCCATCTGGAGTTCGCCGATGTTGTAGAGGTCGGCCATCCGCGGATGGACGTTGCCCATGTTTTCGCCCATCGGGACGCGACTCATGTTCTCGACGCCGCCGGCGATGATGGCGTCGCGGTTGCCGGCCGCGATGGCGTCGGACGCGGAGATGACCGCCTGCATCGAGGAGGCACACCATCGGTTGATCGTCGCCGCCGGCACCGCTTCGCCCAGTTCCGAGAGCAAGGCGATGACGCGGGCGACGTTGTTCCCTTGCTCGCCGCGTTGCTGGGCACATCCCCACATCAGGTCGTCGATCTCGTCGCCCGAGAGGCCCGTTTCCGCGAGAATCTCGTCGATCAGTGGGACAGAGAGGTCTTCACTTCGCACGTCTGCGAACACGCCGCCTTCTTTCCCCTGTGACGTCCGGACTGCCTTCACGACGACTGGCGTCTGTGTCATGTCCTACCGAATGCCGCACACGGCCTTAAATCCGGTCGAACTCGAGTTCATGCACGAGCCGTTTACGACCAGTGATACCCCTCACTCGGTCGATTTCTACCGCGATCGGTCGCGGATCGCTATCGTCCGATGAGCGGACTCGCTCGAGAACAACCCTTATCTCGAGTTGTTGGTAATACGCGGACATGGACGAGGACGGAGCGAACGCTGCTCGAGTCGATGGCGACACGGAAACGGGAGCCGACGACGCAGACACCGCCGACACGGACGGCCCCGAGGCAACCGGCGAGGCATCGATGCCGGGCGTCCCGGACCCCAATCCCCAGGAAAACGACGTGCCCGATGATGTCCAGAAGTACGCCCGCTTCAAGAAGATGGACGGCGCCCAGTACGACCGGGTCAACGACTTCCTGCGCGAGCGGACCTACATCACGGCCCGCGAGTGGGCCATCGCCCGCCTCTGTTCCGACTTCCGGACCGAGACCGGGGTCGAGATGACCAAGATCGGTGAGAACTTGCCCGATCTCGTCCCTTTCATGACCGACACCTACACCCCGCAGGCGGTCAACCAGGCCCGCGCCTCCTTCGAGGAGAAAGTCCGAATGGCCGGCGCAACATTCCTCTACGGCGCGATGTGTGACTTCTTCACCGCCGAGGAACTCGACGACGTGATGTACGAAGCCACTGAGGTCGCCAAATTCCTGCTCGAGGTCGAAGGCGTCGACCTCTCGGTCGAGGACGAACTCGAGGCCGAAGAGCGCATCTCGAGTGTCATGCGCGAGGTTCGCGAAGCCAGCGCGGAACTCAGGGCAGAAGACGTCGCCGGGACCGACGAGTAGGCGCTGTTTCGCCCACCGACGCGGTCGCACTCGAGGGGGCTCACTCGAAGACGACCGGCACCTGGCAGATGACCGTCCGTGACGCCCTGTTGGTTTCGCAACGCTTGAGAGCCGCTATCGACAACAGTGTCCGTGTCCCGCGCTCGCCTCTTTGGGTCCCTCTGTGGTCTCGTCTTTCTGCTCAATCTCGCCAGAATCGTCTTTGCACCGCTGCTGGACGTGTTCATCACCGAGTTCGCCATCGGGGAAGCGACCGCCGGACTCATCGCGACGCTCGTCTGGGTCGGGAGCGCGTCCTTACGACTGCCGACCGGGTGGGTGCTCACGAAGGTCCCGCGACACCGCGTCGTCGTCGCGTCGGGTGTCGTGCTCACAGCCTCTTCGGCCTTTGCTGCGACCGCGATGACGGTGCCACATCTCATGGCCGGAGCCTTCCTCATGGGCGTCGCCTCCGGCATCTACTTCGTCTCCGCGAATCCGCTGCTGAGCGAACTCTATCCGTCCCGCATCGGCCGGGTCATGGGAATCCACGGGGCGGCAAGCCAGATCGCCGCGGTGATCGCCGCGCCGTTCGTCGCGCTCTCGTTGCTCGTCGACTGGCGACTCGCGCTGTGGGTGATCGCCGCCGGCGCGGCGCTCGGGACGGCCTACACCTGGCTCGCCGCGAAGGGGACCGAGATGCCGACGGCGGGGCGTGCGGATCGGGAGTTCGTCGCCGGCGCACTCTCGGAGTGGCGTATCATCATCACCGCGTTGGCACTCGTCGGCGCGGCGGTGTTCGTCTGGCAGGGCGTGTTCAACTTCTACGAACTCTACATGCAATCGAAGGGGCTCTCCGACCGAACGGCAGGCACGATGCTCACGCTCGTCTTCGCCGCCGGCGTGCCGGCGTTTTACGTCGGCGGCGATCTGGCCGACCGATTCCCACACGTCCCCTATCTGCTCGGCATCGTCGGGACGTTCGCCGCGTGCCTGCTCGCGCTGACGCTCGTCGACGGCCTGCTCGCGCTGGTCGCGGTCACTGTCCTTCTCGGCTTCGTCGTCCACGCACTGTTCCCTGCCGCGGACACGTACCTCCTCGATACGCTCCCGGATTCGACGCGTGGCAGCGCGTACGCCGTGTTCAGCTCCGTCTGGATGCTGACCCAGTCGCTTGGCTCCTCGATTGTCGGGTTGTTCCTCGAGCACGACTACTCCTACGACACGGTGTTTGCCACTGCCGCGCTCTGCCTCGGTGCCACGATCGTCGTCCTCGCTGTGCTCGAGCGGGCCGGACGACTGCCGAGTTGATACAAGATGTCGGACAGAAGTCAGTGAGAAGTCGCTCGAGAAAGCCGGCTGTCTCCATCGACGACAGCTGACCCTGAGCGAATGATCTTCAAATAGTTCTGTCGGACAGTATGAGGGGTCTCGAGGCCGACTGCGAGGGCTGAGATTTGAACCACGCCCGAGAACTACTCATGGTTCGAGAGAGCGAAGCTCTCCCGTCATCACGAAACGGCAGAGCCGTTTCGAACGACTTCGTTCGCAGAACCTCGGTCTGATTCAAATCCCGCGTCTCGCAGACACGACTCTCACTGTCGTTCGAGTCGGTATGCGAGGGCTGGGATTTGAACCCAGGGACCCCTACGGGAGCGGGTCTTAAGCCCACCGCCGTTGGCCTGCTTGGCTACCCTCGCACAGAAGGCAGTCAGTCGTTGTCCCGGGGTGGGGATGTGCGTTTCGGTGTGCGCTCGAGCCGAGATTTACCAGTCAACGCTCAGCGTGCCGTCGCCGTGGGGATCGGGCGCGATCTCTTCGTCGGTGCGGCGGTCGACGACGTGGATACAGCCGTCGTCTTTCTTCGCCGGACAGACCTCCGCGGCGCGGACGTTGTGCTCGAGATCCTCCTCGCCGATGAAGTATTCCTCCGGCTGGGCCATACCGGAGGCGATGGACATCTCCCAGTTGTCGCTGACTTCGGCGCACTTGCCAGCGCCGAAGCACTTGTTGGCCTCGAAGATGATCTTGTAGGGTTTTTCCTCGACCGGTGGCGCGTCGCTCGAGCCCACGTCGCTGGCGCGCTGGATACCGTCGTCGCTCATTGTGTCGTACTTCGACCGAGCCGTCTTTCGCGTTACGGTTGGCGCGAGCGGAGAGGTCGCGGCCCTACGCCGACACCTCGGCTTTCGGCTCCGGCAGGTCGTAGGTGACGCCGGTCAGATCGCTCGAGGCGGCCCACAGCCGACGGGCCGTCTCCTCGTCGTAGGATCGCTCCGAGGAGGCCTGCCGTTCGGGCGTGCCGCGCATGTTCATGACCCCACCGGGGCCGTAGTACGCCCCGCCTTCGGCCTCGGGCGCGGTCGCAGCGTACAGCGCTGGGAGTGCGCCCATCGCGGCTGACTGAGCGAGAACCGTGTTCATAACCCACATCGCAGCCTTCCGGAGGCGGCTGCCGCGCTGTTCGGGGCCGCGGAACTGCAACTGCGTGTTCGCATAGCCCGGATGGACGGCGATGCTCTTGGCGGTCGCATCCGCCGTCAGCAGCCGGCGCTCGAGTTCGTACGCAAAGAGCACGTTCGCCAGTTTCGACTGGGCGTAGGCGTCCCACGGGTCGTAGGACTGCTCGCTCTGGAGATCGTCGAAGTCGATCTCACCGCGCTCGTGGACGCCACTCGAGACGGTGATGATCCGCGAGTCGGACTCCTCGTCGAGCCCCAGGGTCTCGAGCAGCAGCCCGGTGAGCGCGAAATGTCCGAGGTGGTTGACGCCGAACTGGGTCTCGAAGCCGTCCGCTGTTTCCGAGCGCGGGATCGCCATGACTCCCGCGTTGTTGATCAGGACATCGAGGTCTGCGTCGTCGAGTCGGTCGGCGAACGCATGAATCGACTCGAGATCGCCCAGATCGCACGCCTCGACACGCAGGTCGGCGTTGGGGATATCAGCACGAATATTGCTCGCCGCCTCCTCGCCGCGGTCGACGCTTCGGCAGGTCATAATCACCGTCGCGCCGTTGCGTGCGAGTTCGCGGGTCGCCTCGAGACCAATGCCACTGTTCGCGCCCGTGACGACGATCCGGCGGCCGTCCTGATTGGGAATGTCGTCGGCTGTCCAGCCCATACACGCGGTATGCTACGCTGTCCCTAAATGAGTGTGCCAGCCATCCCTGCCTGGACTCACATTGTCGGCGGCGCTCGAGCGGGTTCGTCCGCGAGCAAAACAGCGGGTCGTCAGTGAGACGCGTTACTCGTAGTCGACTGAGATGGACTCGAGGACGACGTCTTCGCGCGGGCGGTCGTTGGCGTCGGTGTCGACGCTACCGATTTCGTGGACGACATCCATCCCGTCGGTGACCTTGCCGAAGACGGAGTGACGACCGTCGAGGTGGGGCTGGGCGTCGAGCGTGATGAAGAACTGCGAGCCGTTGGTGTCGGGCCCGGAGTTGGCCATGCTCAGGATGCCCTCGTCGTCGTGGCGCAGGTCGTCGTGGAACTCGTCGTCGAACTCGTAGCCGGGGCCGCCGCGACCGGTCTCGGTCGGGTCGCCGCCCTGAATCATGAAGCCCTCGATGACGCGGTGGAAGGCCACGTCGTCGTACAGCGGCTCGCCTTCGACTTCCTCGCCGGTCTCGGGGTCTTCCCACGTCTTGCCGCCGGTCGCGAGACCGACGAAGTTGTCGACGGTGCGCGGTGCGCGTTCGTCGTAGAGTTCGACCTCGATATCGCCTTTGTTCGTGTGCAGGGTCGCAGTAACGTCTCCCATACGTCGGGGTCGACGGGACGACTGAAAACGATAGTGGTCTCGCGTCGCGGTCGCCGGTGCGGTGGGTGTGGGTCGCCGTCGGCTCGCGGCCGCAGGTACATACCGCCGGCCGTGGAACGACGGGCCATGAGTGACGGCACGCACACGGCAGCCCAGGTCACGCTCGCTCGACTGCCGTCGGGCGTGGAACTGACGACGACGGTCCACACGTATCGGGGTGCCGATCCGGGGCCGACGTTGTACGTGCAGGCAGCCCAGCATGGTCGCGAAATCAACGGGACGGAACTGCTCCGCCGGTTTCACGAGCGACTGCCACTCGAGTCCCTGTCGGGGACCGTAATCGCCGTCCCCGTCGCGAACCCGCTGACGTTCGATCGGGTCTCCTACACGACGCCGGAGTCGTTCGACAGCGTCAATCCGAATATGAACCGTGTCTGGCCGGGCAACGCCGACGGGAGCCTCCACCAGCGCATGGCTGCCCGCCTCTGGGAGTTCGTCACGGCAGCCGATGCCGTCGTCGACCTTCATACGGGGAGCCCCGATATGCTCCCGCACGTGGTTTACTGTGCGGACGACGACCGCTCGCGGTCCCTCGCCGAAGTCTTCGGGACCGACCTCCTGTTGGCCGAGCGGGCCGACGAGGACGACCCAGACGAATGGAACCGGCGTGATTACGCCGGCAAGCTCCGGGTCACCGCCGCTGACGAGGGGATTCCCGCGATCACGCCCGAACTCGCCCACAACAAGCAGATCCTCGAGGAAGTCGTCGCCGACGGCGTCGATGGCTTACTCGATGTCTGTCGCCATCTCGATCTCCTTCCCGGCGTCGTTCCCACACGCGACCAGACCGTCGCCCGGAATCACGCCGGACATGTCTCTGCTGCCGACTCCGGACTGTTTCGACCGAATCCGACGCTCGAGGTGGGCGATGTGATCGAGGCGGGAACGTCGATCGGGACGGTCTACCATCCGACGACGTACGAACCGCTCTCCGAGCCATGTGTCGACCGCGACGGCCTGCTCTATGCGCTCACTCGAGAAGCGACGGTGACCGCTGGCGACCGACTCGCGAGCGCGGCGCTGACCGACGAGCAGTTGCCCGCGTGACGGCGGTGATATCATACGGACGCCTGTCAGTGGGTGTCGGTGGGCCCCGACCGCCCTGCAGTCGAGCCGAGATACCCCGACAGCGGGCCGTCTCAGTCACTCCTCGAGAGCTGGATCGTCGCCGAACCGGTCAGTAGCGTCGTGCCCGCAGCCGTCTGCGCCTCGAGTGTCGCCTCGACCGCTCCGTCGTCGGGATCGACCCCGATGACCTCGCCCGTCACGACGACGGTATCGCCGGGGAAGGCCCGCGATCGAAATCGGACGCCGAAGCGGGAGATATCCCGCAGGTCGAACCAGCGGGTGACGACTCGGGAGGCGATGCCGGCGGTCAACATCCCCTGGCCGAAGACGCGCTCGTTGCCCGCAGCCGTCGCGTACGGCTCGTCGTAATGAATCGGATTGAAATCGCCGCTCGCGCCCGCATACCTGACGAAGTGCCGACGCTCGAGGTCGTCGACGACGACTGTCGGGCCGCTATCGCCAACCGCGACGTCGTCGAGTTCGCGGACTCGCTCGAACTCGTCGCCGATCGGGGATGGAACGTCTCTCTCGCTCGTGACGGTCCCACCGTTTGGCGCAGCCGTGTCGGTCGCTGTGCGCTCATCGTCGACTGCCTCCTCGGTCTCGAGCATGGTGGTCCGCTCGGTGAGCACGCGGTCGTCGTGCTGGTCTTTGTACGCGGTCTCGAGGTGAGCGACGGTCATCGTCCCCGCGCGCCCTCCCTCGCGCTGGAAGACATCTGTGAGGGTGGTCGTCCCCTCGAGCACGTCGCCGACGAACAGCGGACGCTCGTACTCGTAGTGCTGTTCGCCATGGAGGACGTATGCTGGCCGGAAGCCGAGGTCGAAGCCGGTGCCATCGACGCCATCGGGTGTATGCCGCGGAAACCGGCTGACCTGGCTGTAGGTCAGCGGCGCGGGCACGCGGTCGTAGCCTCGCGTTGCAGCGACTGCCGCGTCGCGAAAGACCGGATCGTCGGCCGTGATCGCGCGTGCGAACTCCGCGACCTTGCCGGCCTCGAGACGGAACTCCTCGGTGGTGACCCGTGAGTCTCCGACCATCGCCTCGAGTTCCGCGAGTGGCTTAGTCGGCATTGTGGCGTCCCTCAACCGTTCGCCCGGTCGTCGCCAGCAGTCGTGCCGCCGTGGCGCAGTACGTGTCGAGCCCGTCCTGTCCGCGTCTCATCACCACCACGATTTGCGGACGACTGACATAACAGTATTCCAGGGCTGTTGCTCGGCTGACGGCGATACTTGAGGCCGCTCGAGAGGCTCAGCGAATGATGTCCGCATCGCGCAGGTCGGCGCGCTGTGTCTCGTCATAGCCCACCGACGCGAGCAGTTCATCAGTGTGCTCGCCGTGGGCCGGAAGCGACTCGTCGTCGCTTTCGGGTGCGTCCGGTCCCGCAGCCGGAAACCCGACTCGTGGCGGTGCATCGTCCGGTCGTTCGACCAGTCCGCGAGCCTCGAACTGCGGGTGCTCGAGGGCTTCCGCCGGCGTATACACCGGGCCGACGACCGTCTCGTCGCCCAGCGTCTCGAGCCACTCGTCTCGCGAGCGGCTCGCGAACAGCTCGGTGAGTTCCGCACGGATGGCTTTCAGTTCGGCTGGATCGTCGCTGCCGTGGACTTCGAGCAGGTCCTCGCGGTCGGCCTCCTCGCAGAAGGCAGTCCAGAACTTCTCCTCGAGTGCCGCAAAGGTCACGTAGCGACCGTCGGCAGTTTCATAGATATCGTACCAAGGGTACTGTCCAGTGTACGCCGTTTCGCCCGGTCGCGGCTCGTCACCGGTGAGTGCCTCGTAGGCGGTCGCCTGCGAGAAGGAGGCGACCACGTCGGTCATGGCGATGTCGATGTACTCCCCACCGTTGCCGAGTTCGCGCGAGAGCAGGCCACCGACGATGCTGAACGCCGCGAACAGACCGCCGCCGAAGTCGCTGATCTGATAGCCCGGAATCTGTGGCGGTGCCGACTCGTCCTCGCGGGTCATATCGAGCAACCCGGCAACGCCGACGTAGTTGAGATCGTGGCCCGCGCGGTCGGCGTAGGGGCCAGTCTGGCCGTAGCCCGACAGCGAACAGTAGATCAGGTCCTCGTTGTACTCGAGGAGCGTCTCGTAGTCGATCTCGAGGCGGTCGGCGACACCCGGTCGGAACCCCTCGAAGACGACGTCTGCCGTCTCGACCAGCCGGTAGAACGCGGTCCGGCCCGCTTCGGATTTGAGATCGAGTGCGACGCTTCGCTTGCCGCGGTTGACGCTATCGAACAGCGCGCCGACGTCGCGGTCGGTCATCGGCGGCATTTGTCGGGCGTAATCGCCCGTCTCGGTGTCTTCGACTTTCACCACGTCGGCACCTGCGTCAGCGAGCAGTTGCGTCGCGTACGGTCCCGGGAGGAGGCGAGTCAGATCAAGAACCTGAACCGAATCGAGGTGCATGGTCTCACGTGACCGTCAGATTGCAAAAGCCTACTGCCAGTGATAATGGTGGCTGTGACTGTACTGCCGCAACCGCTGACCGCCGTGCGGTTGCGGCAATAATGACTCACAGCCATCGTTATGTTGGTTCGATGGCTCCCGATCCGTGGCCGACCGATGCCGTCTGCCGCTCAGTACGCCTGTAGCTCCTCGAGGACGGCCTGGGCGCTCCCGTCGGCGATGACCTCGCGGGCCTGCTCGAGTCCTTCGTCGAGGCTGTCGACGTCCTGCCGGGCGTACATCCGGAACGCGCCGTTGAGCGCGATTGCGTCGGCGAAGTGGTCGTCGCGTTCGCCGGCAAGGACGGCTTCGGTGATCGCCGCGGAGTCGGCTGCGATATCGTCGACAGCGAGGTCCTCGCGTTCCATCTCCATACCGTACTCGGCGGTCTCGATCTCGTAGTCGTCGAAGGATTCGTCGCCGTCGGCTCCCTTCTCGTCCCACTCGGCCACCTTCGTGTAGCCGGGGCGGATGTCGTCGTAGCCTTCCATCCCCTGGAAAAAGATCGCTCGGGAGTAGTCCAGTTGGTCGCTCTCCTTGATGAGGTCGGTCAGCTTCTTCGCGAACGCGAGGTGGTAGAACGAGCCCAGGTGGACGTCGGCGTTCGCGGGGTTGGCGACGGTCTCGATCGTGTTGACGAAGGTTCGGACGCCCATCTCGTCGCGACGCTCGAAGAGGTCGTCGATGCCGGGGTTGAACGCGGGCTGGTAGTAGAAGCCGAAGCCGGTCTCGTCGACCATATCGGCGCTTTCGTCGGGCTCGAGTTCGGTTCGGACGCCGAGTTCGTCGAGGACGTGTTTGTACGCCGTCGCCTTCTGGGAGGGGACGTAGTCGCCAGAGTGGACGACGACCGGCGTGCCCGCGGCGGCGGCGACGACGCCGGCACCGACGCCAAGGATGGCGGACGTGTCCTTCCCGTCGTAGTTCGCACCGCAGTCGACCGGATCACATTCGGGCTCTGCGGTGACGACCGACTCCTCGCGCATGACGTCGGTGTAGGCCGACAGCTCCTCGGGGTTGTTGCGCTTCCAGCGGTTGGCCAGCCAGAACGCACCGAGGGTTGTGTCCTCGGGCTCGCCCGCCAGAATCCGCTGGAACGCCTCGCGAGCCTGGTCGTGGCTCATGTCGTCGGCCGACTTGGGGCCCGACCCGATAACCTCCGTCAGCAGGCGTTTCAACGGCCATTCGCCGAACGTCTGGGATGCCTTCGCCATGTGCGGGCGTTGGCACGGACGGCGCAAAAACCCCCCGTTTCCTGTATCCTGCCGGGAAACAGTCCGTGAACGCCCGCTCACGTCTCGAGTGTGCGCGGTGTCTAAACCGGCCAGCATCGAGATAGCACCCCGAATCCACCGGCGATGTCGACGACCGAGGAGTCCCGAAAGCGATACGGGGGCCGTCTCCCTAGGACGGCCAATGAGTACCCTGTCGGGGAACTGGCGTGAGGCCATCGACGACGTGGACGCAGCGCTGATCGACGGCTACCAGAGCGGCTTCCCGATCGAACAACGGCCGTTCCGCCGGCTCGCTGCCGACCTCGAGATCGACGAATCGGAGGCGGTCGAGCGCGTTCGGGCGCTCAAAGAGGCGGGGATCGTCCGCCGGTTCGGTGCCGTCCTCAATCCGCCGGTGATCGGCTCGTCGACGCTCGCTGCCGTCCAGGCACCCGAAGACCGCTTCGACGAGATCGCGGCGACGATCAACGACTACCGGCAGGTCAACCACAACTACGCCCGCGATCACGAGTGGAACATGTGGTTCGTCGTCACCGCCGGGTCACGGGAGCGACGCGACGACATTCTCGCCGAGATCGAGGCCGAGACCGGCTGTGAGGTCCTCAACCTGCCGATGTTGACCGACTACTACATCGATCTCGAGTTCCCCGTCGTCAACAGCGATCGGTTCGCACGCGAGTCACTCGAAGATCGCACCGACTCGTCGGCGACCCGGATCAGTGAGTCAGCGACGGGCGATCTCTCCGCGCTCGAGGCCGATCTCTTGCTCGAGATTCAGGACGGCTTTCCGCTGTCGGCGACGCCGTATCGAGATATCGCCGACACCATCGGCCATGATGTCGCGGACGTGCTCGAGGCCGTTTCCCGGCTGCTCGCAAACGGCTGTATCAAGCGGGTCGGTTGTATCATCAACCACGTCGTGACGGGCTTCGACGCCAACTGTATGGTCGTCTGGGACGTCCCCGACGAGAACTTAGACGAGTGGGGCGAGCGCGCTGGCGGCTTGCCCTTTGTGACGCTGTGTTATCATCGTCCTCGAAGACCCGACCAGGAGTGGCCGTACAACCTGTTTACGATGGTCCACGGTCGCGAGCCCGAGGCCGTCGACGCGAAGATCGACGAACTTGCAGCCGACTATCTCCCCGTCGACCACGAGCGACTCTATTCGACCGAGACGCTGAAACAGACGGGAGCACGCTACGAGGAACTGATCGGCAACTAACGCTATCGTAGCCACTGACCGTCACTGCACACCCGATCGCACGAGGGTCGCGCGGGTCGGAGCGACGACGTGAGCGAGACCCGCGGACGGTGCGATCGGTGTGTCACTCGGTCCAGTTGCTACTATAGTCTCGGCGTCTGTGATCAGACAGCCGCTCGCCCGGTTGAGCGACTGGAAAATGTCTATCTCCGACACATACCAAATATTCTTGGAATAGTCTCTTTAAATCCGCGCTCCAAGAGACGGGTTGCACCGCAAGGTGCGCCATGTGTGGGGTCCACCACCGCTTACCATTCGAGCCCCCACACAGCGGCTTCCGATTCTGGAAGCGTCTCCCCATAAGCTGACGACCATAATAAATGGTTTTGCCCCAGCTGATACGGACCCCTGTCAGTCACTGCCGATGGGACCGCGACCCGCACTGCGGTCCCACCAGGACATCGTGACAGCAGACCGTATGAGTCGTGTCCCGTCAGCGATGCGGGCACCGTCGCGCTGAGTCTCCGATTGCTGTCACAGCGACGGGACTACTGTGGCCGCTCGAGTGCCTCCGCGACGACCTCGATCGGTGTCGGCGGCTCCGCGGGTGCGCCGGGGCGGTTCTCGAGTTGGGTCCGACAGGAGGCACCCGGCGCGACGACGCGGTCGCCGTCGCTGTCTGCGACCTGCTCGTAGAGAATCGTGGCAATAGCGTCGCTCATCGAGGCGTGTTCGGCCTCGTAGCCGAAGGAGCCGGCCATCCCACAGCAGCCCGAATCGAGGGGATCGACGGCGTAGCCCGCCCGTCGAAGCACGCCGACGGCGTGGTGGTCCTTCGCGACCGATTTCTGGTGGCAGTGGCCGTGGTAGGTGAGGTGTTGCTGGACCACCGCAGGGTCGAAATCGATGGCCTCGTCCAGCCGGAACGTGTCGATGTACTCACAGACGCCGTAGGTTGCGTCGGCGAGCCGTTCGGCTGCGTCGGAGGCGAGCAGATCGAGGTAATCGGACTGGAACATGACTGCATCGGAGGGTTCGATCACGACCACGTCCCAGCCGGCGTTGACCTGTGGTGCGAGTGCGGTCACGTTCTCGCGGGCCGCCGTCCGCGCTTTCTCGAGAAAGCCTTTCGAGAACGCCGGTCGGCCAGTATCGCCCAGGTCGTCGGGGACGGTGACGTGGACGCCCGCGGCCTCGAGGACGCGGACGGCTGCCTTCCCGGCCTCAGGGTGGCTGTAGTTGGTGTAGGTGTCTGGATAGAGGACGACCGTACGGGTGGCCTCGGCCTCGCTCACGCGAGCGCCGCCGCGCTCGTCGAACCAGTCGCGGAACGTCTCGGCGTGGAACGTCGGCAGCGACCGGCTCGCGTCGATTCCGACGACGGCCTCGAGTACCTTGCGGGCACCCGGCAGCTTCGCCGCGGTGTTGGAGACGGGCGCGAGTCGACTCCCCCACTTCGAGAGCGTCGCGACGTTGGCGAAGAGCCGATCGCGCAGGCTCGCGCCGTTGCGCTGGTGGTACTCGTGAGTGACCTCGGCTTTGAGTTTGGCCATGTCGACCTCGCTCGGGCAGTCGATCGAACACCCTTTGCAGCCGATACAGAGGTCCATCACCTCCTCGACGAACTCGTCGGAAAACGCCTCGTCCTGGTCGACGTCGCCGCTCATCGCCGACCGAAGCGCGTTCGCCCGGCCCCGGGTCGCCGTGATCTCCTCGCGGCTCGCCCGGTAGGTCGGACACATCACGCCGCCGGTGGTCGACTGTTCGCCGCGACAGCCCCCACAGCCGTGACAGAGTTCGACCATCCCCTGCATGCCGTTGTCGTTGTCCCACTCGAGGGCTGGCTCGAAGCCCGTCTCGAAGTCGTAGTCGGGATCGAATCGCAGGTGTTCGCGCAGATCGGTGGGATCGTCCTCGCGGAAGACGACCTGTCCGGGATTGAGCAGCCAGTCGGGGTCGAACGCGGTCTTGAGGTCCTGGAAGGTCGCCCAGAGTTCGTCGCCGTAGAGTTTGTGATTCCACTGCGTGCGTGCGCGACCGTCTCCGTGTTCGCCTGAGACCGACCCGCCCAACTCGACGACGAGGTCCGTCACGTCGTCGGCGATCCCGTGGAGTTGCTCGAGCCCAACCTCCGTCTTCGTGTTCACGAGCGGTCGCACGTGGAGCACGCCGGGGCCCGCGTGAGCGTAGAAGCTAGCGTAGGTGTCGTGTTTTTCGAGGATCTCTTCGAACCCCTCGACGAACTCGGGCAGCCGCGCCGGCGGGATCGCGGTGTCCTCGATGAAGGAGATGTGCTTCGCGTCGGTCGTCCGCGAGAGCAAGATCGGGAGCCCGGACTTGCGGAGCTTCCACAGCTTCGCGCGTTCGGCTTCGTCGTAGGCCTCGAGCCCCTCGATCGCGATCGTCTCGGCGTCGCTGTGTGGGGAGTCCGCTGCTGGCTCACCGGCAGGCGTCGCCGAGGGGACGCGGTCGGCGAACAGACCGGCGACCTGCTCCCTGCCGTGGTCGTCGTCCTCGGCGTAGAACTCGACGAGGAGGACGGCGTTCGTTCCCTCGGGCAGGATCTCCGTGACGGGGCCGAACTCCGCGGTGTCACGCGCGAGGTCGATCAATACGTCGTCGAGGACTTCGACCGCCGCGGGGTCGTGTGCGAGGATCGGCTCGACATCGCGCATCGCCGTGTGGAGATCGGGATAACACAGCAAGGAAACGGCCTTCGTCTCGGGAATTGGCTCGAGCGAGACCGTCGCCTCGGTGACGATCGCCAGCGTCCCTTCACTGCCGGCCAGCAGGCGCGCGAGGTTGACGGTGCCGGACTCGCCAGTCGCCTCACCACCGGGCAGCTCATCACCGCGGGCCTCGGCGACGAGCCGATCGAGATTGTAGCCCGAGACGTTGCGCTTGAGACCGGGATACGTCTCGTCGATCAGGTCCGCGTCTTCTTCGAGAATCCGCTCGACTTCGGCGTAGATCCGTCCCTCGAGGTCGCCGTCGGGGTCAGCCTGATCGCTGATTTCCTCTCTGGTCACTTCGCCGAAGCGGGTGACGGTGCCGTCGGCGAGGACGGCCTCGACTTCCTCGATATAGGCGTCGGTCTTGCCGTACTTCAGGGAGTGTGCGCCCGTCGAGTTGTTGCCGATCGCACCACCGACGGCGCTTTTGTCGCGCCACGCGGGATCTGGTGCGAACTTGAGATCGTGGGGAGCCAGTGCTTCGTTCAACGTCCCCACGATCGTCCCGGATTGGACCGTCGCCGTGTGGCCGTCAGGGTCGATCGCGAGAATCTCGTTCATGTGCCGGGTAAAATCCAGCACCACGGCCCGGTTGACCGTCTGGCCGGCGAGACTCGTCCCACCACCCCGCGGAAGCACTGGGATCTCGCGCTCGGCACAGTACTCGAGGATTCCTGCCACGTCGGCGGTCGATTCGGGGAAGGCGACCGCGATCGGGGTCACTTCGTAGGCGCTCGCGTCGGTTGCATACAATTCGCGAGAGTAGGAGTCGGCCCGGACCTCACAGTCGACGAGCTGTTCGATGTCTGCGACCAGTGCCGGGCGGTCGACGTCGTCGCTCCGATAGTCGTACTTCGCTCGCCGGTCGGCAGCCGGGTCGGCGCTCGGCTCCAAAGACATACGTCACCCTTGCGCAGGGGTCACAAAAAGCACCCGCATTACCCCATCGTACGACCGGTACTGGGAGACTGTTCGGTCGTCCTGACCGCCGATACTGTGGGACGGAAGGGTAACCGGGCGGTGGATCTCTGACCGCCCGTCTGGCACACGTTCGTTCGGTTACTGGGGGATGACCGAATTCGAGCCGAAAAGTGGCCCCGTTGTTTTACCACGTGTGCCCCCTGGGGCCGCCGTCCACGGCTCGGACGGCAGTTGCGTGTACTCGATCCTGTCTAACAAATAAAATGCCTAACTAGTATGGACCATACGTCGGCGGCGTCACCTGAGTGCGGGTCTCTTCGCGTTCGACTGCTTGTTGGCGCTCACGCTCGCCGCCACCGTCGTTCGGTACCTGTCTATGTATGGGTGTTGACATTCGGCGGCAACGGCATCACGACCGACTACTCGCCGATGCGCCACCTCGCAAACCTCGAGACGGTCTACACCTACGAGGGAACCCACGATATCCACACGCTGATCCTCGGCGAAGATCTAACTGGGCTGCAAGCTTACCAGTAGCCTCCGTCAACGACTATCCTGGGAACAGTTGGCACTGCCATAATCCGCAAGGAGCACGGCTATTCCTGCCGGCACCTGTGAATCAGTATGATCGGCGTCACCGAACTCGAGAGCCGACTGGATCCGCCGGGGACCCCCGGACTCCGGGCTGCGTTCGTCGGCGTCTGGTCCGTCGACCTCGTCGCGACGATCCTCTTTTTCACTGTTCCGTACGCACACGAGTTGAACCCCGTTACGGTCTTTCTGCACGATGTCTTCGGGCTCGTCGGCGTCGTCATCGCTGCCGTCAGCTACGCTGTGCTCGTGGTCGGGCTCGGTCACGCCCTCTCGTCGCCGCTCGATACCGGGTTCGTATCCCTTGTCGTGGGACTCTATGCCCTTTTCGCGAGTCACAACGTCGTCCTGCTCGTGTCTCGCGAGCCGTTACTGACGCTGCTCGTTCCGTAAGTGACCTCGGAAAAGTAGTGGGCCAACTCGGATTTGAACCGAGAGCCTCCACCTTATCAGAGTGGCGCTCAACCTAATTGAGCTATTGGCCCGCGTCGCCTTCTTCGCACTCGGTAGTTGCTCGGTGGGACGTTTAAACGTTTCTTTCTGGAAGACCCGTGCGAACCGCTACCGGGCAAAGGGGTCGTCGTCTCGGTCGTCGGTGTTCTCGTCGCCGAAGTCGATCGTATACGAGTCTTCGCTGCCGTCGCCGTCGACGGTGTAGTCGTCGTCACCGAGGTCGTAGGTTCCGGTGTCGGTCGACTCGGCCCCGCCTTGAGCCGTCTCTTGGTTGGGAAAGCCGAACGTCCAGACGTTGCCGCTAGCGAATCCGCCGGTCTTTTTGTCCGCGTAGGGGACGATCACGTAGCGTTTGAGCACTGCGCGGATCGGGACCCGCGTCACGGGCACGGCGAGCAGGAAGCCGATGGCGTCAGTCACCAGCCCGGGCGTCAGCAAGAACGCACCGGCGGCGATCAGCAAGCCACCGTCGAGCAGTTCGTTGGTCGGCGGCTCGCCACGTACCATCGACCGTTGCATCTTCCGAAGCGTTCGTCGCCCTTCGGCCCGCACGAGGAGCATCCCCACCAGTCCAGTCAGGACGACCAGCAGCACCATCCCGACCCAGCCGATGTAGCTCGTCTGGCTGACGACGACCGCGAGTAACACGGCGTCGAGAAACGGGATGAGCAACAGCGCGAAGATCCACCGAAGCATACCACTCCCTAGCCGCCGAAGGGTGAAAGTCCTTTACTCTCGTCACAGTAGCGGTGCCACCGCGACTCGAGGCCCCGATCTGATTCCCTGGCTCAAGCATACGCCGGAGTAAAAGCGAACGAAGGGCTTACCCCGGCGACTCACGTCGCTCCGATATGGACGATCCAACGCGCGTCGAGTGGCGCGAGTGGGGCCAGGCGGCCTTCGACGAGGCGACGGACGCCGACATCCCCGTGTTGCTCTCGCTGACTGCGACGTGGTGCGATCACTGCCACGAGATGGACGCCGAAACCTACGCGGAGCCTCGCATCGCGGCCAACGTCAACGACAGTTTTGTGCCCGTGCGAGTCGATGTCGACCGGTACCCGCGCGTCCGCGATCGATACAACATGGGTGGGTTCCCCTCGACGGTCTTTCTCGCACCCAACGGCGAGGTCCTGACCGGGGCGGGCTATCTGGGCCCCGACGGGATGCGCCAGGTCTTAGATAGTGTCCGAACGATGTGGCAGACGAAAGGCAGCGGTGCGGCACGCGTTCCCCGCCAGCTTCGAGAGGACAACCCGCCGGCAGGCGACCTGACGCCGGCGATCGAACAGGCCATGCTGGGTCAGCTCTCGGAAACGTACGACGAGACTGCCGGCGGCTGGGGCCAGGAGCCGAAGTTCCCACTGCCAGACGCCCTCGAGTTCGCGCTCAAACGCGATCGCAAGATGGCGCTGCGGTCGTACGACGCCGTCAGCGCGAACCTGTTAGACGAGTACGAGGGCGGCTTCTATCGCTTCGCGACCGACCGCGACTGGTCGGGCCTGCAACACGAGAAACTCCTCGATTCGAACGGCGCACTCGTCCGAGCCTTCGCCAACGCCTACCTCCTCACGGGCAAAGACGAGTACCGCGAGCCCGCCGAGCGTACGATCGACTATCTGACCGCGACGCTGTGGAACGGCGACGCCGACGCCTTCGCGAACAGTCAGGCCCCCGGCGAGGACGCCGCCCACAGCCTCGATGCGACCGACCGGGCGACCGCCGACGAGCCGCCGGTCGACGACGGCGTCTTCGCCGGCTCGAACGCGCTCGCGATCGAGGGGCTGCTGACCTATTATGCGTACACCGACGACGAGCGCGCTCGCCGGTACGCCGAACGCGCACTCGCGACCCTCCGCGAGGACCTGCTCGTCGACGGCGTCGTCGCACACACGCTCGAGGACGCGGCGAGCGACGACGACCCCGTCTGCCTGCTCACGAATCAGGCCCGCGCGCTGGCAGCGCTGACGACAGCCGCGAGCACGATCAATTCGTCCGTCCTCGCGGACGCGACAGAGATCGCCGACGCGACGATCGACCGCCTGCACGACGGGGATTCGTTCCTCGATGGCCCCGCAGACGGCGTCGGCCTGCTCGAGCGCCCCCTGCGCCCGCTCGATGCGAACGTCGCGCTCGCCGACGGGTTGCTCGAGCTGGCCGTCCTCAGCGGCGAGGGCCGCTACCGCGAGCGCGCCCGCGAAACACTCGAAGCCTTCGCCGGGGCCAGCGACCGCTTCGGCGTCCAGGTTGCCCGCTACGCGACCGCAGTCTCCCGGCTGCTCGAGGGGCCGCTCGTGCTCCGCGTCGCTGCCGAACCCAGCTCGGACCTGCACCGAGCGGCACTTCGGCTCGCGGATCACGAGAAGGTGGTCGTTCCCGATGCCGATGCCCTCGAGGCGGGAACAGCGCGGGTCGAACGTGGCGACCGTGTGTCAGATCCTGCCGAAACGCCCGAAGAGTTGAGCGAGCGCGTCCAGACCGTTCTCGACTGAGAAGGACTCCTGTCAGTCAGTGCCGGCGGGCCCGCGACCCGTCCTGCGGTTGTACCGGTACATCGTTACAGCCGACCGTCTCACTCGTGGACGTCGTACGGCTCGACCAGCGTCAGGAGATCTCGTTCCAGTTCACCGCCAACAAACTGAACGTGCCCCGTTTCAGCCTCATAGTCGATTATCCGAGCCTCGTCCAGTTTTGGAAGATGGGTATGGTGAAGTGCGATCCGGACGCGTTGTCGGTGTTCGTCTGACTCCCGTTTCGCGTCTTCGTCCCGAACCCGGTCTGCAACGCGATCGACGAGCACATCGTATTCCAGTGTCTTCTCGGAGGCGTTGTCCAACGCCTCGAGGGTGGCACGTCGATGTTCGTTCGCTACTGCCGACAGAACCGTATCGGGAGAGATCGGTCTCTCACGCCCCGAAGAACCGGAAACCGCATCAATTGACTGGATATCACGCGTCCCCAGCTCTCGACTCTCATCCATACCCACATAGCGGAGGCCCAACTGCCTGGTCCTGTCCCATGGTGTATAATGGGAACAGTCAGTCCACTTGCGCCGCTGACTCGGGAGTGAGAAGTGCGTACCTCCCGAACGTGCCGATGGCACGACGCAGTCGCTCCGTCACTGCCTGATCGGAAATCCCCAACTCGTCAGCTAACTCCGCGGTCGTACAGCCTCGTGGTATGTCGTAGTATCCCATTCGAACGGCAAGCGTAAGCGCTTCTCGTTGGGGCTCACTCAAGCCGTACCACGGACCAGACTCGGGGTCCGTTGGATTGTATATACGGATTATCTTCAGGGAGATGTGCGCGTCCTCACAACAGTCCTGGCACTGACTCAGTGCCTCGCGGTTCGAGAATCGTATCTCGAGATTCCACCCTTCCGGTGATCCAGTAGCACCCAGTATTTGCCCGTCGTGTTCCAAGATACATTGAAAAAGGTGGTCTTGGCTCGCATCCCAGTTGATCCTGAACAGCGTCCGGTCGTCGAACGCGTCCACCTCCGTGACGCTGTTGACAGTTGGATAGCGTTCGACGGTATCGAGAAAGCCGTTTTCGACCGGTTCGTAGACCCAGAAGAGCGGTACGGTCGCGTCTCCACTCGGGACGAGCGTTTCGAGTTCGATTGCCGATGCTTGCTCTAGACTGAGGATTTGTCCGAGTTCAAAATCATCGGACGGGATGCGAATCTCCGTTATCACACTCATGCTCGCTTGTGAGACTAGATTGCTCGGTCGTACAAAAGGAGATGACATGGTACACCATGGCTGCCCGGATGCCAAACGGACTCCCCGCTCTCAGCGCACACTATACTGGCCAACATCTGTGTGTTGCCCCTTCTCGAAGCCATGATACACCACCCATGCCGGTTATTCGTCTGCTAGACGAAGGCTCCCGCATGGCGACTGTGATGGAGTTTACGAGTCCGGTAGCGGAGTTTCCACTGGGGAGTGTATTCGAGAATTTGCCGGGTGTGACCGTCGAACTGGAACGACTGATCCCACACGAGACGCTGATTATCCCGTATTTCTGGGTGCGTGGTGCAGAAACGGAGGACATCGAAGCTGCGTTCGAACAACACGCCGGCGTGAGCAACATCCGACTGGTCGATCGCGTCGAAGACGAGCATCTCATGCGTGCCGAGTGGGAACAAGAGTACTTCGGTATCCTGAGTGCGCTTGCCAAGGCCAACGTTGTCGTGCTTTCCGGGATTGGAACGAAAGACGAGTGGCGATTCGAGGTGCGCGGCGAGAGTCAGGAGACACTCGTTGAGTTTCGAGAGTACTGCCAGGAAAACGACATCCCGATAGCGATCACCGCGGTTCACGCCATGCTTCCGATACAGGGAGAGGGCTACGAGTTGACCGAGACCCAACGCGAGGCGCTGATATTGGCCTACGAACGGGGCTACTTCGACACCCCACGCGAGACGTCGCTCGAAGAGCTCGCTGCCGAGCTCGGCATCACCCAGCAGTCGCTTTCGTCACGCCTTCGACGCGGGCATCGACGCCTCATTGGAGCGACACTCAGCAGTTCGGCGTGATCGTTCGGATAGGGGGCCCTCCTGTTAAACCCTCTGTATAATCAGTACCCCTATTGAACCGACCCAGACGGCTAGAATCAAGTGAGATGAACGCAACAGTTTCTGGGGTTGGAGTCGAATCGGTCGAGTACACTCCGGAATCTAGGACTGTTCGCACCCAGTTCGATCAAGAGAAGACACCTGCGAGCATGGCTGTTATCGCAACGCTGGCAGATGTAATGGACACTGATCCGGTTGATCTGACCCCGCTCCATTCCACTGTTGACCCCGAAGAGTTAGATTCGTTCGTCCGGGTTCGCAACGGGGCAAACGGAGATACCCACAGTGCATTCACCCATGAGGGCCACGCGATAACCGTACATAGCTACGGTGTGATCGCCATCACACCAGACACGAACTCACAACGGAAAAATACGGCAGGGGCGAGGGAAGATGACGTCTGAGGAGACCTCGCTTACGTCGAAGGAGGAATTGAACGCGGAGCTGAAAGCGCTCCTTCGCAGGGCCTACGAGAGTGGAATTGATGTGGAGGGGGGATTCGAATGTCGGAATGGGGTCGAACATCCTGACTGGGACGTGATCGTCACGGAAGTCGAAAAGAACGAGCAGTCGGAGTGACCGACGACGAGGGAGACCGATCGTAGCAGATAACAGGTCCGTGAGAGAGGAACGCCGTAACGACGATCGCATCGAACGGGTGCTCTCAGCACAACAGTGGCGAGTATTACGTGCGCTACTAGACGAGAGTGTGATGTCTGCAGATCCGATTCTTCGAAAGGGAGAGCTTCTTGACTCCGGGGAGTACCTCACGATCTGTTACGAACTCCATCACGTTCTACTCCCTGAATTAGCGGACATGAGACTCGTCGAGTTCGACAGGTTCGAAGACGAAGTACGGCGAGGACGGAGATTCGACGAGGTGCGTCGATTTCTCGAACAGATCGCTGACGATCATGACAAGTAACATGTGCCTGTAAGCGCTTCGCTGCTGCCTATTCACTGCTAGACTGGTATTCGACAGGCTGCCGTTCGGCTCGAACCGGTCGATACCGTCCGCCACTCAAACTACCCGAGCGTTTATACCGCTTCGATGGGTTCGTGTTCGATATGGCAAGTCTCAGGGATCTCGGACTCTCCGAGTACGAAGCGCGAGCCTATCGATCGCTGCTCACTACCGGTCCCACAACGGCAAAGGAGTTGTCGCGAGCGAGCGACGTGCCGATGGGGCGGATCTACGACGTCCTCAACAGCATCGAACAGTACAATCTGGTGCGCAGTCAGACCGCCAGTCGACCGAAGAAGTACGTCGCAGTCGAGCCGTCGACGGCGCTCGACCGGCTGCTCGAGGACAAGAAACGCGAACTCGCGGAACAGGCAGACCAGTACGAGTCGATCGTCGACGACCTCTCGGATGAACTCGACGCCGCCGAACCGGTCGAGGAGCAGTTCTGGACCGCTGCCGTCGGCCCCGAGGAGACGCGCGATCTGCTCTTAGAGCGGCTCGCGGCGGCTGACAGTGACATTGTGATGGTGTCAGCACACCCTTCGCCGCAGTGGAACATCGAAACCGTCAGTGAGAAAGTCAACGCACATCTCGAGGACGCACTCGACCGTGGTGTGTCGGTCGAGTTGTTGTTGACCCGTGAGATGGTCGCGTCGATCTCCGAAGACGTCGGTCGACGCTATCGGGAAACCTTACAGCAACGCGAGGCGTTCGACGTCCGAACCCACGACGACCTCACTGGGTCGTTCAATCTCATCGACGGCGTCGAAGTCTGTATTCAGGTGCCGAACCCGCTGTCGTCGGACGAGGCCTTTGGCATGATCGACCTCAAGGATCCGGAGTTCGCCGCGAACGTCCACGCGGAGTTCGTCCCGCGGTGGGAGCAAGCGGAGCCCCTCGAGTTCTAGTCGCTGATCTCCTCGCGGAGCGTCTCCAGATCGACAACGCGCTCGGCGTGGGCGTTGTGCTGGTGGATCGACTCGTCGTTGGACTGGGCCATCGTGATCACCGCGTCGTCTGGCAGGTGATCGAACTCGTCGACGACGCCCTCGGCCATCGCACGCACACAGTCCTCGACGAACTTCGCGTCGGCGTGGGCCTCGTAGGTCATGTGATCCTCGTCGGGTCGCTTCGCGAGGTTGTAGATCCGTGCGCTCATCGAATCCCGTGCGATATCGATGACGTCGTTGAGATCGACCTCGGGGTCGCCACCGGCCTCGACGGTCAGCGTGGCATGGCCGCGCTGGGAGTGGCCCGGCTGTGGCACTTCCTCCAAGAATTCGGTGATCGTCTCCTCCTCGACACCCAGGTCCTCGAGCGTCTGTTTCGCGCGGGCGGCGGACATCCCTTGCGAGCAGGGACAGACGGTCATCCCGGTGACCTGTGCGCCGATCTCCTCGCGGGTCCCCTCTTCGGTCGCCGTCGCCGACGCGACGATGTCGACCATGTGCTGGGTCTCGCGGTCGCTCGCTGGCGTCTGCTCGCGGCGCATGAATTCGGCCTCCATCGAGACCTCCGTTCGGGAGGTGTAGTCGTGTTTCTCGAGCAGCCGTTCGGCGGCCTCGCCACAGACTTCCTCGACCCCGTAGGCTTCCTCGCGGGTCGCGTCCTCCAGGATTTCGTCGATGACCTCCATGTTGCGGCTCATGTCCGCACCCTTGCGCCAGCCGGGGAGGTCGACGAAGACCTCGAACTCGGCGGTGAGGACGATCGGGCGCTTGTCCTCGCGTGCGATCTTGACGAGCTTGTCGACACCGGTAACGCCGACCTGGCTCAGACCGACGGTCACGTCGGGCGACGTCGCCTGCACGTCCGGCAACTGATGACTCATTGACCGCATTCAGGGCAGCGGCCGATTCAAGCTTTCGGAACCGGGAGTGTTGCGGTGAGTGCGGGTCGCCGCTGGCTCGAGCTGTCCGTTCTTTAAGTGTCTCTGGTCACAAGGTTGAGCTATGACGGGAGGTCGTCGTTCTCCGGATGTTGCCTTTTCAGCGGTGCGTCTGTCATTGCCGGTGCACTTGTGACTCGCCATACGGGTGTGTGCCGGTACCAGTGACAGCAGCCCGTTTCAGTTGTTACTATAGAGGAGTCACTCGAGCGATGGATGAGCCGGTCGATGATCGCCCGCGAAGTGATGAGAGCGATGGCGAATCGCACCGTTGCTCCCACCCCAGCCAGAACCTCGTCGGTGACGCGGTGAGCAAGGGAGACAGCCACTCTAAGGGCGACAGCCACTCTAGCGATGACGACGCTGGCAATTCTCTCTCGGCCCCACTCGAAGAGAGCGGCGCGGAGGGCAGCCATTATTCCATACAATATTTGGCTGAACTATATCTCTAGGTCGCAGCGTCGAGATCGACTGCGGCTCGAGCCGTTCATTCTTTAAGTATCTCTGGTCACAAGGTAGAGCTATGACGGGGTGACGGTCGTTCTCTGGGACCCCAACTGGTAGTTACGACGTTACAATACGCGTCATGGCGTGGCCGTCGCGCTCCAACTCCTCTTTAAGTGCCTCTGGTCACAAGGTGAAGCTACGAAGGGCATTTGGCACCCGGTTTTCTCTCGTCTTCCGTTCTTCGAGCCACAGCCATGGCTACTGTTCCACCACACGTCCACGAGACCGTCGACGACCACTTGACGGCGATCGAACGCGAACACGACGTCGCGGTCCCGCTGGCGGTCGCCCGTGGGAGCCACGCCTGGGGTGGGGCGAGTCCCGACAGCGATTACGACGTAGGTTTCGTCTTCGTATCGACCGATTTACGCCGGTACGCGCACCTCGAGCGCCCGCCCGAGACCATCGTCGAAGACTGCGGCGCGTTCGAGTACCAGGGCTGGGACGTGCGGACGTTCGCGCGACTGCTCGCCGACTCGAACGAGGGTGCAATCGACCTGGTTCGCAGTCCGCTCCGCTATCGGGCCGTCTACGAGCCTGACGACCTCGCTGCCTACGTCAAACGGACGTACAACCCGATCGACCTCTATCATACGTGGCGCGGCATTGCGACGAGCAACTATCGCAAGTACATCTCGCACCATCTGGTCCGCAGTGACGACGAACTCTTTCCGATTCGCGAGGCAGACGGCCAGACGTTCGTCGTCGAAACCGACGACGGCACGATGACGGTGTCGGCTGACGACGAGCGATTTCAGGAGACACAGACGAAACCCACAGTCAAGCGAAACCTGACGATCTGCCGCGCGGCGATGGCCGCCTACTACCTCAAAGCGACCGGCGAGCGCGACACGCACGATCTGCCAGCGCTCGCGTTCGAGACGTTCCTCCGTGAGCAGGCTCCCGCTGTTTTCGACCCCGAGCGGATCGACCGCGCTCGTGAGTTACTCGAGCGAAAACGAGCCGGCGAGGGCGACGCCACGATCGGCGACGCCGTCGGTCGGGAGTTCGCACAGCCGCCGACGATGATCGATCCCGACGTGCACGCGCGGGCCGGTCCCGATCCCGCGCGGCTGGATGGGTTCGTCAATGAGGTGATCGCCGCGACCGAACAGTCTGCCGTTCTTTAAGTGCTTCTGGTCACAAGGTAAAGCTACGAAGGGCTTTTCGCGGGCTATACTCTGAACACGGAGCGATCGCGCTGGTTATCGTCGAGTCACGCCACAGACCTGTTAGTGGCGCTGTCAGTCCGGCTGAAACGTCTCCCGTTCGGAGCGAGCCTTTTTCACGCTCCCCCTCCGACCGACAGATGATGCACGACGACGGTGCCGACCCTGGTCGTCCTCCTGCGGCGGATACGGCCAGCACGGACGGCGTCGAGTACGATCTCGACCGCGAGCGTCGCCTCGAGACCCGGCCCGGGTCTGGGGCACTTTCGCGGGCGGAGGTCCAGCGCGATTCGACGGTTCGCCAGTGGGGCGTCGTCACGCCGAGTGCGACCGTCATCGGTCGCGCCGACTCGCCTGACGCGGATCTTTCCGAGAGCGTCCGCCGTCTTCACGACGAACAGCACGCGGCGACGCCGGGCTACAGCGAGCGCGCTCATCGCCTCGATCGGTTGCGAACCACGCAGGCGCTGTGTAACGCCTTGGAGGTGACGCCGTGGCAGCGCGATCTCGCACTCGGCGTCATGGACGAGATCGACCTCACCGAGTTCGGCAGCCAGCGAGCGATCGAAAAGGTCGCGCTCGTGGTGATCCGCCACGTCGTCGACGTCGACCGCCAGCAGTACTTCGGACTCGACGAGATCGACGCGCAGTCGCTGTCCGCCGACCGCATGGAAGAACTGTTCGCCCAGTATCGGGCCCACGACATCACCGACGAGGAGGCGTTCAAGCGCCTCGCAGCCGAATACGGGCTCGATACGACGAGTCTGAATCGCTTGCGCCGCGTCCTGAAATCGCAACTCGAGGACGAACTTCCGGCCTACGGTCGCAATCCCTACCGCGATCCGAACCTGCCGGACGTGACCGAGTCGGACACCGCCGACGCGACAGCCCCCGAAACGGAGAGCTGATCGGACGGTCGCCGGTAACACGATATCCTGTCCGTCCCGTCTCGAGTCCGTCGTTGCTCGTCCATCGGACGCGGGCTGTGCCACTCCGTCCCTGCCGGTGCCCAGCGACTTTTCTTTCGTGACTCCCTATCGGAGCTATGACCGACGCTGATACCGGATCGACGCCGGACGGTGCGGATCGACTCGAGATCTACGCCGACTACGTCTGTCCGTTCTGCTATCTGGGAACGCGCTCGCTCGCCCAGTACCGCGAGGATCGCGACCAGCCGCTTGTCGTCGAGTGGCATCCCTTCGATCTGCGCCGTGGCAAACGCAACCCGGACGGCTCGATCGACCACGATGTCGCCGACGGGAAAGACGACCAGTATTACGAGCAGGCGAGACGGAACGTCCACCGGCTGCAGGACGAATACGGCGTCGAGATGGCCCAGGAGATCGCGACCGACGTTGACTCGTTCAACGCGCAGGTGGCTTCGTGGTACGTCAAAACCGAGTATCCCGACCAGTGGGCGGCGTTCGACGAAGCGATCTACACCGCGCTGTGGCAGGATGGCCGCGACATCGGCGATGTCGACGTTCTCGCCGAGCTCGCTGCCGACGTCGACCTGCCGACCGACGAGATCCGCGACGCGGTCGCGGACGACGACCGCCGAGCGGCACTCGAGGAGCGGTTCGCCAAGGCTTCCCAACGGGGGATCACCGGTGTGCCGACGTTCGTCTCGGACGGCCACGTCGCCCGTGGTGCGGTGCCGCCGGAACACATCGCACGGCTCGTCGAGGGCGAGCGGTAACGGTCGCCGGGAACGGTGACGTTTCACGATCGTGGTACTATCACCCTCGCAAGTGTTATCCGTGTACTGGGCGTACGTTTGTTTGTAATGGCGAAAGGTAACGTTGATTTCTTCAACGACACAGGCGGCTACGGTTTCATTTCGACGGACGACGCGGACGACGACGTATTCTTCCACATGGAGGACGTTGGCGGACCGGACCTCGAAGAAGGCACCGAGATCGAATTCGACATCGAACAGGCCCCCAAAGGCCCACGCGCGACGAACGTCGTCCGTAACTAAGACTGACTGCGTCCGGCGGTACGACTGACGGACAATTTTCAGTACGTTTCTACAGTCGACTACTGATACGGTTTGCTGTCACGATTGACCGGTGGGACCGCGACCGCCCTGCGGTCCCACCGGCACTGACTGACAGTAGTCCGTCCGAGCGGATTCATTCGAGTTTGTCGAGCCCATCGAAGAAGTTCGCCTGTGGCCCGACGAGCGTGACGGATTCGTCCGCAAGCGAGATCGAGACCGTCGCGGGCGGTTCGAGTTGCTGTCGGTTGCGCCCGTCGCTGATCACATAGGCGGTGTCGGTTCCGGAGACGGTCAGCGTGAGTTCGGTGTCCGGTTCGACCACCAGCGGCGGCATCGACTCGGTCGCGGCCATCTGCGTGACGACGAGTACGTCGGCTGACGGGTGAACGAGCGGGCCACCCTCGCTCAGGTTGTACGCGGTCGAGCCCGACGGCGTGGCCACGAGGACGCCATCGACGTGACTCTCGGCGTACTGCTGGCCGTCGACACGGATCTCGATGGTCGCACCGCCACCGTGACCTCGCCGGGGACCGTGGACGACCACCTCGTTGAGCGCGGGCTCGAGCGTCCACTCTGTGTCAACGCCCGTCGCCTGCAGCCGTGCCAGTTCGCGTCCATCGACGGTGCCCGCTTCCTCGAGGTCGGCAACGAGATCGGTGACGACAGCGAGCGCGTCGTCGGGGGCGACAGCGTTGAGAAAGCCAACTTCACCCAGATTGACGCCGAGAATCGGCGTAGGGCTGACCTCGCGGGCGACGAACAGCAGCGTTCCGTCGCCGCCGATACTCACGACGAGATCGCGGTCTGTCATCGCGGCGACCGGGACGGCGGTCGCGTCGACCGCCTCGCCGGTTAGCTCGTCGACGACGACGCGTGCGCCCTCGTGCTCGAGGGTGTCGACGAGGGTCGCGGCGAGTGCCTGTGCGCGTTCGTTGTTCCGTTGAGCGACGATTCCGACGGCGACGTCCATCGTCGGCGGCTTCCCGCCCCGTGATCAAAAACCCACGCTTGTCTCGCCGCGGCAACAAGGTTAATCCGGCTGGAACGTCTCCGGGCACGTGAACAGCCACGACGACCCCGTCGCCGTGTTTCGTATGGTGTCTGTCAGCTCGCATCTTCCCGTCATCTTGCCGCCGGTACGAGTAGCCAAGCAGTCGGCAGCTTCTCTCGTCTGTGACTGTCGCATCCGTCGACGGACCACAGGTGGTCGCCGTGGGTGACGAGGACGACTGGTTCGACCGCGCACTCGAGGACGAAGACGAGGACGGTGACGAGTCGCCCACGACCGACGAGGGCGAAGCCGACGGCGACGACGGGGCCCTGTTCGATGATGACTTCGATACGGCGCTTCGGGACGTCGGACCGCCAGTCGACGCTGACGACGACAGCGACGACCCTGTGGGACCGGCGGGCTTCGACGACCTCGATTTCGTTCTGGGTGGCGACGAGCCCGATTTCGACGCGGAACTCGATTCGGACCTTCCCCGACTCGACCTCGGTATCGACGGACTCGACCGGATGATTCAGGGTGGCGTTCCCGAACGCTCGCTGATCGTCGTCATGGGTAGTGCCGGCACCGGGAAGACCACGTTTGGACTGCAGTTTCTTCACCACGGCCTCGAGCACGGCGAGCGCGCGGTTTTCATCACACTTGAGGAGAGCCGCGACCGGGTTATTAGCAGCGCGACCGAGAAGGGATACGCGTTCGACGAGTACGTCGCCGACAGACAGCTCGCAGTCGTCGACGTCGATCCGATCGAGATGGCAAACAGTCTGGCGTCGATCCGTAACGAACTGCCGGCACTCGTTGAGGAGTTCGGCGCTTCGCGGCTCGTGTTGGATTCGGTTTCGTTGCTCGAGATGATGTACGAGGATCGGGCGAAACGGCGCAACGAAATATATGATTTCGCCCGCAGTCTGAAGGATGCAGGCGTCACCGCGTTGCTAACGAGCGAAGCCGCAGCGGAGACGGCCTACGCCTCGCGGTATGGGATCGTCGAGTACCTCACCGACGCTGTCATGGTCTTGCAGTACGTTCGACCGGACGACTTCCGCGAGACCAGAATGGCAGTCGAAATCCAGAAAATCCGCGATGCGAACCACTCTCGGGAGAAAAAACCGTACGAGATCACGCCCGACGGCATTTCGGTCCATCAACAGGCGAATCTGTTTTAGCATCACTTTCTACGGCACTGAACTGTTACAGCGGCGGTCGGTCCAGTAACACCGTGTTAGGATGCCGTTCGTTGCCCATACTTTTGCGGATACGACCGTCATACCCCCGCATGGCCCAACGGACGACCGCCGACGAAACACTGTCACGAGACGAATTCGCCGCCTACCTTCGGGACCTCGCAGCGGAGTTCGAGCAGGGCGACGAGCAAGTCACCGTTCCGGTCGGGAACAAGAACGTCGCGCTGACGCCACCGGAGACGCTCGACGTGTCGGTGGAAGTGGTCGAGCGGTCGTCGATGCTCCGCGGGGACCGCGAAACGATCGACATCGAACTGAGCTGGAAACGGTAACATGGCTGCTGCGGATTCTATCCTGATCTTCGTCCTGAGTCTGCTCGTGGGGACGATCGGCATCCTCGCGGGCGTGCGACTGGTGTTGGACAGGGATGCGGGCTTTGCGAACGCAGCCGTAACCGCACTGATCGGCGCGATCGCCTGGGCGATCACGAGTTTCTTCGTCGGCTGGATCCCGATCCTGGGTGTGTTGTTGATGCTTGTCGTCTGGGTCGGCGTCATCAACTGGCGCTACCCCGGCGGCTGGGGTGCGGCCGTCGCGATCGGCTTCGTCGCCTGGATCGTCGCAGTCGCGATCGTCTATCTGTTCGCCGCGATCGGCTTCGTCACACCCGACGCGCTCGGAATTCCGGGCGTCTGATGCTGTCTCTGGCCAGTCGTTCCCACCGTTGAAGAGGGAAGGAAACCCCTTTTTCCATCGGGACGAGAGGACAGCCTAGACAGCGATGTACGAGACGATTCTGTTCCCGACTGACGGCAGCGAGCACGCGGCGACCGTCGCAGACCACGCGATCGATATCGCGGCCACGCGAGACGCCACGTTGCACATCCTCTCGGTCGTCGACGACCGCGCCTTCCTCGTCCTCGACGACGACCGCGTCGAGCGCGTCCGCGAGGACCTCGCCGCGACCGCCCGCGAAGCGATCGACGACGCCGTCACGCGAGCCGCCGAGTACGACCTCGAGACGGAGACGGCGGTCGAGACGGGGAATCCGGCCGAGTGTATCGTCGACTACGCCGCAGACAGCGATGCCGACCTGATCGTCATGGGAACCAGCGGCGACGAGTACGAACGCAACGTCGTCGGCAGCGTCTCACAGCGAGTCGTCCGCGAAGCGCCCGTTCCCGTCACCACCGTCGGTCCCGACGTCGAGGACTGATCCGGGTCCGACGAGACCGGCGTCCGCTCGCCTCGAGTCCCGGTCGCTGACGTGACCAGCTATTGGCCGTTGGCCGTCGGCTGTCACTCTCTCTGCGCGACGGGTCGACGCAGTACATACAGTTTGATATGTCCCCTGTCGCTACTGATGGAGACATGCGTCGCTCGCTCGTGATCGCGGCCGTCCTGTTCGTCCTCGCGTTCGTGCTCATCGGTGGACCATCCATGGCACTGTCGCTCTCGTCGAGCCAGCAGCCAGCCGCGGAGCCGACCCACACCACACAGCCGACACCGCCCCTCGTCTCGTTCGAGGACTCCGAGAGCGGCTTCTGGAAGTATCTCAGCCCTCGCAAGGCGTTTCAAAAACGGAGTCCGATCAACGTGATCGTCCGCGGTGACGTCGCGGACGTCGAGCGGGTGCTGGTCGAAGCGAGTGACGGCGACTGGTCCGAGATCGACGACGCCGAGGAGGCAGCGGTTTCAGAGACGTATGCCCTCGTTGGCGGGAACAGCACCGACAACGAGACCCACTCGAGCAACGAAACGCCGCTGAACGACTCCGTCGCGACCGCGTCGAACAATTCGACGCACAACGCGTCGAACGACTCGAGCACCAACGCGACCGACGACACGTCGACCGGCCAACGGAGCCGCCTGCCCGAGTTCAACTGGGGTGAGGCCGACGGCGGAACTCGCTACGCCTACGTCGACCCCGGTCCCAACGAGAGCGGCTACTGGACGACCGAGACGCGCCAACTCGAGGACGGCGACTACTACGGCCAGCGCTATCACATTCGCCTCTATGAAAGTCCCAACGAGGACGACGACTGGGTCGCCATGCAGACTCACTCCGAACACTTCGACTGGTTCACGCTTCGCCACCGGGTCCACGGCTCACAGGCCGCCCAGCGAAAAGTCGAGTCCAATTTCATGGACCATCCCCAGATCGATCCCAAAAACGACGTGCAGCGCATCTATCTGGCGAACAGCAACTCCTCGGACGCCGACGGCTGGGCAACGGTGGTCGACCTCGCTGGCCTGCTCGTCGTGCCCACGCTGGTCGGCATCCGGGCCCGCAGGCGCGCCGCACACGGCACCGCCGACGCCGACCACGTCATCGACCGGCTCGGTCAGCGGGCGGCCGCCGCCATCGACGACCACTTGGCCGACGCCGATCGTCGCCGTCTCGCGGCTGCGTTCGCCCGCCTCGAGGGTGGCCACTTCGCGCTCGCCTTTGCTATCATCGCCCTGTTGCTCGGCGTGCGGGCGGGCGGTATCGTCCTCGAGCACCGCGCGACGTTTCTTACGCCCCACCAGATCGCCGCGTTGCTCTATCCGGTGATCGGCCTCGGTATCCCGACGGCGACGTACCTGATCGCACGTGGGCTGACACGGCGGCTCGACGCCGCCATCGTCGCCGCGGGCTCGCTCGCAGTCGCGATCTGGCTCGATTACGGCATGCTCGGTGTCGATACCCTCCCGCTCGAGGTCGTCGTCCAGCGGATGCTCGTGGTCATCGCGCTCGGCTTGATTGCCGGTGGCGCGGCCAAACGCGCAGCGCGTGCCTCGAAGGTCAACGATATGCTGCTGGTCGGAACCGCGATGTGGGTGCTGGTGCTGGTCGGGACGCTGTTGGGTCGTTTCTGACCGGCCCGTGGCGTCGATGTATCGGCGAAATGGATCGGACCCCCACGAGAACGGCACCCTCTCGTGGCGAGCCCTTAAGTTCTTGCGCCGTTGTTCTCTACATGACATGGCAAGCCCACCCCGCCAGCGCGAACGGATTTCTGGATCGACGGAACAAACGCAGGAATCGGCGGGTGAGCGTGCCTGCGACGAATGCGATGGCGGAACGCTCGTCAAAAGCGAGGATCAGGGCGAACTCGTCTGCGATCAGTGTGGCCTGATCGTCGAAGGGTCCAACATCGACCACGGACCGGAGTGGCGGGCGTTCAACCACTCCGAACGGCAGAACAAGTCCCGGGTGGGCGCGCCGACGACCCAGACGATGCACGACAAGGGGCTGACGACCTCGATCGACTGGAAGAATCAGGACGCCTACGGCCGGTCGCTTTCTTCGGACAAACGCAACCAGATGCGCCGCCTGCGCAAGTGGCAAGAGCGCATCCGCACCAAAGACGCCGGCGAGCGCAACCTGCAGTTCGCGCTTTCCGAAACCGACCGAATGGCCTCCTCGCTCGGCATCCCCCGATCGGTGCGAGAGGTCGCCTGTGTGATGTACCGGCGCGCACTCGACGAAGACCTCATCCGCGGGCGCTCGATCGAAGGCGTCGCGACCAGCACCCTCTATGCTGCCTGCCGGATGGAAGGCATCCCCCGCTCGCTCGAGGAAGTCTCCGGTGTCTCCCGCGTCGAGCGCAAGGAGATCGGTCGCACCTATCGGTATGTGGCCCAGGAACTCGGCCTCGAGATGGAGCCGGTCAACCCCAAAAAGTACGTGCCTCGCTTTTGTTCGGAACTTGAGCTCTCTGAAGAGGTCCAGGCGAAAGCCAACGAGATCATCGACACGACGACCGAGAAGGGGCTACTCTCGGGCAAGTCACCGACGGGGTATGCCGCAGCCGCGATCTACGCCGCCTCACTGCTCTGTAACGAAAAGAAGACTCAGCGGGAGGTCTCGGACGTCGCGCAGGTGACCGAAGTGACGATCCGCAACCGGTATCAAGAGCAGATCGAAGCGATGGGGATTCACGAGTAGCGGCTGCCAGGGCTCGAGTCACGACGTTGAGCTTCTTGCTATTCTTGATCGTTGCAGAGTCGCGACACTCATCCGGAGATATCCTCGAGAAATGCGCCGACCGGGAATTGAACCCGGGCCGCGAGCTTGGGAAGCTCGAGTCCTACCACTGGACCATCGGCGCGCTTCGTCACTGCGTTCCTCGCGCACTACAGATCGCAGTTCCGCCGGAACTGCTCACCATCGGCGCTCGCATGACTGTACTTGCCGGCTACACTTCAACGTAGCGCTCCAGAGCACATCCCGAAATCGATCGTTCGCCCACTTTTTTGCGGGGAGGGGTGCCTATTAGGCCACGCCGCCCCTAGCCTGTCGCATGATCGACCTTCGCTTTTCGGAGGCGGAACTCGAGCAGCATCGCGACCACATCACGACGTTCATTCGGGAGCAGGTCGACGCCGCGGGAGCCGACGGCGTCGTCCTCGGCTTTTCGGGTGGGATCGACAGTACGCTGACCGGCCATCTCGCCGTCGAGGCACTCGGGGCCGAGCACGTCCACGGGCTCGTCCTCCCGGCGACCGTCAGCAGCGAGGAGCACATGAGCGACGCCGAGTGGGTCGCACAGAGTTTGGAGATTACCTACGACGTGATCGAAATCGAGCCGATCGTCGACTCGTTGCTGTCTGTCTACCCAGAAGCCGAGGGCGACCACGAAGCCGTCGGCAACGCCCGTGCCCGCGTTCGGGCAGTACTCAACTACCTCGTCGCCAACCACGAGAGTCGGCTGGTACTGGGTACTGGCAACCGTAGCGAGGCCGCCGTCGGCTACTTCACCAAATACGGCGATGGCGCAGTCGACTGTCACCCGATCGGGAACCTCTACAAGGCACAGGTTCGCCAGCTCGCCCGCCACGTCGGCGTCCCCGAGGAACTGGCCGAAAAGACAGCGACCGCGGAGCTGTGGGCCGACCAGACCGACGAGGACGAACTTGGAATCAGCTACGAAACGCTCGACTCGATTCTGGCGACCCACATCGACGGTCCGCTCTCCGTGGCTGCGACCTGCCGGCTGCTCGAGGTCGACGAGGAGACGGTCAGGCGGGTCCGCGGGATGTACAAAGGTAGTGCACACAAGCGCTCGGTGCCGCCGGCTCCGGAGCCACTCGAGTAACAGCGATCCAGGTTGATCTGTTTCGCTCAGCGAGACGTTCTCCGCTTGTCACCGAGGTCGCTGTGTGAGCGCGTTGTTTGGCTCAAAGGGCTTGTTTACTCGAGGACGGCGTCGATGTCGTCGGCATGAGCGGCGACGAGATCGGCAAAGGCCGCGGCCTCGCGTCGTTCCTGTGTCGCCCGCTCGCTGTCGTCACGGAGCCGCCGTTTCAGGACCGGCAGCGTGTCGGTGGCATTTGCTGCGATCTCTTCGGCCAGTGACTGAGGATCGTCCTCGATACGCGAGATGAGTCCCGTCCGCAGGGCCTCCTCGGCGTCGATCGATCGCCCGGTGAGTGCGAACTCGAGGGCATCGCCCTCGCCCATGACGCGGGGCAGCCGGACAGTGCCGCCCCAGGCACCGAACAGGCCGAAGCTAACGCCTGGCTCGCCGTAGGTCGAGTCGGGTGTCCCGACGCGGACGTCGCAGGCGACCGCGAGCTCGAGCCCGCCGCCTCGGGCAGGGCCGTCGATTCCCGCGACGACGATCGCCGGCGAGTCCTCGATCGTCCGGGCGACGCGCTGGCCCAGTCGCGCGAAGTCAGCCGCGCGGTCGCGATCCCCCTCGAGGGCCGCGACCGCGTTCAGATCCGCCCCTGCACAGAACGCCGGGCCGCGGCCACGGAGATAGATGACCGGCTCGTCGGCGTCGTCGATCGCCGCCTCGAGTGCGGTGAGTCCGTCGACGGTGAGGGCGTTGCGCGCCTCGGGGCGGTCGAGTATGATCGTCCGAATCGATCCGTTCGTGTCAACGTCGATCATAGTTGCAGTCGATCAGGCGTTTCCAAAGGTCTTTGCCTACTCCGTCGTAACCCCCCGCTAATGGAGAAGGCCGACAGCTGTCGGCGTGCCGCCGTCGAGGCCGTCGCGGACGTCGAACCACCACGGTTGTACGAGTATATCGAATCCGTCCTCGACCGGGCATCGATGGTTCCCGCCGCACTGACGCTCGAGAGCGCCGCGGCGATGTCCCCTGAGGACTACGTCTTCGAAGACCAGGATGGCCGACACTGCGCTGGTGAGTCCGAGACCGACCGAGACCGAACCCAGATCTCTGAATACGACTCCGAGCGCATCGTCACCCACGCAGCCGGCGTTCAGCTCATCTACGAGGGGTTACGTCTGACGCGATCGCTCGCCCACGACGAACCCTGGACAGTGGCCGATGACGACGCAGACGAGGGCGATCTGGCGATTCTCGCGGCCGACATCCTCGTCGCGCGTGGGTTCTACCTGTTGGCTCGCACCGACGCCGCCGGCAAAGCCGTCCGGACGGTCCAATCGTTCGGTCGCGACCAGACCCGCCGTGCCGAGCTCGAACCCGAGACAGCGTCCGCCGTCGGACCCGACGGTGCTGATTCCGCTCCCGATTCGCTCGATGCCAACCTCGAGCACGACGTGCTCGAACTGGCCGTCCGTGCCGGAGCCGTTGCCGTCGACGAAACACCCTCTCCACAACTGCTCGCCGTTGCCACGGATCTCGCCGATGCCGCCGGCACCTCGTTTCCGCCGGTTACGGAGTGTCTGACCGACCTCGAAGCGAAAGTTCGCGAGCAGTCGCTCGAGGACTCGACGACCGATCGCGCGACATCGGCGACCGATCCCTGACTGAGACGGGCTCCTGTCCCGATAGTATCGCCGGATGGCCGCATTGTGTGTCAGTATCCTCTGACAGGTTCCCGTATGGCTCGAGATGCCGGGCGGGAGCTACGACAGACCGACGCACAGTCCGTTCGAATCGAAACCCATAAAGACAGCTCCGAACAACAAAGAAGTACGCGCCTGGGTAGCTTAGCGGTAAAGCGCGTCCTTGGTAAGGACGAGAGCCCGGGTTCAAATCCCGGCCTAGGCTTGTTACGGCGCACTCCGCTTCCTCTTTCGCGTCACTTCGTATACGACTCCGCCAAGCAACGGCTGAATTCATATATACGGCTTCAAATCTGATCGGGAGTCGCCTCACAGGCTGCGTACTTCGCTCTTTATAGTAGCCACTGACCGTCACTTCACACCCGATTCCACGACTGTTGTGCGATCGATGTGTCACTCGGTTCAGCTGTTACTATTGCACTGCTGTGGACTGTGGTGATCGCGGTTCCGATCCGATTGGTCGTCGTTCCCCGAACCCTCTTGCATACGCCGTCTCGGAGGCTGTTGGGACTGTATACGATTACGGCGACACCGTCGATCGGTTCCGTGCTGTCTGAATGGGGGACTTTCCGTCGGAAAAGGAAAACGAGCGTTAGCGGTCGGTCAACAGCCGACGGAGGATGTCACCGTAGGCGGGGCGAGTGATCAACACCCCGATGAAGACGCCGAGGATGGTGATGATCGCGAACCCGCGGAGGTCGCCGAGACTCAAGACGGCAAGCGGCGAGAGAGCGACGACGGTCGTCGCCGCGGCGGCGCCGATGACCCAGAAGGCTTTGCGGAACCGTGACTGGAAGACACGTTCCGAGCTGACATCACCTTCGTCCATCACCTCGTCGGCGATGATCACGAGATCGTCGACCCCGGTCCCGACGACGGCAATGAACCCGGCGACGTGGGAGAGATCCAGCGGCATGCGTATCAGCGCGGCGAACCCGAGCAAGACGACGACCTCGGCCAGCGCCGTGACGATCATCGGCACGGCGACGCGAACGTCCGTGTATCGGGCGTAAACGACGCCGCTGACGGTAAGTACCGAGAGGAGTCCGATCAGCAGCGAGTACTCTTTGAACTGGTCTGCGTGGGCCGCTTCGATCGAGTAGATCTGACTCTCCTCGAAGTCGAGTGGCGCGCGCAGGCTGCCGGCTTTCAGATTGACCGAGAGCGACTGGGCGTCCTGCTGGTTCTGGGCACCCATCTGGAAGATGGGGTCGTTGGCCCACTCTTGGCTTCGCATCGTCTCGGCAAGACTTGGTCCCATGCTGTGTGCGGCGACAGCTTCGCCGTCGGTGACGGTCACCAGACAGTACTGTTCGCCCTCGTGGTCGAAGTCGACGGTTCCGTTGGTGGTCTCGAGACTACACCGGCCCATGCCTTCGTTCGGGTCGGTAAAGCCCTGGTCGTTCATCTGCTGTTGGAACCCGGGCGCAGCTTCCTCACTGACCTGGACCGGGACCACGTAGCCCTGACTCGACTGTCCCGGCCGCGACTCGGGCTGCTGGGGTGGGTCGACACTGGCGATGTCGTCGTTGGTCAGCACCGGTTCGTTGGTCTGATTTCCGCTTTCGGTGGGATAGTAGGCGACGACCTCGACGACGCCGCGTTCGGAGAGGATACTGCGAAGTTCGCCCGAGCCCATGTTTGGCACCTCGATGACGATGTAGTGGTCGCCGTTCGGCGTCGTCTGCTCGTAGACCGTTCCCCCGGAGAGCCCCGCAGCGTTGATCTTCGTCTGAATCGTCTCGATGATCTGATCGCGGGTCCGCTGGCTTACGCCGTCGCGGATGTCGTCTTCGGAGACGTCGGCGCCTGCCGATTGCAGTGCCGCGGCGAACTCCGCGTCGCTGACGCTGTCGGTGAACACCTCTGCAACGACGGTCCCGTCGTCTTGCACGTGGACGCTGGCGTTCGACTGCTCGAGGCCGAGTTGCTCCGCGCCGTCTCCGTGAAGCGCTCGCTCGAGTTCGTCGATGCGGTCCTGGTCGACCTGCCCGTCGTCGCTGACCGCGTCGGGTGCGATGTCCTCGGCGGTCATCCCCGTGACGGGTGCCCGCATCCGGGTCCCGCCCTCGAGGCCGAGACCGAACTCGAGGTTCGTGGGACTGTCCTGGAGGCTCTCGTTTCCGGCGACGCTGTTGTCGGCGACGATGCCACCGGGAATGAACAGAGCGACGACGGCAAAGCCGACGAACGCCACGAGCATGAGGATCCGCCAGTTGGCTTTGATGGCTGCGATCGGGTTCATGAGCGGACCCCCTCGAATTTGTACCAGCGAAGTAAGCTCAGGTTCAACATGTAGGTGTTCATCAGGTCGGCTGCGAGGCCGACGAACAGGATGATACCGATCGACGCCAGCAGATCGATACCGAACAGAAACGCCGCAACCCCCATCACGAGCATCGCGACCATCGACGTGACGGTCATCGTGACGCCGGTGCGCATCGCACGATACGTACTCTCGTAGAAGTCACCGCTGCGGCGCAAGACATGGTTGTTCAACAGGATGTCGGAGTCGACGGAATACCCGATCAGCATCAACAAGCCGGCGACCGTCCCCAGCGAGAGTGGAATCCCGGCGAGGCGCATGAACGCAAGCGGGATCATGAGGTCCGAAAACGCCGAGATGACGATCGCGATCGACGGAACGAACGTCCGGAAGAGGAGGAATGCGATGGCGCTCATCCCGACGAAGGCGATGACGAGTCCCATCAGCGCCGTCTGCTGGCTTCCCTGTCCGAAGCTCGCCGACGTCGACGAGATCGACTGGATGACCTCACTGTCGCCGTCCTGTTCGAGGTTCGATTCGGCCTGTTCTCGCAGGGACTGCGAATCACTCGAGGCGAACTGTACGATGTATTGGTTCTCACCACCTGCCCCCGTCACCGATTCGGGCTGTTCGTCGAACGCTGCTGGAACCTCGTCGGCCGACGTCGTCGTCTGGACGGTCAGTTCCGTCCCACCGGCGAAGTCCATCCCCAGCGGCACCGGCGTGCCGTACACGAGAAACGACCCGCTGAGGACGAGCAATGCAACCGCGAGAACCGCGAGCGGAACCGCCGCGAGTTGGCGGTTACTGTACCGGGTAAAGTCTATCTCCGGTACGTTGAAATACGCCATATATCGCTTCTCTTGCAGGCCCCCGAAGTAAGCCTTCTCAATTTCTACTCGCTTTGCTGGCCGGTAAGCAACACCGTGACCCCACAGGCCTCGAGCGCCGACGGTCCCGACACCGTGTGCCGATTAGTCTGGCAGATAGCGCACGCTTAACACGCTATCGGGAGCCGAGCGCCGCACCTCGACGCGAACCGCCTCGAGTCTGGCTGCCCGCGCGACCGTCTCCTCGTCCTCGAGGACGTCCTGGGCCGCCGCCTCGAGGTCGTCTTCGGGAACGCAGAACACGTGTAGTTCACCCGTCCCGGCGCGTTCCTCCCGAATGAGGTCGCCGACCTCGGCGTCGGCTGCCAGCTCCTTTTCGTGCTGGGTCGGCTCGAGATCGCTGTCGACCAACTCGACCGAGCGCCGGTCTGCGACGTCGATCACTTCCCACGAAACCTCCAGCGGCGGTTCCGGTGCGACGGTCGCCTCGAGGACGTCGTGGACCTCGAGGCCGGGATTCGACCCGAGGGGGTGGACCTGTGCGGTCTCGACGTCGCGGACGACCGCCGACTCCGGTTCGGCGTGCGTGACGACGAACGTACCCGTCTTTTCGCTCATGAGCGCTCGTAGGCAGTGGATGGGTTTCGGGGTTTCGGCTTGGGGTCGGTGGGAGACTCGAGTGAGAGTCGCCACCGAAATCCAGATCTATGATATATTGCCTGAGCGTGTCGAACTGCTAGAGAAGTCTCGCGGACGAAATGGGGCGGGTCGAATCGAGAGATCCAGACGGTAAATCGCGGCTCGTGTGTGTATTCTTGGAACGGGGTTTTAGCGGTGTGGGACTGCCGGAGTGAGTTGATACTCAAATATGATTAAAACCACATCTGCGCTATCGGGATAGAATCGTCTCGAAGCGCGATGCCGTCACTCTGACTGGGTTTCGGACGAGTCCGTGTCAAACGCAGGTGGCAATCCCCTGTGTGCAATACCGACTTGGTCTTCGATCTGGAGTTGATATAGTTTGGTAGTTTCCGATGTGCCTGCCCGTTCGAACAAGTCCGGACGCCACTGCATTTCCATCGCATCTTGGACCTGCTCTCGCTCGCTCTCAGGGACATCACTGATCGGACCAGTGAGAAGCACGCTCGTCCACATAAACGGTGTGTCAACATTGTAGACGAGAAATCGAGCAGCATCAGCACGGTCGCTGAGGTCTTCTTTCTGACTTTCAGGCCCTATAACATACAGAAAGTAGATTTGAGATTCTCCGTCATACCAGAAGAATAGCGGACGCATGACGGGGACATTCTCAGTCGGGAGACCAAGCACCCCGACACTCTGACTCGATAGAAAACCGCTGATCTCGTCGTCAGCCATCCGATCCATGCCATAGTCACTGAGTTCGTCTATCGTCATCATGTAACAAGATAATCCGAGTCCACTAAGATGTTCCTGCCGGAAGATCTCCTGCGTCTCAGACCCCTCGCCAAAGTGTGTCTTCGTGGCGCGTCGGCTTTCTACGTACGACTCTCGGTTCACCCATCGTGTACATAAGCGGTTCAAACACTGTTTCCTACGATACCGCTGGCTCAGAATCGTGCCGCTTCGGGATGGGCCCTGCCGGATTCGAACCAACGACCACTCGGTTATGAGCCGAGCGCTCTTACCAGACTGAGCTAAGGGCCCTCCAATCGGGACAAACCGTGCACACTAATTAACGTTTGCTGTCCGGTTCGCTCGCTGCGTCTCGAGCCGCCGGCTACTCCTGATACTCCGTCAGCGTCGGTTCGTCCGTCCCGGCGCGGTGGCGTGTCGCCAGCCCCGCGAGGTGGGGCGCTTCGGGGACGATCAACTCCTCGCAGGCGGTTTCGCAGGCGCTTTTGCTGCCGGGCAGACAGAATACCGGCGTATCGACGGCGATCCCCGCCGTCGCACGGGAGGCCATCGCCCGGGTGCCGACTTCCTCCCACGACAGCGACCGGAACAGTTCGCCAAAGCCCGGCAGCTCGCGCTCGAACAGCGAGGCGGTCGCCTCGGGGGAGACGTCGTCGACGGTGACGCCGGTGCCGCCGGTGGTACAGACCACGTCGATATCCTGCCGTGCGACCAGCCCCCGGACAGTGGTTCGGATCGCCGCGTAGTCGTCCCGAACCAGACGTCGCTCGCGGACCTCGTGGCCCTCAGCTTCGAAACAGTCCTGAATGGTGTCGCCGCCCGGATCGTCGGGATCGGGGTCGTTCGCTCGCGAACTCGAGACGGTCACTATGCCCACGTAGAGCGGGTCGATGGTGTCGTGGCCGTGGTGGTCGGTCCCCCGTCGGTCGTCGCTATCGCTGGTCATATGCCCATGTCAGCACCGAACAACGTTAATCCTGCCCCAACACAGCGTGTGGCCAGTCTCTGGGAACCAGTAGAGACCACTGTCTACCGGAACGTGAAATCGAGAGAAGCGCCGAAGCCAGGACTCGAACCTGGGACAACCTCGTTAACAGCGAGGTGCTCTACCATCTGAGCTACTTCGGCTCACTCATTGGTTGCCGGCTGTATTTAATAGGGCTTTCGTTTTCCCTGCAGCGGGTTCGATACCCTTTCACGCACCGCTCGAGTGTATCCTGCCATGAGCGATGAGGACGCTGACGCTACCGTCGAGGGAGTCGTCGCCGCGGTACGCGACCGCGTCGATCCGGCTGCCGAGGAACGGGCACGGTTGCGCGAGGTCGCCGATCGGCTGATCGAGCGCGCCGAGACTGCGGCCACGGAGCTGTGTGCCGACGCCGACGTCTTGCAGGTCGGCTCGACGGCCAGAAACACCTGGATTAGCGGCGATCGCGATATCGACATCTTCGTTCGCTTCCCACCGGAACTCGACCGCGACACCCTAGAGGAGTACGGCCTCGAGGTCGGCCACGCGACGCTCCCCGACGGCCACGAGGAGTACGCCGAACACCCCTACGTCAAAGGTGAAGTCGAGGGGTTCGATATCGATGTCGTCCCCTGCTTTCGCCTCGAGTCGGCGCCGGAAATCCGGTCGGCGGTCGATCGGACACCATTTCACACGCAGTATCTCGAGCAGCGACTCGACGACGACCTCGCTGGCGACGTCCGGATCACGAAGCAGTTTCTCAAGGGGATCGGCGTCTACGGCAGCGACCTCCGAACCCGGGGCTTTAGCGGCTATCTTACCGAACTGCTCGTCTGTGAGTACGGCGGCTTTCGGTCGCTACTCGAGGCTGCCGCCGACTGGCACCCGCCAGTCGACCTCGATCCCGACTCCCACGGTCGTGCGAGCTTCGACGATCCATTGGTCGTCATCGATCCCACCGATCCCGAGCGAAACGTCGCCGCCGTCTGTGCGACCGAGAACGTCGCGCGGTTCCAACACTACGCCCGTGCGTTCCTCTCGACTCCACAAATAGACTACTTCGAAGCCGAGACGCCGGAGCCACTTACTAACCCAGCACTGTCTGAACACCTCGAGCGCCGCGAGACGACGCCCGTCGCCGTTCGGTTCGACGCGCCAGATCTCGTCGAGGATCAACTCTACCCGCAGCTCTACAAGTCACTCGACGGGATCACGAACGGCCTCGATGACCGTGGATTCGACGTCTTCCGGACGACGACGTTCGCCGACGAGACGGCTGTCGTCTTCGCCGAACTCTCCGTCAGCGAACGGCCTGCTGTCGAGCGCCACGAGGGGCCGCCGATCCACGTCCGCGACCACGCCGCCGGCTTCTACGATGCCTACGTGGACGATCTCGAGGCCTACGGCCCCTTCATCGAGGGCGACCGGTACGTTACCGAGCGCCCGCGCTCGTTCACCACAGCGCGCGAGTTTCTCGAGAGTGATCGGCTCTTCGATGTCGGCCTGGGCGCACACGTCGAGACGGCACTCGAGGACGGATACGAGGTCTTGGTCGATGACGAGATCGCAGCGTTGCTCGACGAGTTCGGCACGGAGCTGGCGGCGTATTACGATCCCAGGCCCTGAGACAGCAGTGAGACGCTGGCCGGTTCAGAGATCGTCAACGTCAACGTCGGCGTCGAGGTCGTGTTCCTCGAGCACGTCGTCGAGAGCGTCTTTCGCTTTTTCGCCGGGGTCGTCGTCGGGTTCGATCGGTTCGCGACCGTCGAACGTCTCGTGGACGAGTGCGACGCTGTCGGCGAGCACGTCGAGCCCGTAGCCGCCCTCGAGAATAAAGGCCAGTGCGGCGTCGAGGTCGTCGGCGAGTGTCCGCATACGGGCGCTCATCAGCGCGTAGGCTTCCGTCGACAGGCGGATCCGTGAGATCGGATCGTGTCGATGAGCGTCGAAACCCGCACTGATGAGGAGCAGGTCCGGATCGAACGCGGTGAACGCGGCGGTGATCGGACCGTCGATAGCGGCCAGATACTCGTGATCGTCAGTGCCGGCTGGCATCGGGATATTCATCGTCGTTCCCTCGCCGTCACCCTCACCGGTTTCATCGACATCACCAGTGCCGGGATAGAGCCCTTGCTCGTGGATCGAGACGAAGAACACATCGCCTCTGTCGTAGAAGATGTCCTGGGTCCCGTTACCGTGGTGGACGTCCCAGTCGAGGATCGCGACGCGGTCGACGTCGTAGTCATCGTGATCGAGGGCGTACTGGGCGGCGACGGCGGCGTTATTGACGAAGCAAAAGCCCATCGCGTCGTCGTACTCCGCGTGGTGGCCCGGTGGTCGACCGATCGAAAACGGCGTCTTGCGACCCGTGGCTCCCTCGAGTGCCGATTCGGCGGCCCAGCAGGCGAGCCCGGCGCTCCGGCTGGCCGCGTCCCAGGTGGCTTCGACGGCGGTGGTATCGGGGTCCCAGTTCCCCCCACCGTTCTCACAGAACTCCCGGACCTCTTCGAGATGCTCGCGGTCGTGGACGGCTGCCATCGTCTCGAGGTCGCAGGGGTCGGCCTCGACGTACTCGACGCCGTGTTTGCGCTTCAGTCGTTCCCGGATCGCTCGTAGCCGGTCCGGCGACTCTGGGTGGCGCGAACCGGGATCGTGTGCGAGGCAGTCCTCGCTGTAGCCGAACTGCATTTGCTCACTCGAACAGCGAAAAGTACGTCTCGATATCGTCGTTGGTGATCGTCCGCCGGTCGGCGTGGCGTGCGAGGATCGCCGCCGCCCGGGCGACATTGTCGGCGTAATCCTCGAGAATGTCGGCCAGCGCGACGCGGGCGTCCATCGAGACGCGATAGCGGTTATTGATCTCCAATCGAGCGATGCGATCGACCGGTGCGACCGGCAACTCGAGCTCGTCTTTGTCGATGACAGTTTCGACCCCGAAATCCTGAGCCATCAGCGTCTTGCGACCGTCCGCCGTCGCCTCCTCGGCGGCGTCGATCGCGAGCTCGCTCCCGTGTTCCTGAATCCGCGTTGCGAGTTCCTTGGACGCGTCGGCGCTCACCCGAAGCTCGCCTGCGTTCCGACGGATGATCGTATCCACCGGGGCGAACGGGAGTTCGACGTTCATATCATTATAGGCGAAGCTAACGCCCTTAACGCTTTTCCTAGTCGGCTGATGAGGTTGCTCGGCGCGTCAGAACACGTCGTTTGCGTCGAGTCGACCGTCACGGACGACGCCCCGAGCAGTTACCTCCTCGCCGAGGCCGACATCGGTATCGGTGGTGACGCTCATCGTCGTCTCACCGTCATCGAGCACCAACGGGTTCCCCGCCTGGACGACGACACCGGTAAACTCGAGTTCTTCCCCGTCCGACGGATCGTCCCCGCCGTCACTTGCAGTAGCGGTCGACTCGGTGTCGTCAGTTGTCGCCGCCTCGCTTGCCCCGTCACCAGCAAAGGCCGACAGGCCGGCGTTTTCGTCGCTTGCGCCGTCGCTATCTGTCGCTCCGCCGCTGGTGGTGGCCGATTCGGACTCTAAGACCGTAATCGTCGACTGCCAGCCCGCGGAAGCCTCGAGGTCGTCCTGCCAGCCGTCCTGGATCTCGACGTCACCCAGCGCGACTTCGTCGCCCGGCCCGACGTCGGTGTCGGCTTTCTCGCCCCACAGCGCGACGCGGATGTCGCCGGTCGCATCTTGGACGCGAATGTTCCGGACCTGCCCCTCGGAGCCGTCGTCGCGATCGAACGTGCGTTTGGGGTCAGCCGAGCGGACGACGCCAGCGATATCGACCGTCTGCCCGATCTCGAGGTCTTCGATCGGCGTGCTCTCGGGGACGTACTCGACGTCTTCGTCGACTTCCTCGACGGCACCGCGGTTGCCGACGTGGAGCTCGAGGCTGCCGTCGCGTTCCTTGACGTAGCCGTCGATGACCTCGACTGTTTCGCCGGCCTCGAGTTCCGTGGCGAGGTCGGCCTGTTCGTCCCAGAGTGTTACGCGCACGCGCCCGGTGGAATCCCCGAGGACGAGGTTCGAGACTTTCCCCTCGGAGCCGTCGTCGCGGTCGAACGTGCGCACGCTGTCGGTGTCCAGAAGCAGGCCGATGAGGGTGACGTCAGAGAGGCCAAGCGAGAGGTCCTCGATCGCGTACGTGTCGGAGACCTGCACGTCGACTTCGGTGTCGTCGTCCGGTTCGACGTCGTCGACGCTGACCTCGACGCCCGAAAAGCCCTCCTTGGGGCGGCCCTTGATCCGCAGGACCTGCCCCTCCTCGAGTTCCTCGATGGCAGCTTCGGCGTGGTCGTCCCAGAAGGCCGCGCGCACCGACCCGGTCTCGTCCGCGACTTCGACGTTGACGACCTGCCCGTCCTCGTCCTCGCTGTCGCGCTCGAAGGTCCGTTTCTCACCGATCGAGATTACCTTGGCGACGAACTTCGCCTCTTCCATGCCGGGTTCGATATCGGCGATGCCGCCGACCTCGCTCTCGCCGACTTCGTGAGCGACGAGCATCGCCGCCGTCTCCTCGTCCGCGAGTCCCCCCATCTGCTCGACTTTCGCCTCGACGGCCTCGCGAAACTCCTCGAGAGAAACGTCGGCCTCGAGGTCCTCATATACACCCTCGATGTCGCTCATTCTATGCTCGTGCATGGGTAGCCCGCGCATAAGCGTTATCCATTCGCTGCTTTCCCGTACGGGAATGTCCGACGAGTACAGTACGCATACTGGCCAGATCGACCCGTTCTGTCGTCGTGAACTCGGCACGGAAACGCCACGACCTGCCGGGGCTCGAGCAGGGAACCATATCCCACCCTGGCTTCCCCTCAGTATATAAATTCCAGGCGAGTTACTGTGACACACCTCACCTCGAGACGTGTCGGCAGACAGCAGGAATCGACAGCCAGCGGCGGCTTCGTTTCGAAAGGGCTTTAATGGTAAGCGGGTTACGTAGAGATGAGTCCTGATAGGGTAGTGGACTATCCTCTTGGCTTGCGGAGCCAGGGACCGGAGTTCAAATCTCCGTCAGGACGCTCACTTATCGCGAGTGCTTCACGTTGTTCAGCACTCGCTTTTGCGTTCGGTCCTGACGTGCCCAACGCTCACTTCGTTCGCGTTGGACTCCGTCAGGACGTTTCTCTTCAGCTCAATACCGTGCGGTATCTAGCGAGCGCTCGAGCGACAGCGTCGCAACTCACGATCGAAAACTGGGTGAGAGGAGTAAGCCCCCTTCTGTTCATCCCGGCATTCGGCTAAGCGTCCGCGCCGTCCGCGGCGAGGCCGCGGGGTGTTCGGGCTACCACGGCGCGGACTTGCACCGGTGAGGGTTCGCCGTTCCATCGATCCTCGGCCGTCAGTCCGTGGTCGGTCACGTCGAGCGTGACCTGCGGAGTTCAACCGCGAGCAACATGCGACCACGCTTTCCTCTGCGGGTTAGCTCCCCTTCCTCTCGGTCAGGTTCGCGCGCATCATCGGTCGGGCCGAGACGTGTCGTTTCTGTTCCAGAGCCAGCGGTCTCCCGCTCCGGACTTGCATCCGGTCACCTGCCCGAACAGGTGGGGGGACTTTCCTCGCGGGCGTTAGGCAACCCGGAGGGTTGGCCAACGTTACGAGCGTGATGCGTCCCGAAGGGACGGATCACGTTAGGTGCGTGGAGCGACTCTCCGAGTCGCTCCACGAAAGGTAGTCGCGCCGTTGCCGGCACGACTATCGCGGCAGCCAGGCTCTCTCTCCCAGTCATTCTAGGGGCGGTTGCCGAATAAGTCCCCCGATTGGGGCTCGAAAAAACGTCCACCGACGAATGGAAGCGCTTTAGGACGACTACTGCCATGGTTATCTGTATGTCCCAGGGACAGGGCGTCGACCTTTCCTACGAGGACGGTGCACGTGCGGTCGAACTCGCGCGCGAAGCCGTCGACTCTTACGTACGACACGGGCAGCGAGAACAACCGGGCAGCATGCGCGAAGCCTTCTACGAGCGAACCGGGGCGTTCGTCCGCCTCGAGTCGACCCGTGGCCGCGGCAGCCTGCGTGGCTGTGCGGGCGGCCACCGCTCGGGCGACCAGCTCGGCCACGTCATCGTCGATGCGGCGATCGAAGCCGCCAGTGGAGACTCCTGTGGCTCCGAAGTCAGCCCCTCGGAACTGTCGAACCTGACGGTCTCGGTTTGTATCGTCGGCGATGTCGTGTTGACTGACAACCCGCTGGCCGATCTCGAGGTCGGTACCCACGGCATCGCCATCGACGGCGGCGAGGGCGGCTGGCTCTATCCGACGGTCCCAGTCGAAAACGGCTGGACCGCCCGCGAATACCTCGAGCGCACCTGCCGGAAAGCGAAACTCGCGCCGGATGCGTGGCAAAACGACGACGTCGTCGTCACGCTGTTCGAAGGGCAGGTCTTCCGCGAACGCGAGGCCGACGGCAGCATCGAACAGGTCTGAATAGCGCCGCGATTCTCCGAGCCGCTTGCTGTATCAAGAGCAGCGTGTTTCTCACCCATCTCTCGACTTAGTCGCCCGATTTGGCTGCTCGATCCAGCCGCTCGAGTTTGACCTCGAGCAGCGCGTTCAGCGCCGCGAACACGGAGTGGACGGTAAACCAGAGGACGGCCAGATTGACGACGAGAATCAACGGGATCGAGAGCAGTGTCGGCCCCGGCAGGAGGATCACCGTACAGACACCACCGATCGCAAAGACGATGACGAGGCGGCTCGCAAGCTGCGTCGCGATTCGAGAGTGCGGAGCTTCGGAGGCGGCGACCATCGATGATCGGTTTTCCCGCGTCCGATAAAAAGCCAAGTATCCTACCTTCGTTGACGTACTTCCGCGCTCGCGTACAGTCCGGCTCAGGCTGCTATCGGTCGCGTGCCGGCGTCTATCGGTTGAAACCGACCGCTTCGGCGTCGGCCAAACATCGTTCGGCCGCCGCATCCAGCTCGAACTCGCGGACGATCTCGCCGTCGCGGACCAGTGGTTCGAGCAGCGACTCGCCCTCGGTCGGTCCGTCGCGGTTGGCCAGCGTGACGTGGTGGCCGCCGTTGGGCATTCGGTAGATGTCTTTGACGCCGGAAAGTTTGCCCCGCTTGGAGATGGGTTCGCCTTCTATTTCGACGATGTCGAGACTGAAGTCGATCGAATCGGCACCGGTGATGTGGCTGCCGACGCCGAAGCCGTCGGCGACGTCGCGCAGTTCCCGGATCGTTTCGGGGGTGAGTCCGCCGCTACAGAAGATATCGACGTCATCGTATCCTCGCGCGTCGAGGTCCCAGCGCACTTCTCGGATGATGTGTCGGAAATCACCACGTCGGGAGCCAGTCGTGTCGATGCGGACGCCATCCAGGTCGTCGCCGAGCGTCTCGGCAGCTAGCAGACTCTCGCTTTTCTCGTCCCAGAAGGTGTCGACCAGCGCGATCCGCGGCACGTCCTCGCCGACAGCCTCATCGAACGCCGTCCAGGCCTCGGCCTGATTGCCCTCGCCGAAACAGAACATGAGCGCGTGGGGCATCGTTCCGCCTGCCTCGCGGCCGAGGATATCCCCTGCTGCGACGTGTGAGAACCCATCGAGGCCAGCGAGCAACGCCGCGCGTTCGACCGTCGCTGCGATCGACGGGTGGACGTGGCGCGCGCCGAACGACAACACCATCGACTCGGGCGCTGCCAGTCTGGCCTCGAGTGCCGCCGTCGCGAAGCCACTCGGCTGCGACAGGAAGCCGAGCATCGAGGTCTCGAGTGCGGCGAACTCGAGGTACGGGCCTTCGATTCGGAGAACGGGACCGCCGTCGAACAACTGGCCGTCGGGAAGCGCGTCGATATCGACGGCGCGGCCCTCGAACAGCGTGGCCACGTCTTTGACGCCGGTGAAGACCTCGAACGCCCCGGTCGAGAACTGGTCTGCGGTCACTTCGGCGACGACGTGGGGGTTTTTCCCCGCGTGCTCGAGCGTCGCTCGCGTGCGCTCGAAGTAGGCGTCAGTCGCGTCCCCCTCGAGAATGGCCTTCGAGGGCACGGTTCCGAACGGATTTGACATATCGCCGATTTCCCGCGGGAGGCAAAAAAGCTACCCGTCTGCCGGCGTCCGGGGCTGACGTACAGCTTCCGACAGTCAGCTTTCGCACCTGTTTCGCCATTGATTAAAACTGAGATGTCGCTCGCACGGCGGGTCGCTATCGCTTGCGACCGACGGCAAGCCAGGCCCCCGTTCCGAACAACGTAACTGCGATCGCGCCGACCGCAGCCGTCACGCCGAAGCCGGGAGTCGCGTCGGGGGCGGCACCGGCGTCGACGTTCGACAGCGCTGCCACCGACGGGGCGCGGACGACCGTCGCCGTCGTCCCGTTTCGCTCGATATAGTACGCGCCGGCGTAGCCACCATCGTCGATCACGAAGGTGTTCTGACGGGCGACGACGGGCTCGGCACCGTGGTTCTCGAGGAGTTCCCGGTATCCCTCGAGGAACTCGCCGGTATCCTCGGTCGACTGCCACTCCGTTCGCCAGACGTAGCCGGCTCGGCCCGCTGCAGCGGCGGGATCGCTCTCGTTGTCGATTTCGTCGGTGGTGTAGATGACTAGCGTATCGCCGGCCCAGCCGTCGGTGACCGCGTGATCGTAGTTGAAGCCGCGACCGCCGCCCAGGACATCGAGATCGGTCGCGTCGAGCACCGACGGCTGATCCTGATTCATCGCGTCGGCGGCGAACATCGCGACCATCCCCGCTTCGCCGATGGTGTCGTTTGCCACCACGCCGTCGACGGTGAGCTGTCGCCAGCCGTCGCTCGAGCGGTCGGGGATCGCGACCGTTTCCGGTTCGCGCTCGGAGCCGGGATGGATAACCGCGGCGGTGGTCGCCGGCGGCTCGTCGTAGGCTGCGTTGACTGCCGACCATCCGTCGCCCTGCTGACGCAGGTGGTCGATGTAGTCGGGGCCGTCGCTGTAGGGCTGGTAGATGGCGAAGTAGATACCCCAGTTGACGTCGAACTGGCCCGCTCCCTGGCTACGGGGGGTGAGACAGTCCCACTCGACGCTACAACGACTCTCGTACTCACGTTCGACCCAGCTCGCGTCGCCTTCGACGACCCCTTTCGTCGCCAGGGAACCGTCCTGTGTCGAGTCGGTGAGTTCCGAGAGGTTGAATCGCTGGTCCTGCAGCGCGTGGACGAGCTCGTGGCCGAGCGTGAGTTCGTCCAGTTCCGGCGTTTCGGGGTTTTCGGAGACGATGACGATCTCGTCGGTCTCGGGGTCGTAGTAGCCCTTGACGGCACCGCCGTACACTGTCTTGGTCGCGTTGACCGCCGTCGTGTCCCGATCGACGGTAAACAGTGCTTCGTAGCCGACGTTCTGCTCGAGTCGTTCCGCCGTCGTGTAGTTCTCGAAGCGGTCGTCGTTCGTCTGCTGGTAGGTCTCACGGGAGACGACGTCGACTGCGACCTCGTCTTTGAAGGTCAGATTTCGAATCCGCTCGACACGGGCCATCGCTCGGTAGACGACGGGCTCGAGGTCATCGTCGTCGACGACCGCGTCCGATTGGTCGTCGACGGGCAGCTCGTCGTCGTACCAGTAGCCTTCGACGTAACCGACGGTGTCTTCGGTCGATGGGTTCGCGGGGCGGTCGTCCGGTGGGGTGATCGCCGCGTTCGTTGTCGTGGCCGAGTTCAGACGCGGGGTCAGTTCGGCTCGATCGGCACTGGCGGCGGTCGTTCCGTCGGAAGCCGCGGTCGCGCTGGCTGCAAGGACCGGGCCGGCGAGGCCGCTTGTCACCAGCGCTCCGGCGAGGACCAGTACGAGGAGGACGACGGACGTGCGGGGGCGCGTCGATGGCATCTGACGTGACTAGTGATCCATTTGAATAGAAGTGCAAAAAGCACGACGGTCAGGCCGCCACTCACTCGGCGTCGGTCGACGCGGCCCGCCGGCCAAGCAGGACGCCCAGGATCACAGCCACGAGGCCGGCGAGCAAAGTGAGCGCTCGCCGATGCATCGATGCCTGCAGCTGGTAGCTTCGATCGCGCGCTTGGCCGCCGAACGGGCCGTGAGCGCCGAAATCCCCCGCTACCGGCTCGTGAAGGTTGTGCTCTCGGTCGGGATCGATCGGTTCGTCCGTCAACTGTGAGTCGTACCCGCCGCGTGCGAGATAGTTGTCGAGTCGCCGCGGCATGATGCGGTTGCCGAGGATCGCTTTCACTGTCGACCGGGCGACCCACAGTTCGTCTTTGTCATGATCGACAGCCCACCGGATCGCACGCGCGGCGACTTTCGGCTGGTAGATCGGCGGCACCGGCTGTGGTTTCTTCGACATCCGGCTTTTCGACCACTCGAACTGCGGGGTGTTCATCGCGGGCATCTGCACCATCGACAGCTGGACGTCACAGTCGTCGTGGATGAGTTCTGTCCGGATGGACTCGGTAAAGCCCTGAATCGCGTGTTTCGCGCCGCAGTACGCGGATTGCAGGGGGATTCCCCGATACGCCAGCGCCGAGCCGACCTGCACGATCGTTCCCTCGTCGCGGGGGCGCATCCGCTCGAGTGCGGCCTGCGTCCCGTAAACGTAGCCCAGGTACGTGACCTCGGTGACGCGACGGTAGTCGTCGGCAGACATCTCCGCGGCCGGCGAGAACACCGAAACCATCGCGTTGTTCACCCAGACGTCGATCGGGCCGAACGCGTCCTCGACGACCTCGGCCGCGGCCTCGACCGCATCGGGGTCGGCCACGTCCGTTGGGACGACCACCGCCTCGCCGCCGGCCTGTTCGACGTCCTCGCGTGCGCCCTCGAGGCCATCCTCGCCGCGTGCGAGCAGCCCGATCTTCGCACCACGCTCGGCGAACGCGCGAGCGGTGGCTCGCCCGACGCCGGCCGATGCGCCCGTGACGACGACGACTTCCGAATCAGTGGATTCAGACATGGTTAGCTACTGAGCGGGTTCAGTCGGTCGACCGTCTCGAGTGTGGCATACCGCTCCCAGCCGCCGTAGCGATCGGCGATCGGGCCGCGCGGGACGCTGACGAGCACGACGAGCGCGCCGACGACGACGGCGTTGATCGCGGCGATCGTCGGGACACCGGTCGCCAGCCACGGGGCGACGGCGATCCACGCAGCCAGCGGGACGTTCAGGAACCGGATCGCGCGGGCGGGTTCCGCGGTCGCGATCACGGTGAAGGAGACGACCAGCGAGCCGACGAGGTGGCTACTGTCGGCCATGACCCCGGTTGTCCCGAAGACGGTCGGCGAGAGCATGAGCCACGCGCCGAGCGCCATCGCGGCCAGCAGCGTCCACGGGATCGAGACGCCCCAGAACGGCTCGCCGATCGGCGACTCGCCGATCGGTCGCTCAGAGGCCTCGTCGACGCCCGACTCGTCTTCGGTGATCGTCCCGCCCATCCAGAAGGCGGTCCAGAGGCTATCGCCCTGGCGCGTCAGCCGGACGAGGTACTGTCCCATCGCGACGACCTCGTCGACCGTCAGCGAGATCATCCACAGCATGCCGAAAGCCGAGAGGAGACAGAGGGAACACCACGTTCCGACCATGATCGGTTGCATGATGACCAGCAGCACCTGGACGAAGCCGAGCGGGATCACGACGACGCCGAAGAACGCGACCATCCACGGCATGGTGCGCCAGCGCCGCCGATCGCCCATGAAGCCCATCAGCGCCTCGACCGAGTAGGCCACCGCACCGAGCCCGGCGTCGGAGACGGGAAACGCCTTCGACACTTTCGACGTGAGGATCTGCTCGGTACCCGACCCGTAGAGTGGGTCCCAGACGCTACCGATGTAGCCCAGCTGGAAGGCGGCCATGTACCATGAGGCGAAGAAGCCGAAAACGCCGAGCGCGATCAGCGGGGCGCGCTGGGCACCCGTCGAGGGGTTGTACGACCAGCCCGGTGGGACGGCGGGTCCCTCCATCTCCGAGCGCATCACGATCAGGACCGAGAACGTGATCACCATGACGCCCACGAGGGAGTGGTTGGCATAGGCAGCCGCCGTCGGCGCCCAGAAGACGATCGGCGCGAACACCAGCCACAGGCCGACGAAGCCGTTGGCGTAGTTGGCGTAGCCGCTCTCACGATAGATCGTGAGCCCGGCCAGCGCGATGAGGACGATGCCGCTGATCACGCCGTTCCAGCCCATCAGCACGCTCTCGTAACCCAGTGTCGGCGTGCTTGCGATAAGCCAGAGGCCGAGCGAGATGATGGCGTACTGCGGCCACACCTCCTTCGTCGGATGGGCGAGCATCATGTCGCCTGGACGCATCGAGTCGCCGTTTCCATCACCCTGTCCGTCAGTGTCGGTCCTCTCACCGCCATCGGCCCGCGAGCGGCGATCGCGCGCGTCGGTCGTGACGGCGGTCGGTTCGTCTGTCGTGTCGTGTCTGTCGTCACTCATTGTCTCTCACTCCGTGTCGGTCGGTCGGCTGATGATCTCCTCGCTCGAGTCGAGATCCTCGAGCGACTCCTCGCGGCTGAGCGGCGCCGACGATTCGGCGCTCGAGCGGTCGGCGTCGGCCAGCGCGAGCGCGCTGTTGATGAGTCCGATGTGGCTGTACGCCTGCGGGAAATTGCCGCGCTGGTCACCCGTCTCCGGGTCGACCGCCTCTGCCAGCAGTCCGAGTGGGCTGGCGTACTCGAGGATCGCCTCGAAGTGCTCGGTCGCCTCCTCGGTTCGCCCCGCGAGCGCGAGGGCGGTGACGAGCCAGAACGAACTGACGGCGAACGGGCTGTCGGTGCCCGGAAGTCCGTCGTCGCCCTCGTAGCGCCGGACGAGGCCGTCGTCGGTCACCAGCCGGTCGATCGTCGCGTCGATCGTCCCCTGAACGCGCTCGTCGTCGGGCGGGAGGAAGCCGACGACCGGGACGAGCAGATTCGCCGAATCCAGTGTGTCTTCGTCGCCAAACGCCCGGACGAAGCTGTTCGTCCGCTCGCTGAACCCGCGCTCGAGGATCGCCGCTTGAACGTCCGCGCGACACGTCCGCCAGCGCTCGAGTGGCGCGTCGATGCCGTCGGCGGCCTCGGCGAGCTTGATTCCGCGGTCCAGCGCCGTCCAGCACATGACCTTCGAGTAGACGAACTGCTGTGGATCGTTTCGGACCTCCCAGATGCCCGCGTCGGGCTCGTCCCAGCCCTCGCAGACGTAGTCGATGAGGTCACACATCACCGCCCAGTCGTCGGGCGTCACCGGTTGGCCGTAGCGGACGGCCTCGTAGATCGCGAGGATCAGTTCGCCGTAGACGTCGAGCTGGTGTTGATCCCGGGCCGCGTTGCCGACGCGGACCGGGGCCGAACCGCGGTATCCCTCGAGGTGATCGAGGACCCGCTCCTCGAAGTCGCTCCCGCCGTGGAGGCCGTAGACCGGCGGAACCGCGGCAGGATCATGCTCGCTACAGTGGTCGAGACACAGCTGGAAATACGATTTCGCCTCCGCGAGGTGACCGAGTTCGGCCAGCGCTCGGACGGTAAAGGCCGCGTCGCGGATCCAGTTGTACCGGTAGTCCCAGTTGCGGACACCGCCGAGGTCCTCGGGCAGCGATGTGGTCGGAGACGCACACACTGCGCCACTCTGCCGATGGATGAGCAGTTTGAGGACGAGCGCCGAGCGGACGGCGAGGTCGTGCCACCGGCCGCCGACGGGACAGTCCGTCCCGTTGCAATCGTGGCTCCACTCCCGCCAGTAGTCGACGGTTCGCTGTAACGTCTCTCGATGTGTGGCCGGCGCAAGCGGGATTTCCTCGCCGTAGCCGAGCACCAGCCAGTGTCGCTCGTCGGCCTCGAGCGTCACCGTCGCGCTCGCCGCGTGGCCGTCGGCCGACGGCTCGAGCGGGAGGTCGCTCGAGAGGACGGCCCGCTCGTCGTCGCCGAGTGCAACGACGCTGTCGGCAGTCAGTTCGATATCGGGGATGTCACGCGCGTAATCGAACCGCGGCTCGAACCGGATCTCGAACTCGATCGGTCCGTCCGCACACTCGAGTCGCCGGTAGACGGCAGGCGGCGAGTCGTCCGATTCGGTCGCCTCCGCGACGGGCATGAAGTCCGTCACCCTCGCTTCCCCGCCGGCGGTCCGGAACGTCGTCTCGAGGACGTTGGTCCGGTCGTGATACCGCTGGACGGAGTCGAACGAGCCCGTTGGCCGGACGGCAAAGTGGCCGCCGCGGTCGGCATCGAGCAGCGCGGCGAAGACGCTCGGCGACTCGACGTGTGGGAGTGGACACCAGTCGATCGAGCCGTCGCGACCAACGAGGGCGACTGTGTTCCCGTCGCCGATCGCGCCGTACTCTGCGAGGCGGGTGTACTGCATACTCAAGTGGTGGAGGTCAGTTTTCGTACGGGCCGCTCGTGACGAGTCGCGGATACTCGCTCCGTCGCGTTCCCTGTTCGGCAGTCACATGAAAGGGTGGCTCGTCGCCGGTGACGATCGCGACGTATGCGTTTCGCTCCTGCCGATCACGCGAGAACGATGAAATCGAAGTCCTGCGTTGAAGCGGGCACGAACGTTTTCATGGCTCCGCCCGTACGACCGTCTAGCTATGCGCCTCGAGCCAGACCGCACGGCAGTGGTGGTCGTCGACATGCAAAACGGGTTCTGTCACCCAGAGGGCTCGCTGTACGCACCGGGCAGCGAGGCCGTTATCGAGCCGATCGCCGAGTTAGTCGAGCGTGCTCGCGAGGCCGGCGTCCAGGTGATCTTCACCCGCGACGTCCACCCACCGGACCAGTTCGACGACGCCCACTACTACGACGAGTTCGACCAGTGGGGCGAACACGTCCTCGAGAACTCCTGGGAGGCCGAGATCGTCGACGAACTCCCCGTCGAGGCAGGCGACCACGTCGTCGAGAAACACACCTACGACGCCTTCTACAACACCGAACTCGAGGGGTGGTTGACGGCCCGCGACATCCACGATCTGGTGATCTGTGGCACCCTCGCGAACGTCTGCGTGCTCCACACCGGCGGCAGTGCGGGGGTGCGGGACTTCCGCCCGATCCTGGTCGAAGATTGCATCGGTGCGATCGAGGACGACCACCACGAGTACGCCTTAGAGCACGCCGACTGGCTGTTCGGCGAGGTCGAGCAGAGCGCCGACCTCGAGTTCGCGTAATCGCAACAGCCGTCCCACCGTCTTTTTCGTCGCCGCCGATCCAACGTGCAGTATGAACAGCTTGCAGCCACGTCGTGCGAACGCGACAAGCCACGTGAGCCTCGAGCCGCGGTCGGTCGGTGAGACGCGATGAACCAACAACAGCTGCGACCGCTGTATCTGCTCGGCGTTGCGGCCAGCGCATACGCACTCTGGTATTTCGCCACGGCTGGCTCGAATCTGTACGCGATCGCGTTCGGACTCGTGACGGTGGTTCTCGTGGTACGGCTTCGAAAACTGACCGCTGACTCCTGAGACGACCTTCTGGCAGTGGGTGCCGGCGGGTCCGCGACCGCGCTGGGGGCCATCGGAACAGCGGGACAGCAGCCGGTCTGAGACGGGGGTGTGGACTCGCTCTTACTGTGGTCGGAGGATCCGATAGGCGCCCTGTCCGATGGCGACGATCTTCGTCTCCCCGTCGGGCGTCGTGCTTTCGACGGTGACCTCACTGACGCCGACGCTGCTACCGGCCCGGATCACGTCTGCGGTCGCGACGAGGTCTCCCGTCGCCGGGCGGAGGTAGTTGACGTTCAGATTGATCGTCGCGATTTTCGTCTCGAAGGGGTTGTCGACCGCGGTCTGCAGCGAGAGCCCGCCGACGGTGTCGATGAGTGTCGCCGCGACGCCACCGTGGAGGTCCGCTCGCTCGTCGGGGGCTGCGGTTGGCCGCGTGTTCGTCAGCTTCTCGTCGTAGGGAATCGACATCGTCATCGTCCCGTCGCCGACGTTGTCGACGCTCGTCTCGAGCCACGCGAGGAACTCGTGATCCTCCTCGAGAGAGTACTGGAGCAGACTCTCGAGGTCGTCGAACTCGTCGAACATGTCCGCCGGTGGCGTCTCCTCGGTCATAGCCTCTCGTCTGTGAGCGACGGTCTTGACGGCTGCGTTTCTCGATGTCACGCCGTGTCAGCGGACAGCCTCAGGCCTGCTCGCTCGAGCGAACCCGCACCCGAACCCGCTCGCCCACCGCGAACGACCGCTCTGGACAGATTAGTTTCGCGCCGAAATCGCCGTCCTGCGCACAGAACAGCGATAAGCCGGTGATCGGCTCGTCGTTTGCCGTCACCGTCACGTCGTCCCACGTGATCGTGCGACCGTCGGCGACGCCGAGCCGATCGCCATTCAGCGAGACCACTGTTTCCTCGTCGCCGCGCTCGAGGACCCCACCGCCGTCGTAGTGTGGCAGCCCGCCATCCAAGACGCCACCTCCGTCAGCGCGCACGCCGACGAAGCCAGTGCCGGGATCGGGGTGTGCGGGTGCGTCGAGGACCGCATAGGTGTCGCCGGTCGCGACGACCTGACCGGTGCCGTCCCACGCGAGTGGCCGGACCGAGACGCCGAGTTCGAGCGGGAGCGAGCCCGACGCACGATAGGGGTTCTGCTCGGGGCCGCGAACTCCCACGTGGAGGTGGTTGTCGACCCAGGGAGCGAAAAAGCCGGCCCGGACGAGTCGACCGAGCGACTCCCCTCGTTCGACGACGTCGCCAGCCGCGACTGATGGCTCGACGTGGAGGATTCTGACCGCCAATCCCGCGAGCGGACTCGAGTCGGCGGGCTCGAGCAGGATCAAGTGATCGTGTTCTGGCGCGTAGGGTTTCGGCGGCGCGCGGACGGTGCGGGTCTCGCGGACGGTACCAGCGACGGGGCTCGGTGCGGCGGTCGTCCGACCGTCGACCAGCGTTCCGGGATAGAGATCGATCGCACAGCCACCGTCGTGGGCGGGATACGGCGAGTTGTACAGCGAGAAGCGCTCGTACTGCGCCAGCACGGGTTCGGGGAGCGTGACGGCCATCGGATACCAACGCTGGGCGGCGGGAGCGTTTAGACCCACCGGGTCTAACCCATGGTATGCGCGTCTTTCGCGGCCGGGCGGCATCCATCGCGGCTGATCGCGACGTGAGTCGGCGGCTACTTTCGATCGCTGCCGACGGCGAGCCCGCCGTCCGCGTCTGGACTCCCCACCGACAGGTCGCCTTCGGTCGTCGAGACGCCCGTCTCGAGGGATACGAGCGCGCCCGTGTGGCCGCTACCGAGCGTGGGTTCCCGCCGATCGAGCGCGATGTCGGCGGTCGCGCGGTGGCCTACGACGGCGCGACGACGCTGGCGTTTGCCCGTGCCGAACCGGTTACAGACGGCAGAACCGGCACAACCGCCCGATACGAACGCACCACGGCTGCCCTCGAGCAGGCGTTGCGGACGCTCGGCCTCGAGCCGAATCGCGGCGAGCCTGCAGACTCGTTTTGTCCCGGCACGCACTCGCTCTCTATCGATGCGCACGCAGGCGAGCGCAAGGTCGTCGGCATCGCCCAGCGTGTCCGAAGCGAGGCCGCCCTCGTCGCCGGCATCGTCCTCGTAGCGGATCGCGGGGACCTCTCTGACGTGCTCGAGGCGGTCTACGGTGCGCTCGGCGTGGCGCTCGCGCCGGCGTCAGTAGGGAGTATCGCAGCTGCGGGCGGCCCAGCCGAGCCCGAGCCCGTTCGCGCAGCGGTCGAGGACGCGCTGGTCGGCGACGCGACGACCGTTTCGATCGAATCACTGTGAGAGACTGAGATACTATTTTTTCGCTTCGTGGTGTCTGACTCGCATATGACGACCCTAGTACGGCTGGAGGGCAAGCGATGACAGCGGACGAATCGACGACCGACGACGAGTCTGCACTGGCTGACGCTCTGTGGACCGATCTCCTCGAAGACACACGAGATCTTGCCGAGGAGTACCGCGAGGACGGCTGGGACGCCATCGTCCTCGAGCCGACCGACATCGCACCGGTCGACAGCGAGGAGCGAGTCGGCCTCGACGTGACGGTCAGCGCCGACGAGTACGATGTCGTCGCGGGACTCATCGACGACGGAGATGTGACGATCACTGCGGCTGACGTATACTACCGACCGCTCGCCGCCGAGGAGACCGACCAGCGAGTCGCCCTCGCAGTCGAGCGCGACGATGCCAGCGAGACGGCGATTTTCGTCCCGCTTGCCTACGATATCACGGCTGTTCGTCCCGCCTTCGAAACGGCGCTGCTCGAGGAGCAACTGCTGGTGCACGTACTGGCCGCGCCGGACGACGGCTGGGTCAGTTTCTCCCACGACGATCCGTCGCTGTTTCTCGAGAAGTCGGACGTTCGTGCCTGGGACGCGGAGTAAGTCGACTTAGTCCCCGGTTCGAAACGACAGATCGAGCGACGGTGCGGAGTGCGTGAGCGATCCCATCGAGATCACGTCGACACCCGTCGCGGCATAGTCGGGCACGTCCGCAAGGGTGATGCCGCCGCTAGCTTCGGCCAGCACGCTCTCGTAGTCTGTGAGTTCGCCGACAGCCGCCGCCGTCTGCTCGGGTGTCATGTTGTCGAGCAAGACGATGTCCGCACCCGCCGCGGCTGCCCGCGGGGCGTCGGCGACAGTTTCGACCTCGACCTCGACTTTCGTCGCGAACGAGGTCCGTTCGTCGAAGTGTTCGATCGCCTCCTCGAGCCCCAACTCGGCGACGTGGTTGTCCTTGACCATCACCATATGGGAAAGATCGAGCCGGTGGGTGTCGCCGCCGCCCGCGACGACCGCGCGCTTCTCGATGCCGCGCAGGCCGGGCGTGGTCTTGCGGGTCGCGGCGATCGCGACGTCCTCGGACTCGGCTCGCGCCTGGTCGACCGCCTCGCGGGTCCGCGTCGCGATCCCAGAGGCGTGGCCCGCAATGTTGACGGCGACGCGCTCGCCGCGCAGCACTTCACGGGCCGAGCCGACGACCCGGAGCAGTTCGTCACCGGGTTCGACCGCGGTGCCGTCCGCGAGCCGATCGGTCACGGGTACGTCGAGGTACTCGAAGACGGCCGCCGCGGCCTCGAGACCGGCTGCGACGCCCGATTCTTTGGCGACGAGCCGGCCGGTCGTCTCGCCGGGAACCTGATTGGTCACGTCGTGGTGGCCGACGTCCTCGCGGAGCCAGCCGTCGATCTGTGCGTCGGTGATCACGTTGTGCCACGTTGGCGACCGACTTACGATAAACGGCGTGTTTTCGACTGCGCTTGAACCATCGTCAACGAGAGGGCGGGACGGCGATAAAAACCTGTCACGGCCAATGTCTTTTTCATTGCTAAATTGAATGTATATCGCATGGATCAGGGGAAGCAACACGAGGAACGAGTACCAACTCAGGGGGACGCGGAATTGGAAGACAATAGACAAGAACCGCAGTCGGTGTTCGATCGCGACACGTGGGATAGGAGATCGGTCAGCTGGCTCGTGGGGACGGGAGTCGGCGTGTACGCGCTCATATACGTTCTCGCTGGACGCGTCCCGATCGATCCGGAGCCATTCGAGAGTACTGGACAGGGCTTTGAGCTCCTCTTTTTGTCGGCGCTGAACGGCATACAATTCGAGGGCGTCGGCGACGCTCAGGAGTTGGCCCTGTTCGGAATCATTATCGCTGTGGTCGTCGCCGGTCCGTTTCTTATCGTTGCGAGTTACGTCCTCGCCGCGCGGATCGGTGACGGCGGGATCAGGCGGTACGCGACGTTCGGCGCGTCTATCGCCGTCCCGTTCGCGCTAACGGTCGCCTGGCGAGCCTCGCAGTTCGAATACACGCTCGTCAGTCGCGAGGAGACGCTCTCCCTCGTCGGAAAACCACTTTCCGCGTTGTTCAGTGCGGCGCTTCTGGCGTTAATCTGTGGTGCGATCGGCGGCCTGCTCGCGGGCTGGCGACGGACGTAGCCGTCACACTGCGTTTGTCATACGGCCAGGAAACCGTATCAGTGGCTAGCACGTGGCTCGTCATCGACGTGGTGACAGCCAACCGATTCGGTGTTTTCTCCGGCCGCACGCGCGATCAACAGCGCGACGACGCTCGCGTTCCGGAGTTCGTAGAGGTCACGTGCCGTTCGGGTTCGAATGTAGGCGTCGACCTCGCCTTTCAGCCGCCGGAGGACGGCACTCGCGCGGGTGATTTCGTCGGGACCGCGCTCGAGGCCCAGATACTCGTCCATCGTCTGCTGGAGCCGCGTGAACTTCTCGGCGGCGAAGCGCGCAGGCAGGTCGGGATCCCGATTCAGGAGTTCGGGTGCCTCGACGACCTCGGAGTCGAACCCGGTTGCGTCCTCGCCCGCGCGCAGGCCCCAGACGAGGCCCTCGAGCAGGCTCGTACTCGCCAGTCGGTTCGCACCGTGGACGCCGGTGCGGGCACACTCGCCGACGGCGTAGAGCCGATCGAGCGAGGTGCGGCCGCGGTCGTCGACGTCGATGCCGCCACACAGGAAGTGTTCGGACGGTGCGACCGGAATCTCGTCGCCGTCGATCCCGCGGTCGCGACATTTCTCGGCGATGGCGGGGTAGTCGGATTCGAACTCGAGCGGACCCACGTCGAGGACGACCTCGCCGGTTGCCTCGCGTTCGGCCTTAACCGCGCGGGCGACGACATCCCGCGGTGCGAGGTCGCCCTGCGGGTGGTAGTCATCCATGAATCGCTCGCCGTCGCCGTTGCGGAGGACGGCCCCCTCGCCGCGCAGCGCCTCGGAGAGGAGGAACGGGTCCTCGCCGGCGTAGGCGGTCGGATGGAACTGGATATACTCCATGTCCGTGACGTCCGCGCCCGCGAGCGCGGCCATGGCGATGCCGTCGCCGGTGGCGTCGTCGGGGTTGGTCGACCGGCTGTAGAGCGCGCCGACCCCGCCGGTCGCGAGGACGGTCGCGCCGGCGTAGATCGGGTGGCCGGTGGGCTCCTCATCGCTGACGACGCCGTGAACGCGCCCCTCGGCGGTGATCAGCTCGAGCGCAGCCGTATCCTGACGAACCTCGATGCGGTCGTGGTCGTCGATGTGGTTCAGGAACGGTCGAAGGATGTGGGTGCCGGTCGCGGCGTCGACGTGGAGAATGCGGAACGCGGAGTGCGCGGCCTCGCGCGTATAATCGAGGTCCCCCTCGGCGGTCTCGTCGAAGTCGACCCCGATAGTGTCGATGAGAACGTCCTCAACGGCGTCGTCGGCGTGGTTGACGAGGGTGTCGACGACCGCGGGATCGGCGGTACCGTCGCTGGCGTCGATGATGTCCTGTTTGAGGCTCTCTGGGTCCCCTCGCGTCGTCGAGATCCCGCCCTGCGCCCAGTCGGTACTGGCATCGTCGGGTTTCGTCGCTTTCGTCAGCAGGAGGACCTCTGCGCCCTCTCGTGCGGCCGACAGAGCGGCTGCACAGCCTGCGATTCCGCTGCCGACGACGAGCACGTCGGTCGTTTCACCGTCTGTCGTCGTCGCCGTGCTGGTGTCTGTTTCAGTCATCTTAGATCTCGAGCATCCGATCGAGCGCGACGCCCGCGAGTTCTTTCTCCTCGGGTGCGACCTCGATCACGTTGTGTTCGCGGCCTTCGGCGAGTTCCTCGAGCACCCAGGTCAGATAGTTGGGGTCGATCTGTCGCATGGCGTTACAGTCCATGCAGGCGTCGCCACAGAGCGGGACGACGTCGACCTCGGGATGCCAGCGCTGGAGGTGGTTCGTGAGGTGGACCTCGGTGCCGATCGCCCAGGTGTCGCCGGGGTCAGCGTTCTCGACCGTCTCACAGATCGTCGCCGTCGAGCCGGCCTTGTCAGCAGCTTCGACGACCTCGCGGCGACACTCGGGGTGAACGATGACCTTTGCACCGGGGTTCGCTTCGCGAACCCGATCGATGTGCTCGACGCGGAACCGTTCGTGGACCTGACAGTAGCCGTCCCAGAGGATAATATCGCTCTCGGCGACCTCCGCGGCGTCTTTGCCCTCTGGATCCCAGGGGTCCCACTGGGCGATTTCGTCTTCCATGCCGAGTCGGTGGGCAGTGTTCTCTCCGAGGTGTTTATCGGGCAGGAACAGCACCTTGTCGCCCTTCTCGAAGGCGTACTCGAAGGCCTTGTGCGCGTTCGAGGAGGTACAGACGAGTCCCCCCTGACTCGCACAGAAGGCTTTGAGGTCCGCGTAGGAGTTCATGTACGTGATCGGGATGATGTTGGCGTCGGGCGCTGCGTCGGTGATTTCGGCCCACGCACTGTCGACCTGGAGCGCTTCGGCCATCCCGGCCATCGGACACGACGCCTCCATGCTCGGGAGGATCACCGACTGGTCGTCGTCTGTGATGATGTCGGCGCTCTCGGCCATGAACGTCACGCCGCCGAAGATCACGTACTCCGCGTCGGCCTCGGCGGCCTGCTTCGAGAGCTGATAGGAGTCGCCGATGAAGTCCGCGTGCTCGACGATTTCCCGGCGCTGGTAGTTGTGGCCCAAAATGACGACGTCATCGCCGAGTTCGGCGAGCGCCGCCTCGATGCGTTCTGTCCGCTCGTTTTCTTCGAGATTGCGGTATCGTGGCGGGAGTTGTTCGAGATTGTCGTATTTGAACAAACTGAGATCGGTTTCGAACTCCGCCGTTTCCATATTGGCCATTTCACGTCACCTATGGGTAACACCACATCACACGCGAGTATTGAATAACTTTTTCCTTCGAAAGTCGAGTCCGGTCGAATACCATCGGTGAATACGGCGACTGAAACCGATCGGCGGGAACTCAGCGTTGTGAACATCTCTCTGACGTGAAAGTCACTGCATGAGTCGCTGTGGTCCTTGTTGCTGGCGCTCGTAGGCGGCGTATGGCACTCGAGGACGCCTTTTCGGATTTTATGCGACGAGATTGGGAGGCTGAGACGACCACGGGCACGGTCCGACTCGCCGTCATCGGGGTCGGCCACTTCGCACGCCAGCGTGCGCTCCCCGCGATCGCCGACAGCGCGCGCTGTGAGACGACGGTACTCGTCGCCAGCCCGCCTGAGAGCGTGGCCGACGTCGCCGAAACGTACGGCGTCGACCACGTCGTCGACTACGATCCCTTCCTCGAGGGGGCCTGCGTCGACGCCTACGACGCGGTCTACATCGCGGCACCGAACGCCGTCCACGGCCAGTACGCGACCGCGGCAGCCGACTTCGAGAAGCACGTCCTCTGTGAGAAGCCCCTCGAGACGACTGTCGAGCGCGCACGAGCTGTCGTCGACGCCTGTGCCGATGCCGGCGTGACGCTGATGACGGCCTATCGGTTGCAGGCCGAACCGACGGTGCGTCGTACGCGCGAACTCGTCCAGGATGGCGTGATCGGCGATGTCGTCCAGGTCCACGGCGGCTTCTCACATCCGCTGCTCGAGGAGGCCGACCCGGACACGTGGCGGCTCGATCCCGACGTTGCTGGCGGCGGCGCGCTGGTCGATCTCGGGATCTACCCGCTCAATACGATTCGGTTCGTCCTCGCGTGCGAGCCCACCGGAGTGTACGCTACCACTCGCTCGGAGGACCCTCCGTTTGCAAACGTCGACGAACACGTCGCCATTCAACTCGAGTACGAGACCGGTGCGACGGCCTCCTGTACGGCGAGTTTCGACGCCCACGCTCGCAGCGCGCTCGAGTTGGTCGGCACCGACGGGATGATCGACATCGAGTCACCGTTCGGCGGCGTCGTCCCCCAGGAGATGGTCGTCGAGAGTGGTGACGTTCGCATGGAGTACACCGGTCCACGAGTCGACGAGGTCCGCGAGGAGTTCGACTACTTCGGTTACTGTGTGCTGACGGGGGCCGATCCCGAACCCGACGGCGAGGACGGACTGGCCGACTTGCGCGCGATCGAGGCCGCCTACGAGGCTGCCGAGACGGGGCGGCAGGTTTCCCTCGAGTGAGCAACGGCTGGTCGGTCGAAACGCGACCGGGACCGGCGGCTATTCAAGTCCGGCTTGCCTACAGAACCGCATGGAGGACGTTACGGACGCCGGAATCTACGCGCGGGAATCGTCGTATCTCGACCGGTACGTGCAAGTGGGGGCTGCCAGTGGACGGGTCCTCAGCGTTTCGTTTCCAGACGTGCCCGACGACGACGCCGAGGCGGACCACCCCGTTCTCGATCGCATCTTCGAGTACTTAGACGGCCTCGAGCCGATCACGTTCGACGACGTGCAGGTCGCGATGACCATGCCCACTGACCAGCGAGCGGTCCTCGAGAGCGTCCAGGAGATTCCCTACGGCGACCAGGTCACCGTCGACACGCTCGCCCGGATGACATCGGGACTCGATCACGAAGACGACGACGACATCATCCGCGTTCGGACTGCACTTTCCGAGAACCCGACGCCGATTCTCATCCCGGACCATCGGGTCCGTGACGGTCCAAGCGCCGCGCCGCCGGACGTCGAGCAGAAATTACGGTCGATCGAGGAACTCTAATCGCTGGAAGACCTCCCTTTCGGAATCTGCTCGCTGTTCTACCGGTACTGCGCCGCTCCGGGCCGATTTCACTTTCACTTTCGGGCTACCTTTTAACCTTGGTCCCCGTGAACACGGTGGCATGAGCCAAGCGACGCTCGGCGACGACGAGGAACTGTTCGGAGAAGCGGCCACCGAGATGCGCGCGGACGTCGAGTCCTCGCTCGCGGACGCCTGGGCGGCACTCCCCGACGCCGATGATATCTGGGAGACCGATGCCAACAACGTGCTGGGTGCCCTCAACGGACTCAATTCGGCGCTCGAGGTCGGCGACGCCGAGGATCACCTTCGCGATGCGAAAAAGTGGTTCACGATGGGCCAGCGTGCCGACGCCTTCGACGACGCCGACGACCTCGAAGCGGAGATCGCCGACCTCGACGAGGCAATCACGGACATCTCGGCGGCAAGCGAGCAGGTCGGCGAACTCACGTCGACGATTCCGGCGCTTCGCGGCACGCTCGAGGACGCCGGGCCCGCAGACGATGCAGCCGACGCAGCCGACGATGATGCGGGTGACGAGGACGAAGCCGAGGAGTAATCGATCTCCTTCGGTCGAAGGGCCGAATCGCACCGACAATTAGCCGACTCACTAGCCGATCCTTACCGGTGGTCGGGCCGCGCCACGTCACGCTCGGCGACCGTCTCGAGCAGCCGGGCCAGCGAGTCGGCAGCTAACTCGAGCAGTGTCTCCCCGCGCTGGGCGTCGCCATCGGCAGGATCGCCGACGACGCCGTTTTCCGCGAACTCCGCCGAGTCGTAGGCCAGATTGACGTGACTCGTCCAGTCGCCCCAGCCGTCGGCTGCGCCGGTTCGAGCCTCGTCGATTCGATCCTCCCGAACAAGGTCTGGCTCGCAGTGGCGAAGCAGTGCGGTCTCGAGCGGGCCGCCGTGGCCCATATCATCGCTGTGCTCGCCAACGGCCTCGAACCAGGTGAAGGGAACGACGTAGGCGTCGCCGGTTCGCGTCAGCCGGCCACCGACCTCCCGGAGGGCGTCGACGTTGCCGCCGTGACCGTTGACTATAATGACGCGGTCGAAGCCGTGGTAAGAGAGGCTTTCGACGGCCTCGCCGACGTAGTCGCGGAACGTGTCTTCGGAGACCCACATCGTCCCGGGGAACTGGCGGTGTTCCGCGGCGACCCCGACCGGAATCGCCGGCGCGCGGGCGACCTCGCGCTCGACTCGCTCGATTCCCGCGTCGGCGACCGCTTCCGCAGTGAGCACGTCCGTCCCGAGGGGTGCGTGCGGGCCGTGTTGTTCCGTGCTGCCGACCGGAACGACCGCGAGATCCGTCTCGAGATCACCCACATCCGTCCACGTCGCCGCTGTGAGATCCATGTTCGACGGTACGTTGCTGTCGGACAAAAGTCGATACGTATTCGATCGCGTCGACGGCCACGGCGAACGCAGGCCCAATCCGTTTGCGGTCCGATTGCGTTCCGTCACGTATGTCCGACGAGAACCGCGAACGCGGCGTCGAACTCGGCGACGTACAGGCGACGCTCACGAACGTGGAGTACCCGATCGGTCACGACGAGTTACTCGACGCACACGGCGACGAGGAGATCGAAATGAGCGGCAACACGACGACGCTCGAGGACCTCATCGGGCCGTTGAACGAAGACGAGTATCGGGACTACGACGAGGTCGAGGGCGCGATCATGAACATGGTCGGCGACGAGGCCATCGGTCGGAAAAACTACAGCGATCGCACGCCGCCTGCGGTAGGCGAGGACAGACAGGACGAAGGAGCCCCGGATCAGGACGACCAGAGCGAGCAGGAGTCGTTCTAAGACAGTGGCGACCGACCACCACATACGGACTACTGCAGGTCATTTCCGGTGCAACCGCCGCTCGGGTCGCGGTTGCACCGGTACATCGTTATAGCAGACCGTCTCAGTCGTCGTCGCCGACTTCCGTCTGTGCCTGGCGGCGCTGGGCGCGTTCGATGAACTCCTCGGGAAGTTCGTCGATCTCGCCGGCTTGCACACCCCAGAGATGCGAGTAGAGTCCGTCGTTTGCGAGCAACTCCGCGTGTGTTCCCCGTTCGACGATCTCGCCGTCCTCGAGGACGAGGATCCCGTCTGCGTCCTTGATCGTCGAGAGTCGGTGTGCGATAGCGAACGTGGTTCGATCCGCCGCGAGCTCGTCGATCGACCGCTGGATGAGCATCTCGGTCTCGGTGTCGACGTCGCTGGTCGCCTCGTCTAAGACGAGGATCGCCGGATCTCGCAGGATCGCACGGGCGATCGAGAGACGCTGGCGTTGCCCGCCGGAGAGTTTGACGCCGCGTTCGCCGACCTCGGTGTCGTAGCCATCGGGCAGGTTCTGAACGAACTCGTGGGCTTCGGCCATCTTCGCGGCCTCGATCACGGCTTCACGATCGGCGTCGAAGGTGCCGTATTTGATGTTCTCTTCGACGCTGCCGTAGAAGAGGAAGGTGTCCTGGCTGACGTAGCCGATCGAGTCGCGAAGGCTCTGGAGCGTGATATCCTGGATGTCCTGACCGTCGATCCGGATCGCACCCTCGTCGACATCGTACATTCGCAAGAGGAGCTTGAGGACCGTCGACTTGCCGGCACCGGTCGGCCCGACCAGCGCGAGCGTCTCCCCACCTTCGACGGTGAAGTCGATGTTCTCGAGAATCGGCTCTGTGGTCGTTGACTCCTGTGTCTCACGGTCTTCGTAGCTAAACGCCACATCATCGTACTCGACGCACCCGTCGGTAACGTCGAGGTCGGGTGCGTCCGGGTCTTCGCCGACCCGGTTCGGTTCGTCCATCAGTCCGAAGATGCGCGCGCTCGAGGCTCGCGCGCGCTGGTACATATTGATGATCTGTCCGAACTGGGCCATCGGCCAAATAAATCGCTGGGTATAGAGAATGAAGACGACGAACATCCCGGTACTGAGTTCGCCCGAGAATGGCCCCGGCGGACCCGAGATGACCCAGAGACCGCCGACGAGGAAGGTGACGACGAAGCCGATCCCCGCGAGCACGCGCAGCCCGGGGAAGAACTTGATCCGCGTCCGGATTGCACCCCAGTTGGCGTCGAAGTACTCCTGAGAGACGTCTTCGACGCGGTCGGATTCGTAGGACTCGGTCGTACTCGACTTGATGACCTGAATCCCGCCGAGGTTGTTCTCGAGCCGGGAGTTGACCGTGCCGACGGTCGAGCGCACCTGTGCGTACTTCGGCTGGATGGTCTTGATGAACAGATACGTGAAACCGGCGATCAGCGGCACCGGCAGCAAGGCGACCAGCGCGAGCTGCCAGTTGATCGCCAGCAGTAAGCCGCCGATCCCCACCACCATCACGAGCAGCCGAAACAGAGAGTTCATCCCGTCGTTGAGGAATTTCTCGAGGCGATTAACGTCGTTCGAGAGGATCGACATCATCTCGCCAGTCTGCTTATCGGCGAAGAAGCCCATGTCCAGGCGCTGCATCTCGTCGTAGGTGTCGGTCCGGATGTCGTGTTGGACGTTCTGGGCGAACGTGTTGAACCCCCAGTTTCGGGTCCAGTGGAAGATCGCCGAACAGAGAAACGCTCCCGCGATGATCCCGATCGTCAGCCAGAACTGGGCGAGCCGACCGTCGGGGACGTACGGTGCGATGAGGCCACCACCCACCGGGAACGCCGCCGCGTACGCGATCTCTTGACGGATCACGGCGTCGATCGCGATCCCGAGCATCAGCGGTGGCAACAGATCGAGGACGCGAGCGACGACGCTTGCGACCACGCCGATAATCGCCGCACCGACGTAGTCGTTCCCGTACTCGAGGAACAGCCGCTTCATCGGGTTCTCGACCTCTGCCCGTTGTTCCTCGAATGGATCGTCCTCGTCTCCGCCGGAGCGATTCATTGCACGGGGCTCAGGGATCGCCAGCAATAAGAATTGCCGACCAACCGAACGATATCCGGCGTCGACGGCTGCGGTTCACGCTCGTTCTCGCTGTGACTTACGCGCGGTCACCGGTACCGAGGCTGGTGATGGTCGTCTGATTCGACTCGAGGTCGATGTCGATCTCGTCGCCGACCTCGATTCCGGTCTCGTTCGTGTAGCCGCGTGGCACTTCAAGCACCCATTTCCCGCGACCGGAGTACTCGAGATCGTTGCCATCTTCGTTCGGGCCGGGCGCGCGGGCGTGGTGAATCGTCGTGATCTCGCCGTCCGCACCGATGAAGATGATGTCGATATCGAAGTCCATCTCGCGCATCACGTAGGTCAGGTCTTGTTCGCTTCCGTGGACGAACAACATTCCATTACCCGGCTCGAGCGAGTCGTGGTTGCTCAGCCCGGTGTAGCGTTCATCGACAGAGTCCGCAACCTCGACGTCGATGACTGCTTTCGGCTCGTCGCTGTCGGCGTCGTCGACCACCCGTACCTCTCCGCTGTCGGGCCCCCACGGCGTCGAGACGAGTCCGGCCTGTAGGAGGACGACACCGGCGATCGAGAGGATCGCAATGGCGAGCAGTGTCTTTCCCATGCGCCCGAATGCCATACGTGATAGCTGCACCGCCAGAGAGTAAAGGTTATTCGGACGGACCTACTCGTCTCGGATGCGGGCTCGTGGTCTAGCTGGTCATGACGCGGCCTTTACAAGGCCGAGGTCGGTGGTTCGAACCCGCCCGAGCCCACTTCCTGCTGCGAGCAACTCCGCGAGCAGCAGGTATGTGGAACGAGGGCGGGTTCGACGGAGACGAGACGCGCGCAGCAACGCCGTGGTTCGAACCCGTCCGAGCCGATGTGTCTGCGACACACCTCGAGGCCGAGACGTCCGATGGCGACAGCAAACAACAGTGCTTCGGTCCCCCTGCGATCGGTTTCGATGCCGTCCTCGAGTCAGCTTTCGAGTTCGAACGGGATCGGGCCGACGTAGTCAGTGCTTGAGTCGCGCAACGTTTTCTCGAATCTGGCCGAGGAGGCCGTCCCCCGACCCGGGCTCGAGGGCTGCATACAACGTCGAGTTCTCCGGTTCGTCCTCGACGACGACGCGGAGATACGGCTCGAGTTGCTCGAAATTGTCCGCGAGGACGACGGTGTGATTGTCTTCGTTGTGCTCGACAACACCTGCATCGTCCAGTTTCGGGACGTGACACTGGACAGATGAGACGTAGACACTTTTGTACTCGTTTTTTGCCACCTCGTCCGGCGGCACGTCGTGTTCCCAGCCGGCGACCGTTTCGGCCAGTGTCGACAGTTCGATCGGGTCGTCCTGTCCCCGGAGCGCATAGAGGAGATAGCGCCGTCGGCGGTTCGCCAGTAACTCGAGGATCGTGTCGGCGTCGAGTTCGGTGGGCTCTTGACTCGAGGTAAGGGGCTCCATAACACGGTATTACCTCCCAGGGCGGAAAAGGGTGTCTTGAATATCCGATAATCCAACAGACGGACGGTAATCTCACATAGAGTGCGGCGTATTGTCTCCGTTACTGGTTTTTCAATACCATACTCAATATATTGCGCCCCGCTGCAGTCTCCTGTAAGCAGCGTGGAACGACGATCGCGATTCGAAATCCTTTTTTATATCATGGACGGAGATAGAGGTAAGCCGCCTTAGCTCAGACTGGGAGAGCACTCGACTGAAGATCGAGCTGTCCCCGGTTCAAATCCGGGAGGCGGCATTTTCCTGCGAACAACGTGAGCAGTGAAACTGCTTGCGAGGATTTGAACCAGACGAGTCGTGCGCAGCGAAGCGAGCACGTCTCGGCGAGGTTCACAATCCGGAAGGCGGCACTCCCTTCTCGGTTTACATGCCGGAACGACAAACCCCCTACTCAGTAGTCTCTATGCCGTTGCTTGCAAGGGGGGTGAGCGCGGGTGCAACTGATCGAGACCGCGCCCCACGAGTTCGCGGCTCACTTCCTCTTCGCAGAGCACGGTCTCGATCCGTTCTTCGCGTGCGACCGTCGGATCAAGGACGGTGACGGAAGTCAGCACGCCGAGTTCGCATTCAAGGGCGAGCCGTGGCAGGTGACGCTGTCCTATCGAGACTCCGGTCTCGAGCATCCGGGAGACCAGCTCCCGACTGGAACCGAGTTCCGTCTCGCAGAGAGGCGCGAATTCGAACTCAACGTAGAGAGTGGTGACGATATCGTCGGTGAACGGTCGTTCCGCACTCACATCGCGCCGCGCTGGCAGGGAATGCGGAGCAAGGGCGGTAGCACGATCTCCGTACCCGACGATCTCGAGGAAGGTGTGAATCTACACGTCCAAGGATCGAACATCGAATTCGAGCGCTATCAATCGTTGATCAACGTGCGGCGCGCGCGGTCGGCATCAACAGTCGCTACTTCGATGAGCTACACGAGTTCTCGACAGTTCTTGATGCCTCACTCAATCCTGAATCGATTGAAGTCCGCTAACGACGTCACTATTACCAAACATCTCCGTGAAAACGTTCCAATGGAACTCGAGTATGTAGCGGACAAGAATGACTATTTAAAAAGAATTAGGCGTAGTTTGGACCGCTTAGTAAGCGGGAACTGCTTCAAATCGACTCTCACTCTTGGACACTGACGAACAGCTCTTCCTGTTCGGTCCAGCAGTATTACGAAACACCAGGCTGATCATAACACAACAACCATTTTTCAGGGGTATCCATATCCGATATGGCTGTTCCGTCCCGGAATTCTTCTGCTCTTCCCTCTCCGAGCATCCTGAAATATTATCTCTACAAATCGACAAAAGCGGTCGAGTTTTACCGGCCAATTATGTATCTCTTCTTTCTCGCCCAAGGGCTCACCTTTACACAGATCGCCATCCTCGAAGCGGTATACAATCTGACGACGCTGCTGGGAGAGATTCCGACAGGCTATATCGGTGACCGTGTTGGTCGGCGCAACAGTCTCCTCATTGGAACCGTCCTCATCTCACTCACACTGCTCGGAATCGGGCTATCTAGTTCCTTCTGGGCACTCACGGCCCTGTACGTGTGCTGGTCGACAGGTTACAACTTCCGCTCGGGAAGCGAAGATGCCTGGCTGTACGATACGCTCACCGATGACCTCTCGGAAGACGAGTTTGCGCACGTCCGTGGGCGGGGAGAGTCCGTTTCACTGGCGATTGGCGCAGGTGCGGCGATCATCGGTGGCTATCTCGGGAGTATTGACCTGTCGTATCCGTGGTTCGTGGCTGCCACAGTGACGGCAATCGGCGTGTTCGTCCTCCTGACGATCGACGAACCTGAAACGTATGAACAAGCCGACACCACGGGACTGAGTTTTCGGCGGACACTCTCGATGATCCGTCGGACGGTCTCACAGCGTAACATACGGGCGTTCGTTCTGTATTATTACGTTCTCTATGCGGCGGTGACGTACCTCGTGTTCGTGTTTCTCCAACCGATTTTCGAGACAGTCGTTCTCGACTTTGGTGTGTCGCAGACGCAGGTTAAATCACTGCTCGGATGGTTCTACGCGGCGTATAGTCTCTTCGGCGCAGGATTGAGCTACTACACTGGTGCGATTCGCGACCGTCTCGGACTGCGAATGTGGTTTCTGGGGCTGCCCTTCGTCGTCGGCGGGGCACTGGTGGGGATGTATTTCGTCCCGGCTCTTGCCTTGCCGACGTTCCTGCTGGTTCGCGGGCTTTCTGATGTGACGCGGTCGTTCGCTAGCCAGTATATCAACGATCGTATTGAGACGATGGGACGTGCGACTGTTCTCAGCGCCATGGCGATGGTCAGCGGACTCGCAGTTGTCCCCTTCCAACTCGGGAGTGGCATCATCTCCGACATCGTCACTCCATTGTTCGCTCTCGCTGTGGCTGGTGTCATCCTCATCATTAGTTCTACAGGAATCTTGCTCTGGGAGACACCTATCGAACGAGGACCGAGTTAGTACCGAACCGGAGATCGCTCTACTCAGAACTCTTGTACAAGGGTGACGAACAGAAATCTATGCGAACGAGCTTCAATATTCCAGATGCAGTCGTCGAAGAGTTCGACCAGGTCTGGCAAGACGAGGGACTTGCCAATCGGTCACGGGCAGTCCGTGAAGCGATGCAGGAGTACATCGAGTCGCATTCACAACTCGAGGACTTGACGGATGATGTCGTCGGCACTGATGGGATGAAAGCCTGGATCAGATACATCGCACCGGGGAAGAAAATAATCCAGAGAGGGACGATAACTGGACCGGACTGCTCTTCCACTACGTGTTCGGCGGCGGTGTCAGAGATTCGCCACAGGACGAGCAAATCGTAGACGGGAATGAGAAGTGCGAGGGTACGCCAAAGCGGGTCGTATTCCTACTGGCTTACGTCACAGCGGTGTGAGACAATTTCGGCAGTACGTAAACGCGGAATCGTTTTCCATGCCGCACTGCTGACACGGGAGTCGCCTTCGGTCTGCCGTGGCGTCGTCGGACACCGTTGGCTCTGATATCGCCGTCTCCGCCTCGACATCGTTGCTTCGCCTCTCGGACTGTCGCTCGAGGCCGTCCCGATAAATCCCTTTGAGCACCGGGATACTGATCCCGATCGCAGCGAGTAAGAGCCCGATGACCACTGCGGCGTAGAGTTGTTCGGGAGTGGTCATAGGGGTGTTACGGTCGCTGGCTGTTTAGTGCTGTCCACTGGTCACAGTGCCAAACAGTGGCGGTTCCGGGACGACGCTCGCAACCGCCAACGACTTTCCCGTTATGTCCCGGTACTCAAACTGTGAGCCACGACTCGATCACAAACGAGAGCGAGACGTTCGAAATCGGCGAGACGACCGTCCACCGCCTCGGCTTCGGTGCGATGCGACTCTGTGGCGACGACATTATCGGCGCGCCCAACGACGAGACGGCTGCACGCGAGGTGGTCCGCCATGCCGTCGACTGCGGCGTCGACTTCATCGATACGGCAGACTCCTACGGCCCTGCCGTCAGCGAACGGTTGATCGGCGAGGCGATCGGCGACCGAGACGACGTGGTTGTCGCGACCAAGGCGGGGCTGCTGCGCAACGACGCGGGCGACTGGATCGCGCACGGCGATCCGGACTACATTCGCAATCAGGCACTCACCTCGCTCGACCGGTTGCAAACCGACACGATCGACCTCTACCAGTTTCACCGACCCGACGACGACACGCCATTCGAGGACTCGATCGCGGCGTTCGCAGAACTCAAAGACGACGGGCTCGTCGACGAGGTCGGTGTCAGTAACGTCTCTGCCGAACTCCTCGACCGTGCGCGCGAGCAGGTCGAAATCGCGACCGTCCAGAACCGGTACAATCTGAACGATCGCGGGAGTCGGGAGGTCCTCGAGATCTGTGCCGACGACGGCATCGGCTTCATCCCGTGGGCACCGATCGATGGCGATGATCTGGCCGCACACGGCGATCTCCTTGACGACATCGCTGCAGATTACGACGCGACACGGCGGCAGGTCGCGCTGGCGTGGCTGCTCGAGCGTGCCGACGTCATGCTCCCGATTCCGGGCACGTCCGATCTCGAGCATCTCTCGTCGAACGTTGCTGCCTCGCAACTGTCGCTGTCAGATGCGGAAATCCAGCGACTGACCGACGCTGCGGAGTGACCGGCCTGCGACTAGTCGGCAGCTATCACTCGCCGACGTAGATCGTCTGCAGCCGCGAGCCACAGGACGGACAGCACAGTGTCTGCCACTTCGTTGGATCCAGTCCGCCCATCGTCTTCGTCCGGCGCGCCTCGTCGACAGGGACCGTCGCATCACAGGAATCACATTCGAGTGGATCACTCGTCTCGACCATCGGGTGAGATAGCGTGTCCACACGTATGGGTGATACTGTCCGGAGATGGGTGGGTTACGGTTGTTTCCAAGCGCCCCAGAACGGGAGTCGGTCCGAACAGATCGGGTGGAAGTCGAACCGCCTGTAGACTCCCACCTGACGAGTTCTGCCGCTCGAAGATCGGTACGCAATAGAAAGTCCGGGTGCGAGAATCGAACCCGCGTCTCAGCCTCCACAAGGCTGAAGGATAACCACTACCCCAACCCGGACGCGCTTACATCATATTCTACACGCGGTTGGCCTGAAATACGTTACGACTCCGGGATCGGAGTGTGCGACTCCGTATCGCACGATTTCGATCGCGGGTGACCGGCCACGAGCGCGTGACTCACGACCGAGACGTTTTTCGGCACACACCCGGTACCACCGGTAACGCGTGGCCATCACCGACAAGATCTACATCAAGAACCACCGCCAGCTCAGCTCCCAGCTCGAGACGAACATCCCCAAGGGGGCGTTCAAAGGGGCGACGCTCGATATGCTCTTTCAGGGCGAGGGCCTCGAGAAACTCGACGACGCGACCCGCGATCGGGTTCTCGATTTTACGCAGGACTTCCTCGATTGTGACTGCGATAACAACCCCTACTGTGGCTGCCCAGAGCGGAAGTTTATCCAGTATCTCCTCGAGTTGCGCGCACAGGGGTTAGGTCCGGATGCGATCGTCGACGTGATGACGGACGAATACATGGTGTATGCCTATCCGGGCGACGTGCTCTCGTTTCTCGACAACGCCGTCCGCACGCTCGAGGCCGCCGAGGGGCTTGCCCGCGTCGATGGCGCGGGCGAGGCTCACGACGAGATTCGGCAGGCGAAGCAGGATCTCGCGCGCTGAGTCGCCGCGTGCTCTCCCTGTTGACGGGGCGGCGGCCCACCAAAACTGCAACTGAGCACAAGCTTGACCTGTTCGGCTGGTGATCGGTCACTATGATCGATCGGGAGGGTCGTGTCGTCTTCGGCTCGTTTCTGGCGTTCGTGCTCCTCGTTGCGTGCTCGGTCGTCGTCGAGCGACAGACTGGGATCGCGCTCGGCGGGGGGCCACTGGTGGCCTTCCTGCTGGCTGGTGGTGTTGCTGTCGCCTTTCCACAGCTGTATCTGGCGTATACGGGGGCGGGGACACATTCGCGGACGCGACTCCGATTTGTGGCTGTCACCACAGCCGCGTTCGCGGTCGCGCTTGCAGACGACGCAGCGGGTGCGCGCTATCTGCTGCTTGCGGCGATCGGTACCGGCGCGTTGCTCTCTCTCCTTTGTTACGAGGCGCTGTCGGGCTATCGCGCCGTCAGCGACGATGTCTCGTTCGACTTTCAGGATCGGTGACCCCCAACTCAGGGGAATCAGCAACTGTTAGGGTAGCCGACCGTCTCGACCCATCCATGACCGATCCCGAGGAACTCGCCGAGCGCGTCCGCGACGGCGACGTTCGCATTCACGAACTCGAGGACCACGCCGACGACGACACCGCTGCCGAAGCACGTCGATTGTTCGTCGAACGCGAGACCAATGCCGACCTCGAGACCGTCGGCGAGTACGCCTTCCCCGCCGAGCAGGCGGAGCCGAACATCGAGAACATGATCGGTGCGGCACAGGTGCCGATGGGTGTCGTCGGCCCTGTCTCCGTCCACGGCGGTGCGGCCAACGGCGACCACTACCTGCCGCTGGCGACGACCGAGGGCGCGTTGCTGGCGTCGGTCAATCGCGGGCTCGCCGTGATCCGCGCGGCGGGCGGCGCGGACGCGCGTGTGACGAAAAACGGGATGACCCGCGCGCCGGTCTTCCGGGTCGACGGCGTCGCCGAGGCCGCAGAAACAGTCGAATGGGTCGAGGACAACCTCGAGACGCTACGCGACGCCGCCGAGTCGACGACGAGCCACGGCGAACTGCTCGACGTCGAACCCTACGTCGTCGGCGACTCCGTCTACCTGCGCTTTGCCTACGACACCAAAGATGCGATGGGGATGAACATGGCCACGATCGCCACCGGCGAGGCCTGCGAGGTCGTCGAGGCCGAAACCCCTGCCTCGCTCGTGGCACTCTCCGGAAACCTCTGTTCGGACAAGAAACCCGCTGCCATCAATGCCGTCGAGGGACGGGGCCGCTCCGTGACCGCCGACGTTGTGATCCCCGGCGAACTCGTCGAGGACCGTCTGCATACCACCGCCGACGCGATCGCCGAGGCTAACACCCGCAAGAACCTGATCGGCAGCGCCAAAGCGGGCAGCCTTGGATTCAACGCCCACGCCGCAAACGTCGTCGGCGCGGCCTTCCTCGCGACCGGCCAGGACGAGGCCCAGGTCGTCGAAGGCGCGAACACCATCACCACCATGAACACCCGCGAGCGCGAGGACGGCACTACCGACCTCTACGCCAGCGTCTCGCTGGCCTCGCTCGAGGTTGGCACCGTCGGCGGCGGAACGAAACTGCCCACACAGGCCGAAGCGCTCGAGGTTCTCGGACTGCGTGGCGGTGGCGACCCACCGGGCTCGAACGCCGACGCGCTCGCCGAGATCATCGCCGTCGGCGCGCTCGCAGGTGAACTCTCCCTGCTCGGCGCGCTGTCCTCGCGACATCTCGCGAGTGCCCACGAGGATCTGGGTCGCTAAGCGAGTTCCTGCTCTCTTGGGTCTGTCTCGAATAGCAGCCGACGTTCTCAGAGGAGCCGATACTGCCCGCGACTTTCGCTGACGACCCCGCGTCGCATGAGTTTCTCGAGCGCCTTCTGAACGTATCCCGCAGACACCCCGCGCTCGCCCGCGTACGCGACGACCTCGTCTTCGGTCGGTTCCTCGAGGGCCTTGAGCGCCCGCTTTACGATATCCTGTTTGCTGCCGCTCGGACTCGGTCCGCGTGGATCGCGGTCGCCAGCTGCTTCGACCTCGTCGACGTTCAGCCCGGATTCCTCGAGGTACTCCGTCTCGTCGACGACGCCGTCGGCCACGTCGGCCTCGAGTTCGGCAAAGGAATCCAGTTTAGCGAACGCTTCACCCTCTCCCTGCCGGTTTGCGAGCATCGACGCGCGCACGTCGCGAGCGTGGGCCGCGTCGTCGGTCTCGACGAACTTCTTGCGCTTTTCGTAGGCCTTGCGCGCGCCACAGCGGGGACACTGGGTCGTCTCCGATCGGCCCTCGATGATCCAGAGGTTCGAACACTCGCTGCAACCGACGACGGCGTACATAGCTGGTAATGGGCCGTCCCGGCAGTTTAACATTCGGCAACCGGAGCGGAAGTGAAATGCTACCAGTGGGGATTTTAGGCGGTTGCCACCGTCTCGAGGCGTATGGAACGCGTTTCCCTAACCGACAGTGACCCCTCGGAAGCCGCCGATGGCGTCCATCTGGCGCTGCTTGCCGGCACCGAGTCGATGAACGTCCAGCATTTCGAGATCGAACCCGGCGCGGTCGTCGAGGAACACAGTCATCCCCACGAACAGACCGGATTCATTTGCGAGGGCGAACTCGTGTTCGTCGTCCAGAACGAGGAACTCGTCTGTGGGCCCGGGGATTCGTATGCGATTCCCGGTGATCAGCCCCATGCAGCCGAAAACCGCGGTGACGAGACTGTTCGCGGTGTCGACATTTTCAGCCCACCACGGGAGAACCCGAACTGGCAGGAGTAGCCCCGCTAACCGTCGTGTCTATCCGCCACCACTATCGAATACCACGGAGTTATACTATCCGGTTCGTAAGATACCTGCATGGCAACCGAACAGCGGTCTGTAGAGCGTGGACGGATCGGAACGGCGCTCGAGCGACTCGGCCCGACGTGGCTCGCCGGTGCGATCGCGGCGGGCCCGGCGACGATGGGCAGCCTGCTGGTCGCGGGCGCGAGCTTTGGCTACGCCCTGCTGTGGGTCGTCGTCTGCTCGGCGGTGTTGGGTGCTCTCGGCCAGTATCTCGCCATGCGGCTGGGGCTGCTCACGGAGGACGGAATCGTCTCGGTCGTCGACCGCCATCTGGGATCGACCTGGGCCTGGGTGCTCGTGGTCGATGTCGTGTTGGCCGCCGGCTTGGCGCAGGTGATCATCATGAAGACGCTAGCCGAGGTCAGCGCGACGATCGTCGCGAGTGCGGGTATCGGGGTCGCCGTCCTAGCCGATCCGCGTTTCTGGGGAATTACGTGGGCCGTGATCCTCGCGCTCGGACTCGCCGGCGGGGGCTACCGCGTCGCGGAGATCGGCGCCAAGGTGCTCGTCTCGATGGTCGTCGTCACGTTCGTTGCAGCCGCGTTCGTCGTCCCGATCGACCCCGCTGCGGCGGCGGGGGGACTGGTCCCGGCGATTCCTGCAGGTGTCAATGGTGCGCTCGTTGCCGCGGGCATCCTTGGCGGTGCGGTCCACATCACGCTGTTGACGATGCAAAGCTACACGATGCGCGCCCGCGGCTGGACCGTCCGTGACGCCGACACCGCGGTCGTCGATATCGTGAGTTCGATGCTGGGTGCGTTCGGCGTTTTCAGCCTCGCGGTCTTTCTGGTCGCGGCGAGCGTGCTCCCGGCAGCCGGCGTCGATCCCGCGACCATCGACGGCATCAGCGCCGCCCAGACCCTCGGCCCGGTCGCCGGCGAATATGCCACCTGGGTGTTCCTCGCGGGCCTGCTCGGTGCCGCGGTCTCGACGCTCGGTGGGAATACGATCGTCCCGCCGTACCTGCTCGCCGACAAACTCGGCTGGGAGCGATCGACCGACGACAGCCGGTATCGCGCCGCCGTCGCCGCCGTTGCGCTCATCTCCGCCGTCGGAGCGTTCGTTGGCGGTGCGTTCTTCCAGTTACTCGTGCTCACGCTGGCCTTTGGCCTCGTCGGCACCCCCTTCGCTATCGCCGTCATCCTCGTGCTCCTGAACGACCCCGATGTCGTCCCGACGACGAACTCGACCGTGGCAAACCTTGGCGGCCTCGTGCTCTTTGCCGTCGCCGCCGTCCTCGCGGGCGAGTTCGTCCGCGGGGAACTCGAGACGATCACCGACCCGCTCTCGGCGTTCGTCGTTGCCTTTGCGGTCGCAATGGCCCTGGCACTGCTTGGCCTGGCCGGACGGTACGTTCGGGACCGCGTCAGCACTGCTTGACCCGGACGCCGTCACTGTCGGGCCGAGCGTGGTCCGTCATGGCAGTGTTGCAACCACGCCGAAGAAGACGAGCAGGCCAAGCCCAGTGACGAGGGCCGCGATCCCGAGCGGAACGAGTATCCGACCGACTTTCCACATCGCAGCGACTGTGGCCGCGACTGCCTTCGTTGGTGTGTGAATGACTGGCATTACAATAGCGATGGCCACGTACGAGAACTTGAAACTCAGTCAGACGGGTGACAGACGCCACGTCCCAGCGCCGCTCGAGCGTCACGTACCCTATTCGAGAGACTTCCGCATCTCGACGTGTGGAATGCCGGCCTCCTCGAACGTCGCGCCGCGGCGCTCGTAGCCCAGAGTGCGATAGAAGTCGGCTGCCTGCGTCTGTGAGTGGAGCGTCAGTGTGTCGAACCCGACTGCCGCTGCGTGTTGCTCGAGTCGTTCCATCAGTGCCCGACCGACGCCGGCTTCGCGTCGTGACGCGCGGACCGCAACGCGTTCGACCTTCCCGACCCCATCTTCGTACTCGCGCAGCCGTGCTGCGCCGATCGGCTCATCGCCGTCGTACGCGACGAAGTGGGTCGCCGTCGCGTCGTGTGCGTCGTACTCCAGTGTGTCGTCGACGCCCTGTTCCTTGACGAATACTTCGTGACGAACCGCGAAGGCGTCTTCGCGTTCCTGTTCGGTGTCAGCGATCTGTGCCTCGAGTTCGTCCATCGCGAGCGGCTACGCCTGCCGGCGCTGAGAGCGTTACGGGAACAGCGCGTGGGCCTCCCGATGTAGAGACAAAGAAAACGGAAATCGCGGCTTCGAGAGCGGCAGAACGAGATGCGTTCTGCCTCCTCAAACGCTCGCTTTATGCGATCTTTTCGATGTCATCAGACACCGTTGTGTCTGATTGCTCGAAAACTGGCTTATGCCAGTTTCTCGATGTTGTTGACGACTTCCTCAGCGAACTCGCTGGTGGCGAGCTTCTCGGCGTCCTCGAGCTGGCGCTCGAGGTCGTAGGTGACCTTGCCCGAGGAGATGGTCTCCTCGACGGCGTCGCGGACGAGGTCGGCGGCGTCGTCCCAGCCCATGTACTCGAGCATCATGCGGCCCGAGAGGATCATCGCGGTCGGGTTGACCTTGTCCTGACCCTCGTACTTGGGTGCGGAGCCGTGGACGGGCTCGGCGAGCATCAGGCCCTCACCGAAGTTGGCGCCGGGCGCGATGCCGAGGCCACCGATCTGGGCACCACAGGCGTCGGACATGTAGTCCCCGTTCAGGTTCATCGTCGCGACGACGTCGTACTCGTCGGTGCGGGTGAGGATCTGCTGGAGCATGTTGTCGGCGATGCGGTCGTTGACGACGACGGCGTCGTCGGGCGCTTCGCCGTCTTTCTCCTCCCAGAGAGTGTCCTCGGTGATGACCTCGTCACCGTATTCCTCTTCTGCGACTTCGTAGCCCCAGTCGCGGAACTGCCCCTCGGTGAACTTCATGATGTTACCCTTGTGGACGAGGGTAACGGAGTCGCGGTCGTTCTCGAGAGCGTAGTCGATAGCCTCACGGACGAGTCGCTTCGTTCCGAACTCCGTGATCGGCTTGACACCGATGCCGACGGGGCCGTCGTGGATGACGCCCGTTGCGCCCATCTCGTCTTCGACGAACTCCTTGACTTCCTGGACTTCGTCGGTCCCGGCTTCCCACTCGATGCCGGCGTAGACGTCTTCGGTGTTCTCACGGAAGGTGATCATGTCCATCTGACCTGGCTCCTTGACGGGCGACGGGACGCCGTCGAGGTGATAGGTCGGGCGGACGTTCGCGTAGAGGTCGAGTTTCTTGCGCAGGCCGACGTTCAGCGAGCGGAAGCCGGCACCGACGGGCGTCGTCAGTGGGCCTTTGATGGCGACGCGGTGTTCCTTGATCGCCTCGACGGTCTCGGCGGGCAGGTTCTCGTCGTATTTCTCGCGAGCGGACTCGCCGGCGTACAGTCGCATCCAGTTGATGTCGCGACCGGTCGCCTCTGCGGCAGCCTCGAGCACTTTCTGTGCGGCGGGGCCGACGTCGCTTCCGACACCGTCACCGTAGATGATCGGGATGATCGGGTTGTCCGGCACCTCGAGCTCGTCCTCGGTTCCTTCCTTCAGCGTGATCTGTTCCCCGTCCTCGGGGACCTCGATCTTGTCGTAGCTCATCTCGTCTGTACGGTTCGCCGACGGGGGTAAAAGGTCTACCATTTCCGTCTCGCACTGGCAAAAGCTGCCCGATTCTTGTTCGGTGCCGGTTCTGTGAAACTGCCGAAAACGGGCGTTTGAGCGCCCAAGGTTGCGAAAATAGGATGGTAAATCATGTAGGATATGGTTGTATAAAGACAAATAGTGGAAAATTTTATTCTCCGACAATAAATAGGATTTGGGGAGATGCCAAGCCGTGTTCCGTCGGCGAACGTCGTTTACTGTCGGCTGTACGATGCAAACTGATCGTCCGTCTCCGCTTGTCGGATGAGGATCGGCGATCGATACCTGTTGATAGGCAGTGAGTACATCGGTGCCACCGTTCATCAACTGCTTCGCGTGCAAGCGAGAAACCGCATTGCTGACCGCCGCTTCGAGACCAGTGGTTCCACCCGCCGGGACCGTTCGTGCCCGCGGTCTCGTCACGACAGCCGTCTGCTCGAGCCGGTCTCACAACCCACTCGGTTCGTGGCGTCTCTCACGCCATCGTATTCGACGCGTGCATCCGACATAACCCGTGGCGACCGTTTCAGGAGATGACGGCGAACTATGCTGTATTTCTTCCGTAACGGTCGTCGTGCGGAAATGTTCTCTCCCGGCTCGTACTCTTCTCGCGTTAGCCACGCTGCCGAGTGTCCCGCCGACAGCGCCCTCGTCGCGGCCTGTACGAACACCGATCGCTGGCGTCGACCGACGAGGAGACGGAACCTCTTTTTGTCGACCGGACCAACCCCGGTGCATGGCCGAATCCGAGGTCGACCTCGAGTCAGAGCAGTACGAGAAACACCGCGAGGCGGGCGAGATCCTCGCCCAGGTACGCGAGGAAGCAGCCGACCGCGTCGAGGTTGGCGCGAGCCAACTCGAGGTCGCCGAGTGGGCCGAAGACCGGATTCGGGAACTCGGCGGCCAGCCCGCCTTTCCCGTCAACATCTCCGTCGACGAGGAGGCTGCCCACGCGACGCCATCGATCGGTGACGAGACGACCTTCGGTGAAGAGATGGTCAACTTAGATATCGGCGTCCACGTCGACGGCTGGCTGGCCGACACCGCCATCACCGTCGACCTGTCGGGCACTCCCGAACTCGCGGAGGCTTCCGAACAGGCGCTCGAGGCCGCGCTCGAAATCGTCGAGCCGGGCGTTAACACCGGCGACATCGGTGCTGAAATCGAGGACGTGATCGACGGCTACGGCTACAACCCCGTTGTCAACCTCACGGGCCACGGCCTGGGCCACTGGGAACAACACACCAGTCCGAACATTCCCAACCGAGCCGTCTCGCAGGGCACGACGCTCGAGGTCGGCGACGTCGTCGCGATCGAGCCGTTCGCAACCGACGGCGGTGGCAAGGTAACCGAGGGCGCAAGCGAGGAGATCTTTTCGCTCCAGCGTGAGGGAACGGTTCGCAACCGGCAGGCCCGCGACGCGCTCGAGCAGATCACCGAGGAGTTCCGGACGCTGCCGTTTGCGACGCGCTGGCTCGAGACGGATCGCCCGGAGATGGCGCTGCGTCGACTCAAGCGAAACGACATCGTCCACGGGTACCCCGTTCTCAAAGAGGATGACGGGTATCTCGTTAGCCAGAAAGAGCATACGATCATCGTCACCGAGGACGGCTGCGAAGTGACGACGGCGCGATAACGACAGTCACCGGCGATCGACATCGGCAACCGCAGAATCGGACCGGGAGAAATCGTGGAGGAAATGACGACCACGGGAGACCGAGCAACGGACGGTGTTGATCGAACCGTGGGGGTCAGTCAGGCGTTGTTCATCCGCTGACTCGTGCGATTGCCACACCGTTGACATTCCGCCACACGGTAGGGCTCGCGAGAGAACTGTGCGTTCTCTTTCTTGAGGCTCTCGGTACGGATCTGAACGGACACCTCGTGGAGAGTTTCGAGATCGCATTCATCGCAGTGCTCGGTCATCCCGTTAAAGGAATCGTCAGTCGTTGCCATTGTCATATTACCTGTCGTAGCATTACCTTAAACCCCTGCTTCATTTTGCAGCGTGCAACTCCAAAATCGCAAGACAGCGTTAACTTCGTCGAAAAAACGACACAGAGCGTTCGCGACTGTTTACGGGTAACTCATACCCCTTCAAGACATAATTGTAATCTACTATGACTCCTATCTTGGTGTATCGGACTGATTGACGCGGGTGTCGGAGCTGAAACCCTTTAACCACGCCTCGAGAGACCACCTGTATGGAGCAGGTGTTCGCACCGTGGCGTATCGAGTGGATCAGACGCGAGAACAAGAACACGGAGATCGAGGACTGTGTTTTCTGTGAACTCCCCGAGCAGGAGACCGACCGGGAGAACCTGATCGTCGCGCGAAGCGATCACGCGTTCGTCATGCTGAACAACTATCCGTACAACCCGGGTCACACCATGGTAATTCCATACGCACACACCGGCGAGTATGCGGCGCTTGAAGACGAGATTCTCCTCGATCATGCCCGCTTGAAACAGCGAACCTTCGATGCGCTCGAGGATGCACTCGAGCCAGACGGGTTCAACGCCGGCTTGAACCTCGGAAATGGGGCAGGTGGCTCGATCGACGACCATCTACACACCCACGTCGTCCCACGCTGGCAGGGCGACACCAACTTCATGCCGGTGTTGAGCGATACCACGGTGATCGTCGAAGCACTCGAGGCAACCTACGAGCACGTCCACGAGGCGTTCGCCACACAGGAGGGGACGACCGTCCCCGACGCGGACAGCGCTGTCGTCGTCGAGTCGGGAGAGGATAAATAACACGAGTCGTACGGGCCGCTTGCGGCAAGAAATCGATGTCCGGTGGACGGCCCACTGGGTGTGAACGCTATACCGGCGTTCCGAACGCGTACATCGTCTCGTGGGCCGTGATCCCGAGGTCGACGAAGTCGCCGGGCTCGAGGCCGTACTCGCTCGCGTTCTGGATGATGATCTGGCGATAGGCGGAGTCGCGGCACTTGACGGAGTCGGCGGTCCCCTCCTCGACGACGAGACAGTCTTCGCGACGCTTGCCGACCATGTTCGCGTAGGCGTCGGCGACGAGCTCGCGCTTGACCTCGCTCATCTCCTTCGAGCGTTCCTTCTTGACCGTGCCGCCCAGCCCCTTCATGTCGGCGGCATCGGTGCCCGGTCGCTTCGAGAAGCGCGTCACATTGATTTTCTCCGGGCGGGTCTCCCGCAGCAGGGCCATCGACTGTGCGTGGTCGTGGTCGGTCTCGGTGGGGAAGCCGACGATGAAGTCCGTCGACAGCGTCCAGTAGTCGAGTGTTGCGTCGAAGGTGTCGACGACCTCGAGATACTCTTCGACCTGATGCTGGCGGCGCATATCGCCGAGAACGTCGTCGCTGCCGGACTGGACCGGCGCGTGCAGGAAGTCGTAGAGTTCGTCGTGTTCGGCGAAGACCGCGGCGAGTTCCTCACGGATGCCGTGGACGCCTTTCGGGTTAGCCATCCCCACGCGGACCCGGAAGTCGCCGTCGATGGCACAAATCTCCTCGAGCAAGCGGTGAAGCTTGCGCTCGCCTTCGTCCCAGCCGTAGACGCCGGTGTCCTGGCCCGTGATGCGGATCTCTTTCGCGCCGGCGTGAATCAGTGCGCGGGCCTTTTCGACGTTTTCCTCGATCGACGGGGAGTCGATCTTGCCGGTCGCGTGTTTGGTGATACAGTACGAGCAGTCGGACATACAGCCGCGTGCAATCGGGAGGATACCGACGACGCCGTCTAAGATCGGTTCGGCGTCGGGGGTCGTCGTCGGACACTCGCCGTTGGTGACGGCTTCGGGGACCTCGTCCCAGTGGAGGACCTGACCGTCGATGTCGGCTTGGGCGAACTCCTCGCCCTGGGCTAAGGCCATACAGCCGGTAATAAAGAGATCCGCCGTCTCGTCGGCCAGTTCCTCGGCCCGCCGGAGCATGTTGCGCTCGGTCTTCTCGACGACGGTGCAGGTGTTGAGGATCGCGACGTCGGCCTCGTCCGGTCCGTCGACCCGGTAGTGGCCCGCATCGCGGAGCCGTCGCTCGATCTCACGGCTCTCTCCGCGATTCGACGTACACCCATACGTTTCGATGTGATACCGGGCCATCCGTCTCGTTCCATCGTCAGGGGTCGGCCGGCAAAAGCCCGACGGATCCCGATCGCTTGCTGTTGCTGATACTGCCGGACAGAACGACGTGAAGGTCGGTCGCTCTGCTGCGGTCGTCGCCGGTGGAGACGATCGCGAATTCGTGACCGACGTCGTATTGACTGCTGTCCGACAGTATGACTTCGCCGGTCACTCGTTGAAGCCCCGCGGCGGGCTCTGGCTCGAGGAGCCACTTCGATAGACCGCATAGAGGAGCAACACCGCGATGAGGAAGTCGAAGCCGTGTTCCATGAGGTGATGGACCGTCATCGGGGTGAGTCCGAGGACAGTGCCCAGCCCGATCACCGACCGGACAACGAGTATGCCTAACACGGTCGTTATCAGTACGTAACGGGCTGTTCGACGGCGAGAGTATGCGACGAGGCCGATGATGAACAGCGCCGTCGTTCCGAGGACGGCGAGGATGATAACGGCGACGAGGATGGGTGCGAGTTGTGGATCAAGCCACTCGTCGACAAACGACAGCGCGAGCACCATGTGATCGACATCTGTACTGAGAAGGGCAGCTACCTATTCGCTTTGGTCCGTCCGTGAAAAGCTCGTGTGGCTGTGATACAGTTGGCTGCCGGAGTACCTGACCGACGGCCCTTCTGGCCGTCTCCGAGCTTACACGCCGTAACTGGGCGGTTCTCGGCGAGTGAGAACGCGGTGAACCCGTTATATGGCCCCCACCACTAGGCGACGACACGACCCACGAGGGGAGACAGCGATATGACCGACACGCGAGATAAGATCCACGCCCATGTTCAGGCCAACGCCGGTGTTCACTTCAACGAACTCGTCAGGGAGTCGGCGTTCGCGCCGGGACAGGTCCAGTATCATATCCGTCGACTGCTCGAGGACGATCGCCTCGTCCGGGAAGAGTGGTACGGCCGGACACATTACTATCCGCCGGAGTACGACGCGTGGGAGCGGAGTGCGCTGGCGCTGTTCCGTCGCGAAACCGCCCGCGAGATCGTCACGCATCTGATCGAACACGAGCCGGCTGCACCCGACGACATCGCCGACGAGCTCGGAATCGCCCGGAGCACGCTCGAGTACCACCTTGACCGACTGGTCGAGCACGAGATCGTCGACAAGCGCTACGACGAACACAACCGCGTCGTCCTCGAGCTTGCAAACCCCGACGCGACTGGCCGGCTGTTGACGACGGTGACACCGACGGTCCCCGATCGGCTCGTCGACCGGTTCACGCGGCTCGTCGACGAGTTGCTCTCGGGCACGCCCGAGTCACAGTAACGGTCGTCTGGCCGTCGGGACCGCTGTTTTCCTACTGCATTCCGGGGGTTCTCTCGAGTCGGTTGTAGTGATCGTTCATCACGTTCAGCGTCGCGATCAGCGCGCCGAGGACGACGGGGCCGTAGAACAGTCCCATGACGCCGAACGCATAGACGCCGCCGAGGACACCGAGGATGATCACGGCGGGATTGAGATCGGCGTAGCGATCGACGAGGAGGGGCCGGAGGTAGTCGTCGGAGAGGCCGACAATGATCGTACTGTAGCCGAGAAGTCCAACCGCAAGCACCGGTTCATTCGTCAGGAACAGAAAGCCCACGGCCGGCCCCCACACGAGAAACGAGCCGATCAGCGGGATCAACGAGAGGACAATCATGACGACCGTCCAGAACGCGGCGTTTGGAACCCCTGTCGCGACCAGCCCGAGCCCGGCGAGGGTTCCTTGGATGATTGCGATCAGGACGTGGCCAACGAGGACCGCCCACATCACCGCGTCCAGTTCCCGGTAGAACTCGTCCTGAACGTCGTCCGGCAGCGGCGTCAACTCCCTGATCCAGGCCAACAGTGCGTCCCCGTCTTTGAGCAGGTAATAGAGCAGAAAGATCGCAACCCCCAGCCCGACGGCGGTATGGGTCAGTGCGCTAAACCACGCCGTCGACTGCTCGAGGACCGTGCTGCCGATTCCCTGTGCGGAGTCGGCGAGTGTGGCTGTCAGATCGACGCTCATGCCGGTCTGTTCCTCGATGTATCGCTCGAGGTCGGTGGTTCCGATCGATCCCGTCTCGGTGTTTTCGACGAGCCGTCGGGCGTCGCTTGCGACCAGTGCGATGACGATGACCAGCGGCACGACGACACCCGCAACCGTCGCGGCGACGAGGGCGAAGGCGGCGATCGACGGTGAAATCCCGCCCCGTCTCTCGAGTCCGGTCTGGATCGGAGAGAGGATGTATGCCACAAGAATGGCGCCGAGAACGTACTGGGAAAACGGGAGTACGAGCAGCAACGAGAGATACGCAAAGAGGGCAACGACAACCAGTAGAAAGCCCTTGCTGAGGTTCACGGGTGTTATTTCCAGGGTTACCGAGATAAAACCACGGCCTGAACGTATCGTCAGTCAGGACTGTCGTAGTGAACCGTCACACGGCTTCAAGGGCTTGGTTCGTGAAGTCATACCCGAATGTCGACGCAGCTCGATCCGCTCTCGCTCTCGGCTGATCTCCTCTATACTGTCAAGACCGAGGGCGATGCGGACCCGTTGCGGGAACGTCTCGCGACGCTCGAGCGGTCGCACTTGGATCGAGCGCTGTCCGGTCGCAAGGGAAAGCTCGCGTTCTGGCTCAACTGTTATAACGCGTACGCCCAGCTTTTGCTCGAAGAGGAGGCCGACGACGACTTATTCGAGGGCGGGCTGCTCGACGAGTGGAAGTTCTTCGCACGCGATCAGATCCCGATCAGTGGGGTCTGGCTGAGTCTCAACGACATCGAGCACGGACTGCTTCGGAGTTCGAAACTGCCGTGGGGGATGGGCTATCTGCCACGCCTATTTCCCTCGTCGTTCGAACGGCAGTTCCGCCTCGAGTCGTGTGATCCACGGATCCACTTCGCGCTGAGTCACGGGGCCGACCACTGTCCGCCGATCGCGGTCTACTCACCTCGCGATGTCGACGAGGAACTGGACATCGCCATCGAGTGGTTTTTGGAGGAAAACGTCTCCTACGATCACGACGCTGCCAAAGCGACGGTCCCACGCCTGTTCCGGCAGTATCGAGGCGACTTCGGCGGAACGAGCGGGATCGTCGCGTTCCTCCGGGAGTACAACGCCGTCCCGGTCGATTCGACCCCGTCGCTCGAGTACGAGCGTATCGACTGGTCGGCCGACCTCGATCTCGAGCTCGACGGCGACGTTCGGCGGTAGTCCGTCTCATACGGTCTGCTGTCCCGAGTTCCCGGTGGGACCGCAGTGCGGGTCACGGTCCCACCGGCACTGACTGACAGGAGTCCGTCTCAATCGCGTCGCTGGATGCTCGCCGTCGGCGCGTTTCGCATGACGCCGCGAGCCGCCCGTTCGGCGTTGAACCGTGAGGCGTACCCTTCGCCGCTGTCGGCGATGATGTTGCCGTTCCAGTGGACGAGTCGCCAGCGCCACTCGCCCGCCGCATCCTCGTAGACCTCGAAGCGGCTGGTTCGGCCATCGCCGTCGGTCGGCTCGGCGTCCGTCGCGTCGTCCTCGTCACGATCGGTGACCCGAACACTCGAGCCGTCGGGGTCGTCCCACTCGAGTGTGAGGGCCAGTTCGGCGACTGGGTGGTCGGCAGTTGGCTCGCTCGTTGCTTCGAGTCCGGCGACGACGCGGTCCGGAACCGTGATGCTGACCGTCTGGCCGTCGTCGGAGAAGGTAACCGGTCGTCCCGACTCGACAGCGGCCGTCAACTCGCGGAAGAGTTCGGCGACGTCCGTGCGGTCGCCTGCACGCTCGAGGGAGAAGCGATCACCTGTGTCCGAGTCGGTCGGTCGATCGGTTTCGTCCGGTGTGTCGGTCATAGCGGGGCTTCGTGGCGCTGTGTGTTAGTGGTTGGTTCTCGCCGCCGGTGTCCCGATCGTCGCTGCTGCCAGTGTGTTTTTGTCGCCGCGCTGTCTTCGCTTGTCCATGACTTCACGCGACTGGATCGCCGACAGAGAGGCCGTGTTCGACCGCGATGCGTTCACGTGTCAACAGTGTGGTGACGATGAACCGGCGACGCTTCATCCCTATCCTATCGGTGACGTGCCACTCGAGGATGCCGTTCACGAAAGCGCCCTCGTCACCGTCTGTGAGGTCTGTTTCAATGCGCTCGAGCCATCTCTCGCGGCGGCCTCCATCGAGTCCGACGCGCTGTTTCACCGCGTTCGCGACGCGACCCGGCTGCAGGGTGAGACGATTTCGGATCTCGCTGCCTTCGCGTCGCTGTCGACATCGCTGCCTGCGACCCTCGAGTCCGCCCGCGACGATGGGACCGAGGTCGACAGCGACGACGCGGTGTCGGAGTACCAGCACACCCGGCGCGACGTTCTGCTTGCGATCGCGCTCGTCGACGCCCGCCTCGAGGAACTCGCTGCCCTCGAATCGGCTGTCGACTCCGACGTTCGGCCATCACTTCTGGCGTTCACCGAGACGGCGACGGCCCTCCAGTCGACGCTCATCGAGGCCGTCGAACTGAGCGAGACGGTCGTGTCGGCGCTCGAGCGCTGTCACGGCTGCTTCGCCCCGCTCGAAGAAGAGACGTGTTCGACCTGTGGACTCGAGGCCCGCGAAACGGCTGACTGGCACGACATCGGTGGGTCGATCGCGTTCGACCAGCTTTTCGCCACGATCAACGAGACGTTACAGGACGCCGCTGAGACGACCGACACGCTGACCGACCGGACGACAGCGCTCGCAGCGCAGCTCACGACGTGATAGCTGTCCTGCAGTAACCAGTGGACCCCTCGAGAAACAGAAACGGAACCGGAAATAGAACCGAAAGCAGGGTCCGAACCGACACGATCAGTGATCGTCTCGAGGAGATTTATACGTGTTCCGGCGGAACACCAGGACGATGACCGGGTCTTTCAGCGAACAGCAGACAGCGAACCCAGCCGGGATCGCGCTGCGAGACGACACGAGACGGTCCGAACACGGCCACACCGGGAGGCGGACCGATGGCTAGACCCCTCCTCGAGACGATCGTGGTTCCGATCGCGAGCGAAGACGACGCCGACGAGACGTGCCAGGCGATTCTCGACACGATCGACGACGAAGACGAGCACCCGACGATCCACGCCGTCCACGTGATCGAGAAGGCCGGTGGCGCACCCGACAAGGCAGGCGTCGAACAGCGCGAAGAGCGCGCTGCGCGCATCTTCGACCGCGTCGGCGCCTTCCTGGCCGACGAATCGGTGACCCTCGAGACGGAGCTCCTGTACGGCACCGATGTCGCAGCAACGGTTTTAGACCGCGCTCGAGAACTCGACGCGACGGCGATCGTCTTTACACCGCGTGGCGCAAGCCGGTGGCTGAAGCTGCTCTCCGGCGACGTCGAACGAAAACTCCTCTCGCAGGCCGACCGACCGCTCGTGGTGCTGCCGCGATCCGACCAGGAGACGTAACGAGACGAACCGTCGCCAGTTACAGGGTGGTCGCTGCCTCGAGCGTGATGTCGATCGCACGACCGACGTTGTTCTTGGCTTTGTCGGGGAGTTCGTCGTCGTCGGTGTCGGTTCCTTTCTGCGTGCCTTCGACGAGATTGCCGTCGACGGTACAGATCGCGCCAGCGCGCAGCCCCTTTCGGCGAGCCAGCGAGAAGACGGCGGCGGCTTCCATCTCGACACAGAGGAGGCCGGCGTCCTCCCAGTCGGCGACGGCCTCATCGGTTTCGGCGTAGAAGGCGTCGTCGGAGGCGATGGGGCCGACGTGGACGTCCTCGTCGTTCGCTTCGGCGGCGTCGACCAGCGCCGACAGCGCCTCGTAGTCCGGCACGGCGGGGTACTCGACGGCCTCGTACCGTTTGGTGGTCCCCTCGTTTTTCGCCGCGCCGGTCGCGACGACCATGTCGCCGATCTCGATGTCCGACTGGAGCGCCCCCGTGGTACCGACCCGGAGGAACGTCTCGACGCCGACGGCGGCCAGTTCTTCGATGGCGATTGCGGCCGAGGGACAGCCGATCCCCGTCGAACAGATCGTCAGTTCTCGTCCCTTGTAGGTGGCGTTGACGATCTTGTACTCGCGGTTTTCCGTGATCGTTTCGGCCTCGTCACAGTGGTCGGCGATGCGGTCGACCCGTCCGGGATCACCCGGGATGAGCGCGATGTCCGTCAACTCTCCCTCGTCGACCAGTAGATGGGGCTGTGTCATACCGGTTGCTTCCGTCGGTATTGAGAAAAAAGGTTCGTCGCGTCGGTTCTCGATACCACCCGCAATCCCACGTCGATGTGCGCCCGGCGGATCGCTTACCGAGTCGGGCGCACGTCGATACGGTCGGATCGGATCGTGACGAGGGCGTCGTCGACTTCGAACTCGACCGTTCCGGCTGTCCGCCTCTTTCCACGATTCGTGTCCGCAAAGAGGCTATCGAGTGCATCCGGGTCGATGTAGTCGTACAGCCGCGTACTGGTCGCAGTGATATCGTCACCGAAATACTGGGCCAGTGCCATGGCAGCGGCGATGCTCGGCGACTCGTCGGCGTCTCGTTCGTACTGGATGCGCCGTCTGGGGCTACATCCGTTGGACTCGGTTACCCTTCCTTTCGTCATGTCTCTCAGTCACGATAGCGTGACCGTCTCACTCGAGTGGCCAACGTCGCTTCGTATATAATTACCGTCAGACTCCATCGGGTGAAGATCGCCCGACTGTAGCGGTGCTCGACGATAGCGAGGGTGTTAAAAAACCAACTATTCCACTCACTGCGTGAGCACGTCCTCGACGGTCGCAGCCGCCGGCGCACTCCGCGCGCCATCACGACTGGCAGTCAGCGACCCGCAGGCGTTCCCGTACGCGAGTGCACGATCGACCGACCCGTCCTCGAGCCAGGTCGACAGAAAGCCCGCGGCGAAGGCATCGCCTGCGCCGGCTGTGTCGACCGGCTCGACGTCGAACCCCGAATGTGCGAGCGAGCCGTCCGGAGTGTACGCTTCCGCGCCGTCAGCACCACAGGTGACGACGATGATCCGGTCGTCGACCATCGGCGCTGGCGACTCGTCCGTGAGCAGCGCCGTCGCTTCTCGATCGGTCACGAAGACGATGTCGGCGAGCGCGAGCGCATCGTCGTAGTCGCGGTCGGCGAGTCGACGACCGGGATCGAAACTGACGGAAATCCCGGCGTCGTCTGCGAGCTGTGCGATCGCTGCGGCGGTGTCGGGTCGCTGGCCGGTCAGATGGACGTGGTCGGTCGCACGGATCCGGGCCGGCTCGAGGTCGGCGGGCGTGACAGCCTCGTTGACACCGTCGTTGCCCAGAATCGCGACCTCGCCGTCGTCGTCGACAAGCAGGTATTTGACGGCAGTGTCTGCGTCTTCGATCACGCGAACACCCGACAGCGAGACACCCGCGGTCTCGAGTTCGCGGCGGGCGAGCAGGCCGTGGTCGTCGTCGCCGACGCTACCGATGAGTTCGGCTTCGACGCCCAGCCCGGCGAGTGCAGCGGCGACGTTGGCAGCGCTGCCCCCTCCGGACTGGCGCTGTGAGCGGATCGAGGCCTCGCCGTCAGGTTCGGGAAGTCTGTCGACCCGAAGGGTCACGTCCCAGTTGACGTGGCCGGCCACGAGAACCGATACTGAAGCCATTCAATGATAGTAGGTGCACGAGAGTCGCTGATAAAAATCTAGTGGCGGTGACCGTCATTCTGTCAGACCGGACCGCCCCCGGTAGTGTTAACCCACCATGAACAGCAGCGTGTTGTGAACGGCCGGCCCGAGCCCGACCGCGGCGACCAGCGCGAGGATCGTCCGCGCCTGGGAGGGCCGTTCCGCGATGTACTCCCGGAACAGTCCGAGGATGACCATCGCGAGGCTGACCTTGACGAGGACGAACAGCCAGCCGGCACCGATCGCGTCGGCGGTCGGGAGCGAGTCTCCGGCCTCCAGAATCAGCAACGAGAGGGGGACGTTCTCGCTGGCCCCGAGGACGTCGTAGCCGACCGCTGTCGTGACACCGTCTAACGTGTGCCCGAAGACGACGAGCGCCCCGGTCATGCCCGTCGTCGCCGCGACGTCGGTAAACCAGAGCCCGAGGACGAGCCACGCGAGGGCGGTGACGATGCCGGCGACGATGACGGCGACGACGGGCCAGAACGGCGCGAAGGTCCCCAACTCGATGCTCTGGAAGATAGCAAACATCGCAAAGACGGTGAAAAACGCCGTGCCGGCGATCCCGACGAACCGCGCGATCGTCGGCTGGAGGCCTCCAACGTGGAGGAAGATCGCGACGATCCAGACCAACCCCGCGACGACCGCAGTTACCGCATAGACCATCGGCGCGCTGAACAGGGGCTCGATGGTCGCCGGAAACGCATCCAGCTTGTAGAGGACGTGCAGACTCGAGCCGAACATCATCCAGGGCGCAAACGCGATCACCGTGCGATCGGTCACCGGCGGCTCGAGCGCCCACAGCAGCGCGATGACACCCCCCAGTATCACGACGACTGGGACAAGCAAGTACCATGGTGGGACGACAAACCCCTCGGGGACTACCATAGCGAGGTGTTGCTCACACCAGTAACTAACACTTTCCGATTGCCGAATATCCACGAAAGGAACAGTTCCCGTCGCCACTGCCCGCCGCGGTACACCCGATTGCAGGTCGCCGTGAGGCTGCTCTCGGAGAGGAGGTCGACAGCCTCGTACGGACTCCTGGCAGTCGGTTCCGGTGTAACCCCGACTGCCCTGCGGTCGGGCCGGGACATCGGTACAGCAAACCGTATCAGTTCTCCCACGGATCGTCCGTCGGCTCGCCGAACAGTTCCCGCATGAGCGTCACGATGCTTTCAGGCGGGAACTGGCCGCGTTCGGTCACGATCGCGTCGACGTACCGCGGCGGCGTGACGTCGAAGGCGGGGTTCTCGACGGTCAGCCCGCTGTCGGTCGGGGGCTGGCTGTCGGCGTCTTCGGTCACCTCTGTCTCGGCGTTCTCGCCCGCCGCGTCGCCGATGATCGCCGCTCGCTCCTCGTCGGACAGCAGTTCGCGCTCCGCTCGCATTTCGATCTCGACAGTGTGACCCGTCATCGTGTCCGGATGCAGTTTGATAGTCTGAGCTGCGACCATCACCGGCACGCCCCGTTCACGGGCGTTGACCGCCAGCCCGCTCGTGCCGATCTTGTTGATCACGCTGCCGTCGGCGGCGATGCTGTCGGCCCCGACGAGGACGTGATCCGCACGGTCGAGATACCGTCGGGCCGCGTTGTCCGCGATCAGCGTCACCGGCACGTCCCACTCGCGCAACTGTCGAGCTGTGATGTGGCCCTGCTTTCGCGGGCGGGTCTCCTTGACGATCGCCTCGAGGTCTTTGCCCGCCTCGAGGGCGGCCTCGAGACACGCGAGCGCGTCCGTCGAGTGACAGTGTGTCATCACGGTGTCGCCGTCCTGAAGCCGGTGTGCGCCGATCTCGCCGAGCCGATCCTGGGCCTGTTCGAGGTCGCGCTGGAAGCGCTCGGCGCGAGCGATCGTCGACGATCGAAGGTCGGCGACGGTCTCGCCGTCCATCCCGCGAAGGACGTAGCGAAGGGCGTTCGGGAGGCTGACCGCGGTCGGTCGCGTCTCGTACAGCATTGCCGCCGCTGCCCGGAGTTCCTGTTCGAACGCTGCCGGGCTGTCGGCTGTCGAGCGTTCGGCCTGCGTTGCGAGCGCCCCGGCGGCTGCGTCGGCGATCGACGCGGCACCGCGAATTCGCATCGCGGTGATGTCGTCGGCGGTGGACTCGACGGCCGGCACGACGCCGGATTCGGCACCTTCCATGTGAAGGGGTTGCACAGCTGCAGTAAAAAGTGACCGGGCGGGTTTTTGCCCGTCCGGCGAGTCCAGACCGGTATGGATCGTAGCGATCTCGCGCCCCTGATCGATCACACCGTCCTTGGTCCCGAGACGACGCCCGACGACGTACGGACGGTTCTCGATGATGCACAGGAGTACGGAATGAACGCCTGCACCCCGCCGTACGCGGTCGAACTGGCCGCCGAGTACGCCCCCGACGTGACGCTTGCGACGGTCGTTGGCTTCCCCCACGGCCACCACGATCCCGACGTGAAACGAGAGGAAGGCGTGACGGCGTGGCGGGCCGGTGCCGACGAACTCGACGTCGTTCTTAATATCGGTCGGCTGAAAGCCGGCGACGACGACGCGGTCAGCGACGAACTCGCGGAACTGGTCGCCGCTGTCCCGATTCCCGTGAAGGTGATCATCGAAACCGCACTCCTGACCGACGCCGAGAAACACCGGGCCTGCGAGGCCGCCCGAGCGGCCGACGCGGCGATGGTCAAAACCTCGACTGGCTTCGCCGCTGGTGGTGCCACGACCGACGACGTCGCGCTCATGAGTGAGTATCTCCCCGTCAAGGCAAGCGGCGGCATCGGCAGCTACGACGAAGCCGTCGCGATGCTCGAGGCCGGTGCCGACCGCATCGGGGCCTCGAGCGGCGTGGCGATTCTCGAGGGTGCGCCGACGAACGGCTAGCCAAACAGTTTTGGTCGTGCCCGAATCAACGGAACGCTATGCGCGAGGGCGTTCGAGCGTGGCTGTGGGCGCTCGTGAGACGACTGCGCCGGCTCGAGCGACGCGAACTCGACGCCTTCTTGCGTTGGGTCGAGCGCACGGGGAACCTCTTACATCTCTCGGTGCTGGTGTTCGTCCCGCTGTTGATCGCAGCGGTGACGTGGCTGTCGAACGCGACTGCAGCGGTCTCGTTCCTACTGTTCCCACCGCTTGCCTCGGGGACGTACACGCTGTTTGCCGATCCCGAGGGGGCCTACGCCACGCCGTCGAAATTCATCGGCGGGATGACCGCCGGTGCGCTCTGTGGCTGGCTTGCACTCGCACTGGTGTCAGCCGCCGGGTTCGACGGGGGAACCGTCAGCGCCTCGGGTGCTGCGCTGAGCGTGTTCTTTACCGGCGTCTGCACGTGGGCGCTCGATCTCGAGGAGCCAGCAGCGTTCTCGACTGCGCTCCTCGTCCTCTTGACCGGCAGCGCGCAGTTGGTGTACGTCCTCGGAATCGTCGTCTCGAGTACGTTCGTCGCGGTCTCGTTCGTGGTCTGGCGGCGACACTTCTACCAGCAGCGCGCTCGCTATCTCTACGGGACGACCACCGGCGACGATCACGTGCTCGTTCCGATGGGTGATGCCGACGAGACCGTCGCCCGCTTTGCCGCGGCGGTCGCCGGAGCCCACGACGCCGGCAAGATCGTGCTTTTCGACGTCGTCGACGAAACCGACGCCGAGCAGCGTGACGACGGCCACGGCGAGTCGACGCCGGTCGAACGCGCAGCCGGGGACGTAGCCCGCCAACTCGAGTCGCTGTCTTCCGATCTCGAGACTGCCTACGACGTCTCCTGTGAGGCGGTCGTCGCAGCCGCACCCGACCAGTCCGCGGGTCTCGTCCTCCGGACCGCCCGCCAGCAAAACTGTGATCTCGTCGTCGCGCCGTATGCCGAACACGAGAGCGGCGGGCTCTCGTCGTTTCTCAAGGGCTTGTTCGACAGCGAGATCGACGTCATCGCGTTCCGGTCGAACGGCACTCGCCGGCGACGCTGGCGAAGTAGCTTGGTCGCGGTTCGGGGTGCCGGCGACACCGCTCGCGCGATGGTCGACTTCGCGATCCGCGTCACGGAATCCGGTCGACCGGTGACCGTCAGCACCTGTATCGACAGCGAATCGGATCGTCGATCCGCCGAGGGCACGCTCGCCGATCTCGTCGACGCGTTCTCGGGCCGATTCGAAACGCACGTCGTGACCGCGTCGGTCGAGATCTATCTCTCCCGCGTTACACCCCGGTACGACGTCTGCTTCGTCGGCTCGAGTACCGACCGGTCTGCCGCCTCGCGGTTCGTCTCGCCACCGACGTTTCGCAAACTCAGCGACCTCGAGGCTGACGTGGCGATCGTCCACCGGGGACGGCATCGCTGATCCTGCCGGTTGTACCTGCCGATCGACCGCTTTCGCTGTGGGCGCGACGCCGTCGCGCCCGGAGCAAAAACTCGAGTAAAGTTCTGGAACGACTTGTAGTGACAGAAATGGTGGGCGTTCTGTGCCGCAGCTGTCTGATCGACAGTCATTGCTGTGACCCCTCGTACCGAGTGAGTGTGTGTCGTGATACTATTCTCTCTGGACACTCCCTCCCCCCTCGTACCGAGTGAGGACTGCTCAAAACAGAACCGTGGCTTTCCGTGGAACGACCACCAGAGTCCTGCAGAGCGGTTCTGTACCCGCGAAGAGCATACGAACCTATTAATTAATTCTTATGCCTTTCGATATTACTGTTGGTTAGTGAAGTACGGTAGCAGCTTTTTGGAATATGATCTCCCGATTTACGGAGTGTTTATATACGACGTATGAATTAGACACGAAGTAGTTCCGTAGCTCACTCGGTACGAGGGGTGGGACTGCTCTCGGCTATCCTTATTAAGGAATGTTGTACTCCCCCAATAGGATCTCTCGCACTCGAATTTCGACTCTCAGTCGTCGTCTGGTTCGGTGCGTTTAATTCCCTGGAACGTAATATCGGCTCATGGCAGAGGATGGGAAATTGACCGACATATTCGATACGGGTGATATTTTCGCAAACCGGGAGCTCGTTCGAGTCGGTCATGTTCCTGAGCTTGACCGCGTTGTCGGTCGTGACGAGGAAATCCGATCGGTTGGGAGTGCGCTCGCTGCTGCAACTGAAGGTGGGCCGCCAGAAACGACGATCATCTACGGGAAAACAGGGACCGGTAAATCGCTCGTCTCGAGATGTGTCACGCGTCAAGCGTCCAGACGAGCCGCTACCAACGGAGCCGCGCTTAAATACGCATATGTCGATTGCTCGGATTATCAGACAGAAACGCAAGCAAGCCGTGAACTGGCCCGGGAACTGAACGAGAATCTCGACGCGGATGCGTCTATCCCGCAAACGGGATTGAGTGCCGTGGATTATCGTGACATCACATGGGACCTCCTTTCTGAGTACGACGTCGACTCACTCGTGGTCATCCTCGACGAAATCGATAAGCTCGAGAACGAAGACCTGCTTCGGAGCCTGTCGAGAGCGCGTGAGAGCGGGAAATCAAACACGTTCATCGGTGTTATCTGTATCAGTAATAAGATAGAGTATCGAGAACGGTTGAACGAGCGCGTGGATTCGAGTTTGCAGGATAACGAGCTCGTGTTCGATCCATACGGTGCAACACAATTACGCGCGATCCTTGAAAACCGGAAAGACGCGTTCAAACCGGGTGTGCTGTCGGACGAAGTCATTCCGAAGACGGCAGCGCTTGCTGCTCGAGAACACGGTGATGCACGCAAAGCCGTCGAGACGTTCTACGAAGCAGGCCGTCTCGCGGAGAAGAACGGCGACGGACAGGTAACTGAAGCGCACGTCGATGAAGCCATCACCCAGGCAGAAGTCAACCGATTCCATCGCCTCGTGAGTGGACAGACACCACACGTGAAGTTCATCTTACGAGCGCTTGCTGCACTGACCGCGTCAGAGGAGAAAAAACAGTTCCGGACGGCGAAAATATACGATCTCTACACGACGATCGCGACCCAGGAGGGATCGGACCCCCTGTCACATGATCGAGTCAGACGGCTCCTCAAAGAACAAGCGTTCCTCGGGATTACTGAAAGCGAGCATACCGGAGGAGGGGATCGTGAGGGGAGCTATCTCGTTCATCGGCTGATGCGTGATCCGGATATCGTGTTCAATGCCCTCAACGCTGATCGCGATCCTTGATACTCCACTGAAGTGTGAGTGGTCCTTTGCTGGAGCCACAGCCACAGAACCAGCGTCTCGGACGGATTACCGCCAGTCAGTGCCAGTCACCTGCGACCGTCCTGCGAGTGCACCGGTCACTCGGGGCAGCAGCCCGCCTCACTCACTCGGTGCGAGGGGTGGCTGGCTCGCGCTACCAGTGACGAGGATAACAGAGATGGATTTCACAAGTACTGTTCATGGGTGAGTATAATCTCACAGTGAACTAGAAGATGCGTAGGTGTGCGACTGGAACGCCGCGGTAGCGAGCCAGCATCCGCGAGCAGAGCGAGCGGTTACCCGGCGTCGCGGGGTTTCACCCCGCTCCGCCGGCTTTTTGGCATCAACGGGTTTTGCCGGGGGTTGAGGCGAGCGTCCTCGACGCTCGTCGATGCCCCCGGTAAAAGAGGTTGCTGTACTTATCGAATCAGGAGTGCAGAGCGACGGTCTGGGAACGGAACTCTGAACCCCTCACCGTCGTCTGTGATCACCTCTCGAGGATCCGGTCGATCAGACCGCTTTCGTCACTGCCGAGTGCAGATCGCACGAGCAGATGGCCGCCCAGTTGTGCCGGGCTGATCACAGCGTCTGCGCCGGCGCGCTCGAGTTTCTTGACGTTCTCGCGGTCGGTCGCCGCGGCGACGATCCGTGCCCCGGGAGCGAGTTGGCGAGCAGTAAGAACGGTCAGTGCGTCCTCGGCGTCGTGGTTCGTGGCGACGAGGACCGCGGCTGCACGATCGATCTTCGCGCGCTGAAGCGGGTCCTCATCACTCGGATCGCCGGTGACGACCGGCATGTCTCGGTTCGTGAGTGCCGTTGCGGCCTCCTGGTCGTTGGTGACGACGACGAACTCATGGCCGGTGTCTGCGAGTTCGTCGACGATCGGTTCAGTCAGTTCGCCGTAGCCGAGCACGAGGAGGTGCTCGTCGAGGAGTTGAAGCTGTGAGTCGGTCATCTTTCCGAGTGTTCTCGAGATACGATCTTGGATCAGGGGGCCGACGAGCGCCCCGATGGCGATACCGAAACTCGCGACGCCGAGGATGAGCACGGACATGGTAAACAACATTGCCTGCACCGACGCCGGATTCGGCGTCACGTCGCCGTACCCGACCGTGCTCGAGGTGATCAACGTGAAATAAAACGCGTCGAGGATGGTGCTGATGCCGTCGAAGTCCTCCCGGAGGGTGTAGCCGCCGATGGTTCCGTACACCTGGACCCCGACCAGTGCGGCACCGGCTGCGATCTGGGTCGTCGACAGCGAGAGCGAGTTGTCGAACCGCTTGCGGGTGAGCAGGAGGACCGGGATCGACACGCCCGAGAGGACGACCAGCGGAAACGAATAGGGACTCGACTGGAGCAGTCCCTGTGCTGCGGTCAGCGGGAGCAACAGCAGCGTCGCCCACCAGCCGGCGCGGAGCCCGCGCCGAAGCGACAGCGCGCTGCCGACCATCAGAAAGCCGGTGAGCGCCCCGGTGAAGGCCGCGGCGTTTCGGACGGCGTCGGGGACGTACGCCTCGAGCGGGCCGCCGACGGCGTTGGTCCCGATGTTGACGACGGCAGTCGCAACCGAGAGCAAGGCAACGAGCAAGACGAGCACTACGGCTGCCCGCGTTGTGAGGATACGTCGCCAGTTCTCCGGCAGCCGCGCTCGCAGCGACCGGTCGTCGACCATATCCACCGTCGGTGGTAGTGTTAGTTAAACGCCTCGTGTCTGCATCGTAGGTGGTGGCTGCCAGCCACAGGGGTGTGCGATCGGCGAGCCTGACCGGTGACGGATACTCACTGTCCGCCGATGCTACTTTACCCGTCCCGCGCCACCAGCCCACAATGCCATCCCTTCCGGTCGAACTCCTGCTCGGCCTCTATCTCGGGCTCCTGACCGGCATCGTCCCCGCCTTCGTCGCTGGCTCGCTGGGCTTTCTCGTCCGGTATTTCACCGGCGTCACGCTGCCCGGGTTCGGTGTCGTCGTCCTCGCGCTATCGATCGCCAGCGTGCAGGGTGGTCTGCTCGGCCTCGTCGAACCGACGATCGCGCAGTCACCGCGGCTGCTCGTCGCCGTTCTGGTCGTGCTTATGCTCGCACTCTACGCCCACAATCAGGGCGACAAACTCGGGGCCGAACTCCCCCGCCGACTCTCTTTGACCTCCCTGCGACAGCGCACTCTCTCAGCCGACGTGGTCGAACTCGTCGGCTCCGTCGGTCAGGTCACCGTCCGTCCGACCGGCGAGATCCGTGACATGGAGGGATACCCGCCGCTGTCACCCGACCTCCGCGGGCGACTCAAAGCCGGCTCGTGGCGCCTCCCTGCCGATCTCCCCCTCTCGGAACTCGAGACCCGACTCGAGGAACGCCTCCGAACGGACCACGACCTCGCGACCGTCGAGGTCGCGATCGACGAACGGGCACGGGCGACGATCGCAGCGGCACCGCCCTCTGGCAACCTCTCGCGGCGAGTGTCGGCGGGACAGCGCGCCGTCTCGATCGCGACGCTCGTCCCGACAGGTCTTGCCCGTGGCGACGAGGTCACCGTCAGCGCCGGCGACCGCTCTATCACCGGAATGGTGCTGAGCGTCCGGGCCGACCACGACGACCCCGGTGCGATTCCCGCCCCCGACGAACCCGCAGCCGAGGTGGCGACCGATGGAGACGACGCTGACGCACGCGAGTCACTCATCGCCACAGCGCGACCGACCACGGCGACCGCCGGCGGCCCCGGTCGCGTGACCATCGCCATCGCTCGCCGGGACGTCAAACCCATTCTCGAGGCCGAATCGGTCCGCCTCGTCGTCCGCTCTCGAGGGACGAGCCGGGAGTTCGAGGCCTTTGCCCTGCTCAAACGCGAGGGCTACGCCATCCGCCGGCTGACTGTCGATGCAGACGGCGAGCCGGAAGCCGGCACTGAACCCGCTTCGGCGCCGGACGTGACGGTGCTTGCCGTCCGACGCCAGGGGAGCGAAACCGGCGACCGTCGTCACGGCTGGGTGTTCGCACCCGGTATCGAACGCCGGCTCGCGGCCGGAGACGAAGCGTTCGTCGCGGGCCCGGGCGCCGCGGTCGACGCGTTCGTGGAGGCGGTCGCCCGATGAGCCGAGTGTTCGGCGACGCTCGAGGGGGTGGCTGCCCGTGCCTGTGATCGCTCCCGTTCCTGCACAGACGATTCCGACGGAGACGCTGCTGACGGCGATCCTCCGGATCGGCGGATTTGCCATTCTGTCGGCTGGGACGACGGCCATGGTGGCGGCGACCTACCGGTGGTACAGCGCGGAGAGGATCCCCGACGGCGTCGCCGTCCTCGTCGGCGTCACGATCGTTGCGCTCTGGCTCAACACCCAGACCGCACTGCAACAGGCGATCATCGGGAACACCGGCTTGACCGAACCCGGCACTGCCGTCTACACCGTCGCGGTGTTCGTCGCCAGCGCAATCGCTGCCGACGGCGGTCGCCGTCTCGGTGACCACGTCGCCCGAGACGTGTTCCTGACGGCCACGCCACGGACGATCACCGACGTCACGCAACTCGTTCGGTCGGCGGGTCGCGTCGTCACCGTCGACCTCCCCGACGAGATCGCGGACATCGACGGCTACGACCCCGTCGACGAGTCGGTCAAAGACGAGCTCGCCGGCGAGACCTTGCTCTTCCCGCGTCGGCTCTCCGTCGCCCAGCTTCGTGAGCGACTGGTCGCCCGCCTCGAGCGCGATTTCGGCGTCGGGCACGTCGACGTCGAACTGGCTGGCGACGGAACGGTCGACTACCTCGCGGTCGGGAGCCGACCGGCGGGGATCGGTCCGACGCTCGCGCCCGGAACGGTCGCCGTCGCACTCGAGGCAGATCCCGCAGCCGACGCCAGTCCCGGCGATGCAGTTCGGATCTGGACCCGCAGTGAGGGTGGCCCCGTCCGACGGATCGCCGGCGGCGAACTGCGGGCCGCCGTCGACGACGTCGCGACGGTCGCCGTCGACGCCGCCGACGCCCGCGACCTCGAGTCAGACAGGGCGTATCGCCTCACGACGCTGCCGGGGAGCCCTGATGCCGAACGGCAACTCGTGTCCCTGCTCCGGGCAGCCGACGAGACGGTGACGGCGATCCCCGTCACGTCAGGCGATCCGTTGATCGGCCACTCAGTCGGCGCGTTGCCGCTTCTCGTGGTCGCCCTCGAGCGCGCTGGCGACGACGCCGAGACAGCCCTGCCGCTGCCGACCGACGACGTTCGACTCGCAGCCGGTGACGTCGCCTACGTGCTCGGCCGACCCGACGCGCTCCGGCGGGTGACCGACCGAACGCTGGTCGACTCAGCAGCCGGCGACACAGCCGAGCAGGACCGTGCCACGACCCGTGCTGGCGGGGCGAATGCAGTCAGCGAGCGCGATTCGGTGCCCGACCAGTCGGAGGAGCGGTAGCTACTTGCCGCCGGCAGCGATAGCGCCACGTATGCCAACGGAGTGGAAACTGTTCGCAGACCTCGCGGAACGCGCGGGGGACAAACACGTAACCGTCGACGTAGCAGCCGGCGACACCGTCGGCGACGCTTTCGATGCACTGCTCGCGGCGAAACCGGTCCTCGAGGATCGCGTCCTTGAGGACGGCGAGTTGCGCTCACAGATCAACGTGCTTCGCAACGGCACGAACGTCCTTGTCGAAGAAGAGGGACTGGCAACGGAACTCGAGGGCGACGACGAACTGGCGCTGTTTCCGCCGGTCAGTGGTGGGTGACGCCCGACTCGAGCGAGTACGACGGCTCGAATCGGCATAAGTCGGCGCTATTCCGTGAGATCGATCCCGAGCACGAAGTCGGGTTCCTCGGCGATATCGGCCCCTGAAAACGGGACGTCGGTGACGTGGCGGGCGGTTTCGGGAATCAGGACGCGCGTGGCGTCGGCATCGCAGGCGGCGCCGTCGCGGGCGATCGCGGCCAACAGCGAGCGGGCGGCGTCGACGTCGTCCCACGCGGCGACGCCGTACTCGGCCCACGTCTTGGATTCCGTCTCCGCCTCACTCGAGTCGTCGGTCCCGACTGCGCTGTCGTACGTTCGCGATCGGTAGGCCACTCCTGTGAGTCCATCATCACTCTCGACTGCGAAGACAGCGGTCTCGTCGGCCAGCCGCTCGAAATCGGCGTGTGTGAGTTCTCGGGTGGCCCACGACTCCTCGGGTGCGAGACCGAGTCCTGACAGGTGTGCGCGGGCGTCGCTGTGGGTCCAGTAACGCCAGGCCGCGGTGGGATCGTGGGAGACGTGGAACGGACCCTCGGCGTCCGGGTCGGGTTCCGGATGGGCGAATCGGAACTCGGTGATCGGTTCGAACCCGCTGGCTCGTGCCGCGCCGAGCGAGGTGGCGTTCCACGAAAAGATCATGACCCGGCCGACGGTCGCGCCTTGCTCGCGGGCCCACTCAAAGGTCGCCTCGTTGAGCCGGCGACTCACGCCCTGCCGGCGGTAGTCGGTTGCGACGCGCATTCCCTGAAACCAGGCCTCGTCCGGCGAGAGCATCACTGCCTGGACGATCCCTGCGGCCTCGCCGTCGACTTCCGCGAGGAAGGTTTTCGTTCCCTGACCGGGCTCGTCCTCGAGCCACTCGTGGTAGACCCGCGGAATGTAGTCGCCGCCGCGGTCGGCCCAGATGTCACCGGTGAAGGCGGCGACGGCATCGTAATCGTCGTGGGTCGCGCGGCGGATCTCGATGGAGACGTCGGCGTCTGGATCAGATGGCATCGTCGGTCGAACAGATACGTCTCACGTGGGCGGTCGGCAAAGAATTTTGCAGCCTTCGGCACCCGTCGAGTTCGAAAGCCAACGATCGACAGCACTCAGAATATCGGGGGATCGAGTCGTCTACTCCCAGGGAACCGACCGCGCCTGAAGCTCGCCGGTCAGCGACGTTCCCATCGCCTCTTCGACGTCCTCGCTGTTCGCGAGCGTCCACATCAGCTTGACCTTGGCCGTCCCTGGCAACGTATCGCCCGCTTCGATGACGCCCGCCTCGAGCAGGTCCCGACCCGTGTCGTAGACCCGGTCACAGACCCGCCCCTCGAGACACTGGCTGGTCATGACGACCGTCGTGCCGTCGTCGATCAGTTCCTCGAGTCGTGGGATGAGGTCGGTGTGAACGTGGCCGAGACCGGTTCCCTCGATGATCAGCCCCTCGCTTCCCTCGACGATGTCGAGGAACGCGGGGTCCATCCCGGGCGTGAACTTGACGAGTTCGACGTCGTCCTCGAGGTCGTCGACGAGCTCGAGGTCGGCCTCGCCGCGTTGCTGGTAGTCGCGACGGAACGTGATCGCCTCGTTCTCGTAGTCGACTTCGCCGATCGGCTTCGCCCCGACGGTCTCGAAGGCGTCCCGGCGCGAGGTGTGGTTCTTTCGCACGCGAGTGCCGCGGTGGAGCGCACAGCGGTCGTCGGATTCGGAGGCGTGCATACAGACCATGACCTCCGCGCAGTCGCTTTTGGCTGCCTCGACGGCCGAAACGGCGTTCATGACGTTGTCCGACGAGGGGCGGTCGGCCGAGCGCTGCGAGCCCGTGAAGACGATCGGAACCGGCGTCTCGAGCATAAAGGACAGTGCCGATGCAGAGTACTGCATCGTGTCGGTGCCGTGCATGACGACGACGCCGTCGGCACCGGCCTCGATCTCCTCGTAGACGGCCTGGGCGAGGTCCTGCCACAGCGGCGGCTCCATGTTCTCCGAGAGGATGTTGGCGACGACGCGGCCACGGTAGTTCGCCCGGCCCGCGAGGTCGGGAACGGCGCGCAGGACGTCCTCGGCGTCGAACTGCGCCGTCACTGCGCCGGTGCGGTAGTCGACCGTCGAGGCGATCGTCCCGCCGGTCGAAATGAGTGAGATCGTCGGCAGGTCGTCGTCGAACTCGATTTCGGAACTCTCGCCCTCGTCGGTCCCCGTCGAGTCCGTCCCGTCGATCTCGTAGACATCTTCCGCGAGGACGTCGACGTCGGCATCGTCGCGATCGACGCCGACGTTGTAGCCGCCCTCGAGTTTCACCACGAGGTGCTCGTCCGTACTCGAGGGGAGCAACACGCCTTCGTACGTGCGATCCGCGCGGTCGACGCGGACGCGGTCGCCTGGGTTCATAGGGAGGCGTTGCGCGGCGGCGGACTTGAAGGCACGCTTTCGACGGGCGTGAGTTGCTACCGTCAGGGTGGTTCCACATCAACTGCGAGACATTGATCGGAGTGCTGTCATTCGATCGGGCGTGCAGTGCTGGCCCGTGATGGCTCTCGTTCCTCACCGAACGTCCAGTCCGCAGCGGCGTCGAACCGGCTGCTGTCGAGAAACATCGTCAAACGCAACAAATAAACCGACGACCGTTTACATACGTGATATGCAAATCGAGCCGCAAGCGTTCGACCGGGTTCTTTCGTCGATGTGTACGGAACCCCACCCGGCGGCGCGCGACGCGGCCGAGCGGTTTCTCGCGACGAATCCCGGTGATCCAGGCACGTATCCCAACGTCTCGGCGCTCGAGGACGACGCGATCAGTCTATTGGGCGAGATCGCGGGCCTGGACGACCCGGCAGGATACGTTACCAGCGGCGGGACGGAAGCCAACATCCAGGCCGTCCGTATCGCCCGCGAGCGAGCCGACAGTCGGACGCCCAACGTCGTCATGCCCGAGTCGGGCCATTTCAGCTTCCAGAAAGCCGCCGATCTGCTCGGCGTCGAACTCAGAATCGTCCCGACCGACGACCGCCATCGAGCCGACCTCGAAGCGGTCCGCGCCAGCGTTGATGAGGATACGGCGCTGGTGATCGGCGTCGCGGGGACGACCGAGTACGGCCGCGTCGATCCCATTCCGGTCCTCGGCGAGATCGCCCACTCGGTCGACGCCATGCTCCACGTCGACGCCGCCTGGGGCGGGTTCGTCCTCCCCTTCACTGACTACGAGTGGCACTTCGGCCACGCCGCCGTCGACACAATGACGATCGACCCCCACAAGATGGGCCAGGCCGCGGTGCCCTCGGGCGGCTTACTCGTGCGCTCGCCGGAACTGCTTGATGAACTCGCCGTCGATACGCCCTATCTCGAGTCGACTTCGCAGGCGACGCTGACCGGCACCCGCTCGGGTGCCGGGGTCGCAAGCGCCGTTGCGGCGATCGAAGAACTCTGGCCCACCGGCTATCGCAGCCAGTACATCCGGTCACAGAACAACGCCGAGTGGCTCGCCGACGCCTTGGAGAAACGCGGCTACCAGGTCGCCGACCCCACGCTGCCGCTGGTCGCAGCCGACGTGCCCCGGTCGACGTTCGACGCCTTACGCGCGAAGGGCTGGCGGATTTCGCGGACCGCCACGGGCGAGCTACGTGTCGTCTGTATGCCCCACGTCAGCCGCGAGATGCTGGCGTCGTTTATCGGGGATTTAGACCGGCTCGAGGTTCGTGCGAGCGTGCCGGTCGCGAGTGACGATTGAGCGGGGAGGGCTGAACAGGCTGGTCGCGCTGTTTTGTGAACCGCTCTCTTGTGTCCGGCTCCGAAGCAAGCGCTCTGCTCGGACTGGCACCTATAGGTACCACACCCACCCCAGCCGATTCGCTCGGTCAGTCTTCCCTCGCTCATCCCTCACGCAGTGTCGAAGCGCAGTCCACCTGTCGTTCACTGCGCTTCAGTGCGCGCCACCGCATGTGGTCTGCTTGTTCGCCGAATCGATAGCGGTCGTCGGTCGGGCGATCGAAACCGGCGGGTTTTACGCCCGGCAGCGCAACGTGACGACCATGAGCAACGACGAGTTTCCGACGGACGAACCCGCCGTCGTGACCTGCGGGTTGCCCTACGCCAACGGCGACCTGCACATCGGTCACCTGCGGGGGTACATCGGTGCTGACGCGTTCAATCGTGCGCTGCAGACGCTTGGCCAGGACTCGATCTATGTCTGCGGATCTGACATGCACGGCACGCCGGTCGCCGTCAACGCCGAACAGGAGGGCGTCGATCCGGAAGACTTCGCACTCGAGTGGCACCACCAGTACGAGGAGACGTTCCCGCAGTTCAACGTCGACTTCGACAACTACGGCCACACCCACGACGAGACCAACGTCGAGACGACCCAGGAAATCGTCCGCACGTTAGACGACGAGGGCTACATCTACGAGAAGGAGATCCAGGTCGCCTACGATCCGGATGCCGACCAGTACCTCCCCGACCGCTACGTCGAGGGTACCTGTCCCTACTGTGGCGCGAAAGCCCGCGGCGACGAGTGTGACGAAGGCTGCCAGCGCCACCTCGAACCAGGTGAGGTCGAAGACCCGACGAGTACGATCACGGGCAATCCCGCGGAGTACCGCGAGCGGACCCACAAGTTCTTCGAGGTCTCGGAGTTCGCTGACTTCCTCACCGACTTTTTGGACGACCTCGAGGGGACCTCGAACGCGCGCAACCAGCCCCGCCAGTGGATCGAAGACGGCCTGCAGGACTGGTGTATCACGCGCGATATGGACTGGGGGATCGATTACCCGAACGGGGAGGCTGACACCGAGGGCGACGACCTCGTCCTCTACGTCTGGGTCGACGCGCCGATCGAGTACATTTCGAGTTCGAAGCAGTACGCCGAGCGCGCCGACGACTTCGACTGGGAACAGGTCTGGAAAGGCGACGGCGAGATCATGCACGTCATCGGTCGGGACATCATCCAGCACCACACGATCTTCTGGCCAGCGATGCTCGAGGGGGCAGGCTACAACAAGCCGCGCGGGATCGCCGCGACCGGCTTCATCACGATCAACGGGAAAGGCCTCTCGACCAGCCGAAATCGCGCGATCTGGGCGAAGGAGTACTTAGAGGAAGGGTTCCACCCCGACCTGCTGCGCTACTACCTGACGACGACCGGCGGGCTCCAGCAGGACGTCGACTTCTCCTGGGAGGCCTTCCAGGAGAAAGTCAACGGCGAACTCGTCGGGACCGTCGGCAACTTCTGGTATCGCTCGCTGCTGTTTGCCTACCGTAACTACGAGGGCACCCCCGACACTGCAGTCTCCGAGGTGGTCGAAGAACGCATCGAGGAGGCGATCGCCGACGTCCGCGAGCACGTCAACGACTACTCCATGCGCGGTGTCGGGCAGGCCGCGACCCAGCTCGCACAGTTCGGCAACGAGTACATCCAGCGCAACGAGCCCTGGAAGCTCACCGACGATGACCCCGAGAAGGCCGCACAGGTTATCCGTGACTGTGTCCAGATCGCCAAGGCAGTCGCCGTCATCCTCGAGCCGATCACCCCCGACAAGGCTCAGGCGCTGTGGACACAGATCGGCGAGGACGGCCAGATCGCCGACGCCCAACTCGAGGAGGCACTCGCGGCACCACCACAGTCCTTCGACGAACCCGGCGAACTCTTCGCGAAGATCGAAGACGAGCGCGTCGAGGAACTAACCGCCAAACTCGAGGAACGCGTCGAAGCCGCCGCGGCTGACGATGACGACGAGGCCGAAACCGAAAGCGACGACACCGACGGGGACGAAACCAGCGATATGGCAGACACCGAGGATCTCGAGCCGCTGCTCGAGGACCGGATCGGATTCGAGGACTTCCAGGAACTGGACATCCGCGTCGGCGAAATCGTCGCCGCCGAGGGGATCGAGGGAGCCGACGACCTCGCGCGTCTCGAGGTCGACATCGGCTTCGAGACGCGCCAGGTCGTTGCGGGGATCAAGCAACTCCACGACCTCGAGGAACTGCCGGGGACGCGGTGCGTGCTGCTGGCGAACATGGAACCCGCAGAGCTGTTCGGCGTCGAATCTAACGGGATGATCCTCGCAGCGGGCGACGAGGCGGACCTGCTGACGACCCACGGCAACGCCGCGCTCGGCGAGAAGATCCAGTAACGGCGTCCTGTTCGTCGAATTTTTGCCGATATCGGACTTGGTAGTCACGTTAGCCGTGCGGATCGACTAACGTTTGCACCAACGGATAGAAATATGTGGGCTGCTATCATGCCTCAGTTGTGCACCGAGGATTCGTTTCCCACCTCGCAGGGCGACCGGTCCTGCGACGGGCACTGGTCCCGATCGGCTGCTTCGCCACGGTCGTCGTCGCCGGCATCGTCGGCTTCTCGGCTCTCGGCAGTGTCGGTCCCCTCGAGGCGACGTTCTGGCTGGTCGATCTGACGAGTATCGACCTGCACTTTCAGGACCATGCTGGCCCCGAGCGAGCGACGAAGGCTTACGCCATCGTGGTGACGGTCGGAATCGTCCTCTCGGGGCTGTGGATCGGCGAAACGGTCGTCACCGAGACGTTCGGCGGACGGATTCCAACGGAGGTATCACGAGCAACAATGCAACGACGAATCGACGACAGCGACGAGCACGTTATCGTCTGCGGGTACGGCATGTTCGGACGAACGATCGCCAACCGGCTCGCCGACGCGGGCCGAACGGTCGTCGTCATCGAGCGCGACGAAGACACCGCGGCACGCGTTCGAGAGGACGGTCATCTGCTCGTCGAGGGCGACGCCAGACAGGAACAGACATTGCGCGCCGCGGGCGTCGAGCGAGCGACGAAACTCGTCGCCGCGATCGACGATTCGAACGTCAACATCCAGATCGCGGTCGTCAGCGGGACGGCAACCGACGCACCCGAAATCCTCGTTCGCGTCGGTGAGGAGATGTACGAGTCGGTCGCGAAGGAAGCCGGTGCCGACGCGGTCATCATCCCCGAAGTCGTCAGCGGCGAGCGCGTGACCCGGCTGCTCGAGCGACCGGCGGACTGATACGGTTTCCTGTCACTGGTTACTGGTGCACCCGCAGGACGATCGTGGGTGCACCGGTACTGACTGACAGCAGATCGTATGAATCACACCTCGTCGACGACCTGCGAGAAGTCCTCGGTCGGGACGACCTCCATCGTCTCGCCCTCGAGGCCGTGGCGGTGGAGCGTCAACGCCGATTTGAACGCTGCCTCGTCGTCGTCGGTCTCGAAGACGACGAGGAAGTCGAACCCGCCGAGGGCCGCATAGGAGTCGTGAAGTTTCGCTCCGTGCGCTTCGAACTCCGTTCTGATCTCGCCCCAGATCGAGGCGAGTTCCTGTGCGTTCTGGACATCGCGGTCGTCGAGATTGACGAGCGTAGCGTAAGTTGGCATGTCGGGTCGGAGGGGCGATCTGCAAAAAACGGTTGGCGTGGCAGACGACGGGGCGACGGTCAACAGGGTGAAGACAGCAACTCGAACGCGAGTAAGTGACCATCTTTTAGGGAGTGCTGGCGGTAGCTCACGATATGAGAAACGCGAAGATCGTCTGTACGCTAGGGCCTGCGTCGAACGACCGGGAGACGATTCGGGACCTCGCCGCGGCTGGGATGTCCGTCGCACGGCTGAATGCGAGTCACGGGACTCGCGAGGATCGTGCGGCCCTGATCGACCGCGTTCGCGATGTCGACGAGGAGCGAGCCGAACCCGTCGCAGTCATGCTCGACACGAAAGGCCCGGAGATCCGGACCGCACCGCTGCCCGAGGGCGAGACGGTGACGCTCGAGACCGACTCCGAGATCCGGTTCGTCGACGGCGACGAGGCAACCCCGGAGACGATCGGGCTCTCGCTGCCGATCGACGCCGTCGAGCCGGGCGATCGCGTCCTGCTGGATGACGGCCTGATCGAGACGACCGTCCTCGAGACCGACGCCGATGGGGTTCGTGCCCGCGTCGACACCGGCGGCGAACTGGGCGGCCGGAAGGGGGTCAACGTCCCCGGCGTCGAACTTGGATTGGATGTCGTCACGGAATCGGACCGGAAAGACCTCGAGCTCGCAGTCGAGAAAGGCGTCGACTTCGTCGCGGCGAGTTTCGTCCGGGACGCCGAAGACGTCTACGAGGTCGGCGAGGTGCTCGAGGAACTGGGGGCGGACATCCCGATCATCGCGAAGATCGAACGCGCCGGCGCGGTCGAGAACATGGACGAGATCATCGACGCGGCCTACGGCGTGATGGTCGCACGCGGCGACCTCGGTGTCGAGTGTCCGATGGAGGACGTGCCGATGATCCAAAAGCGGATCATCCGAACCTGCCGTGAGGCGGGACGCCCGGTTATCACGGCAACCGAGATGCTCGACTCGATGGTCACGGCTCGTCGACCGACGCGCGCGGAAGCCTCGGACGTCGCCAACGCCGTCCTCGACGGCACCGACGGGGTCATGCTCTCGGCCGAGACAGCAGTCGGTGACCATCCTGTGGCCGTCGTCGACGCGATGGACAGCATCGTCCGACAGGTCGAAGAATCCAACGAGTACGCCGAGTTACTCGAGCAGCGGGTCCCAGCCTCGGGCGAGGCGCGGACCGACGCCCTCGCGCGCTCGGCGCGATTCCTTGCGCGGGACATCGATGCGGACGCCGTCGTGGCTGCGACCGAGTCCGGCTATACGGCGCTGAAGACGGCGAAGTATCGCCCCGGTGTGCCGGTCGTCGCCTCGACACCGAGCCAGCAAGTGCGTCGCCAACTCGCGCTGAGCTGGGGCGTGTCCCCGTTGTACGCCGACGTCTCGGGGCAGGGTGCCGACGCCGTCGTCGAAAACGCCGTCCAGGCCGCCCTCGATGCTGGTGTCGCCGAAAGCGGCGATACCGTCGTCGTCCTCTGTGGGATGATGACCGAACTCGAGGGGGCGAACACGACGAACATGCTGAAAGTCCACGTCGCCGCCGACACGCTGACGACCGGCCAGGTCGTCGTCGAGGGGCGGGCGACCGGCCCGGTCGTCCATCTGTCGGACGGCGACCTCTCGGCGGTGCCCGACGGGGCTATTGTCGCACTGCCTGCCGACTTCGACGAGGAGTTTTCCGGCGAGACGAGCCGCCTCGGCGGCATCGTCAACGCCGAGCGAGGAATGACCGGCTATCCGGCGCTTGTCGCGCGTGAGTTGGGGATTCCGATGCTCAGCGATGCCGACGTCACGGCGCTGACGGAGGGCGAAGCGGTCACCCTCGACGCCGAACACGGTGTCGTCTACGGCGGCGACATCGGGGACCGACACGAGCGTGCCTGAGACTCGCGACTGCCCGGGCCCCCTCTACTCACGCCGCCACGGTTCGGACCGCGGGTTTTTGACGCCCGGGCCAGTATAGCTGCGTATGGCAAACGAGCCGTCCGGACCCGGCGACGACGCCGACGATCGATGGAGCGAGTCGTCGACGGCGAACCCGGACAGCGGACCGGCAAGCGACTCGAGCCCGGCCGATCGCGTCGAGCGAGCCGACGAGGACGATCGGATCCCGCTCGATCTCTCTGCGAACGACGGGGCCAATGACGCGACCGAGACCGAGTCTGACGGCTATACACCCGAAGCCAGCTCGACGCCGATCGAACCCGGCGATCCCGACCTCGAGAACGCGTTGTTCGTCTTGCTTGGTGCGATTGCGATGGTGCTCGTCATCGCTCGCCTCCTGATGCTGCCGCTCGGGTGAGCTGTCCACGTTCGACCGATTATCTCACTTCTTCCGTGCGGTAAACATTTAATCGGCACAAGGCCTAACCCCGCATATGGTCGAATCCCTCGTGGGGAATATCCCGCTGTTGTTGCTCGTTGCGGGGCTCGTGTTGATGGTCCTCGAGGCCATCTCGCCCGGTGCCCACCTCATCGTCATCGGGATCGCGCTGGTCGGTGCCGGCCTCGTGGGTATGGTCTTCCCGCCCGCAGCGAGCCCGTTCATCTTGGCCGCATTGACGCTCGTCATCGGGCTCGCTGCGGCCTACGTCTACCGGGAGTTCGACTTCTACGGCGGGAAAGGGACCGCCCGGACGACGGACTCGGATTCGCTTGCCGGTCGGACGGGCTACGTCACCGAGACCGTCACGACTCGCGACGGCGAGGTCAAACTCGACGGCGGCGGCTTTGCGCCCTACTATAGCGCACGGACGACCGATGGCACGATTTCGGAGGGTGAAGAGATCATCGTTCTCGATCCGGGCGGCGGGAACGTACTGACGGTCGAATCGCTTGAGGCACTCGGCGAAGACGAGATCGATCGGGCGCTTGCACGCATGGACGAGTCGTCCGAGCCCGAGCCCGATTCCACCGACCGACCCAACAGCGAGCGAACTGACGATGTCGACGACGAGCGGGAGACCGAAACCGAGACGGAACGATCGGGAAACTGAGTGACATTCTCGCGCATATGTTGCTGAAACAAGGGAACGCTTTTCTCCCCGCCGTCGTAACCCCGAAATATGGTGACATCATTGGTTCCACTGCAAACTACCGGCGGTGCCCTGTTAATCGTCGGTGCCCTCGTCCTCGTTCTCGTCATCGCCGCGTTGCTCAGTGCGATCGAGATCGTCGACGCGTACGAGAAACGTGCCCTCACAGTCTTCGGTGAGTACCGCAAACTCTTGGAGCCGGGGATCAACTTCGTCCCGCCGTTCGTCTCGAACACCTACCGGTTCGACATGCGAACGCAGACGCTTGACGTCCCCCGGCAGGAAGCGATCACGCGGGACAACTCGCCGGTGACCGCCGACGCCGTCGTCTACATCAAGGTGATGGATGCAAAGAAGGCCTTCCTCCAGGTCGACGACTACAAGCGCGCCGTCTCGAATCTCGCCCAGACCACGCTGCGTGCCGTGCTCGGCGACATGGAACTCGACGACACGCTGAACAAACGCCAAGAGATCAACGCACGCATCCGCCAGGAACTCGACGAACCCACCGACGAGTGGGGGATCCGCGTCGAGTCGGTCGAAGTCCGCGAGGTCAACCCCTCGAAGGACGTCCAGCGCGCGATGGAACAACAGACCTCCGCCGAGCGGAAACGCCGTGCCATGATCCTCGAGGCACAGGGTGAACGCCGCAGTGCCGTCGAGAAAGCGGAGGGTGACAAACAGAGCGAGATCATCCGCGCCCAGGGTGAGAAACAGAGCCAGATCCTCGAGGCCCAGGGTGACGCGATTTCGACGGTCCTGCGGGCGCGCTCGGCCGAATCGATGGGCGAACGCGCCGTTATCGACAAGGGTATGGAGACGCTCGCCGACATCGGCCAGGGCGAGTCGACGACGTTCGTCATGCCCCAGGAACTCACCTCGCTGGTCGGGCGCTACGGCAAGCACCTCTCGGGCAGCGACGTCGAAGCCGACGGCGCTGAACTCGAGAGCCGCGAGTTCGACGAGGAAACCCGCGAGCTGATCGGGCTCGACGACATCGCCGAGATCATCGGCGAGATCGATCAGGAGGCGGACATGGACGTCGAGGCGATGGAACAGGAGGCCCAGGCGATCAAGGAAGGAAAAGATCCCGCGGAGATCTCCGATCCGGACGAGGTCATCGAGGAAATGGATCAGGACTTCCAGGGACAGACCGACGGCGGCACTGACGTGCCGAACGACGACACGGAGGATACTGCGACGAACAACTGACGACGGACTCGGTCGGTCAGCGCCGCCCCTTTTGAGTCGCTTTTCGCTGAAATTCCATCGCCTTCGAACTCATGGCTACTATCGGACGGCGCTGGCCCGCAGTCACCCCCGTTTTGTATCACGTGCTCGAACTGTATTCGAGAGCTAATTAGTAGTTTTCAGTGAACAAAGCGGAGCGAAACCGGTTTTACCGGGCGCGCCGTGCTGGACGATAGATAGTAATGACAGCACCCGATGGGGTCGACGACGAGAAACGAGCGACCCTCCGCCGGTTTGCCGCTCTCGGTGCCGCCTCCCCGCTGGTTGGCCGATCGAGTTCGGCGGCGGCCGAAACGGGTGAAAGCGACGCCCGCGACGCGATCGCGGGCTATCTCTCGACGACGCCCGGTGCGCACTTCTCGAAGATCCGTGACGACCTCCAGCTCGGCACCGGCGAAACCCAACATCACTTGCGTCGGCTCGAGGACGCGGGTGCGATCGAGCGTTATCGCGACGGCGACTACAAACGCTTCGTCACAGCCGGTCGGTTCGACGAATTCGAGAAACGGGCGCTTGGCTATCTGCGGCGGGAGACCCCGCGCGGCATGCTGATCGAACTCCTGTCGAATCCCGACGCCACCGCCGGCGACCTCGCCGAGGCGCTCGACGTCTCGGCCCCGACGGTGAGCAAGTACGCCGGCCAACTCGAGGAGGCCGGCCTCCTCTCGCGGGACGATGGCTACGCCGTCGAGCGCCCGGAAGCGGTGTTGTTACTGGTCGTCGGTCACGCCGACTCCTTCGGCGAGCGGGCACAAAACTTCGCCCGGAACGCCGATCAGTTACTCGACTACCGCGGCTAAGCCACTATTAGCAGCCGGTAAGATCGTCTTACAGTACTGGTTCGTCGATGACCGACAGCACCTCGGTCAGTGACTCGAGTTCGTAGGTCGGATCGTCTTACAGTACTGGTTCGTCGATGACCGACAGCACCTCGGTCAGTGACTCGAGTTCGTAGGTCGCGTTCGGCGGACACTCGCGCTCGCGGTTGTGCGACCGCCGGAGGAACGCGGTCTCGAGGCCAGCCGCCTGTCCGGCGACGACATCTTTCGGGGAGTCGCCGACGTAGAGCCCGTCGGAGACGTCAAGCTCGGCGAGTGCCTCCTCGAGGTAGTACGGATCTGGCTTGCGGCGTTCGTAGCCCTCGAGTGTCGGATCGCGCCCGCGAACGACGTCGAAATCGATTCCCACGAATTCCGTGACGAACTCGGCTGTTTCCTGGCGATTGTTGGTGACCAGACCGGTCGTAGTTCGATCGGTCAGTTCGCGGATCGCCGCAACGTCTTCGTAGATGCCGCGCTCACCCGACCGAAGGCGGTCGTGCGTGCCACTCGAGGCGTGTGTCTCCTTCAGTGTCCAGAACCGTGCCGGATCGATTCCGAGCTCCTCGCAGTGTGTCCGAATCCGTTCGTACTCGTGGGTTCTAAAGTCGCGACGCTGGGCCGGCGTCGGTTCGGCTCCCAGTTCGGCGAGGGCCGCGTCCGCTGCGTCGGCGTATACCTGCGGGTCCGTGCGTGGCTCCTCGAGGAGGACCCCGTCCATGTCGAACAGTACCGTCGTCATCTATCCGGATGGAGGGCGTGCAGCGAAAAGAGAGTTCGGCGTCGCTGGTCGCTGGGTGGCGACGGTCGAAACGATCGGTAAAAACGAGCTGAAATGGCACCGGATGCCGAGATGGCGTTAAACGTCGACTTTCCAGGTGGTACTGGAGGAGTACCCCCATTTCTCGATTTCGACGTCGTAGTTGCCTTCCTGCAGGGCGGTGATGTTCGACCCGACCTCTTTCGCCGTCATCCCGAGTTCCTTGCCGATGAGGCGGGATTTGAAGTACGTCTTCGTCGCCGCGTTGTTCCGAAGGTACTCCAGAATCCGCTGTTGTTTGCTCGTGAGGTCGGGGGCCATTGCAGTGCTCATACATCTGTGGATGACAGGATCGACCTTAGGGGGTTTGGTACGCACGGTTAACTGGCTCCAGTCATGCGGTTTTACCCGCGAGTAAGAGATGAATAATCGGTCGGAAAGGGTCCGTTGGTACAGCCGGTTAAACCATTCGTGGTTCTGACACTCAGCTGATCGTGATGATTACTGGTCGATGTGATCAGATCAGTGGATCGACCGTCAAGCGCGCCAGCCGTTCGACGGGCGTCAATCGTCGCCGCCGTAATACGCCGTGAGAAACGGGCCGATCGAACACGCGACCGCTTCACCGAGTGCCCGTGTTCGATCGGTCAGCCCAGCCGTCAGCGCGCCTGCAGCACCCTCGGATTCGGCGAGGCCGTCAGTTCCGAGCAGGTCGTCCATCACCGGCCCCAACTCCGCACCGGCGTCAACCCGCTCGGCGACGCTGTCGGGAAGCCGCAGTGCCGGGCCACTGCCACGCTCCAGTCGATCGCCGTCGGTCACGGCTCCCCACATGATCAACGAGAGTCCCGGCACGCCCTCGAGTCGCGCCACCCCTCCCTCGAGCCCGACGCCATAGTCGGCATCGGTCGCCGCAAGCGCTCGCCGGGCGCGGTTCTCGGCGCCGGCGACGGTTTCCTCGATCGACCACGGCTGTTCGCCCACCCCGGAGTCGACGTCAACGGCGACGACGGTCGGTTCGTATGGCTCGAGCGTTCGCTCGACTGCGTCGACCTTGACAGGGTTTGTACTGCCGACTGCAAGCTTCATAGCGACCGTTCGAACGGCGGACAGTTGGTGGCTCCGGTTCGGCTGATACTGTGCTTTAATGTTTCTATCTATCATACTCTTTTGCCCGAATTACCCGTTTTCGAGGCTTATCTGGCTGAGATTTCGAAACCCTTATCCTTCGAGTGTCTGAACGTGGGAGGTAACGGATCCGTCCGGGCTTTTGCGATCGGTTCGGCCGGGCAGCACTCGCCACCGTATGACTAACGCACCATCGAACACGAGAGTACGACGTAGCGAACCCCAAACGAACGAACAGGAGACCGAAACCGAGGACGAAGACCTGGTCTGTCCCGAATGTGCCGGCCAGCTCGTCGTTGACGACGAACACGGCGAGACGGTCTGTGAGGACTGTGGACTGGTCGTCGAGGAAGACTCGGTCGACCGCGGTCCCGAATGGCGTGCGTTCGACGCCGCCGAGAAAAACGAGAAGTCCCGCGTGGGCGCGCCCACGACCAACACGATGCACGACAAGGGGCTCTCGACGAACATCGACTGGCGTAACAAAGACGCCTACGGCAACTCGCTTGGCTCGCGCCAGCGCGAGAAGATGCAGCGCCTGCGCAAGTGGAACGAGCGCTTCCGCACGCGCGACTCCAAGGAGCGCAACCTGAAACAGGCACTCGGCGAGATCGACCGGATGGCCTCCGCGCTCGGCCTCCCCACGAACGTCCGCGAGACGGCCAGCGTCATCTACCGGCGCGCGCTCGACGAGGACCTTCTTCCTGGGCGCTCCATCGAGGGCGTCTCCACGGCCTGTGTCTACGCTGCCGCCCGCCAGGCCGGCGTCCCCCGGAGCCTCGACGAGATCGCCGACGTCTCCCGTGTCGAGAAAAACGAAATCGCGCGCACCTACCGCTACGTGGTCCGCGAGCTCGGCCTCGAGGTCCAGCCCGCCGACCCCGAGAGCTACGTCCCCCGCTTTGCCTCGGGGCTCGAACTCTCGGACGAGGCCGAACACCGCGCGCGCTCGCTGCTCCAGAACGCCAAGGAGAAGGGCGTCCACAGCGGCAAGTCGCCGGTCGGCCTTGCGGCCGCCGCGGTCTACGCCGCCGCACTGCTGACCAACGAGAAGACCACGCAGGCTGCCGTCTCCGACGTTGCCGACATCTCCGAAGTCACCATCCGCAACCGGTACCACGAGCTCCTCGAGGCCGAGGAGACCATCGGAATGGCATAATCGCGGCACTCGCCGGAACGATACCGTTTTTGTCGCGCTGGACCGCACTCCGTAGCAATGGGACTGACCTTCGATTCCTTCGTGCTCGCAGCGTCGACAGCCGACCTCTCGGACGAACCTGCGGCCCGCGAGCACGCCGATGCGATCGAATTTCGAATGGACTTAGCCGACGAGCCGCTGGCTGCGCTCGAGGCCTACGACGGCGAGTTGCCGATCCTCGCGACGAACCGGGCCGAATGGGAGGGTGGTGAGGCTAACGATGAAGGACGACTCGAGGCACTGGCCGAGGCAACCGCGTTCGAGGCCGTCGAGGCGATTGACGTCGAACTCGAGTCGATTTTGGATGGGGAAGCCGAGGGGGTGCTCGAGACGGCTCGCGAGCGCGACGTGTCGATCGTCGCGTCGGCCCACGACTTCGAAGGGACACCGCCACGGAAAGAACTAGTGCGGACGCTAACCGAGGCGGGCAAGTACGCCGACGTGGCGAAGCTGGCGGTGACAGCCGAATCGAAGGCCGATACGCTCGCGTTGCTGTCGGCGACCGAGCAGCTGACCTCGCACGGGGACACTGTTGCCACGATGGCGATGGGCGAGGTCGGGAGTCACACACGTGCGGTGGCTCCGGTGTACGGGTCGAAAATTGGGTATGCGCCTGTCGATCCTGCGGAGGCGACTGCGCCGGGACAGTACGACCTCGAGACACTGTCACGGCTCGTTTCTGATCTCGCCTAATTACTGCTCAGTAATCTCAACCGAGAAGAACGGTGTACTGGTTCGCGAAGGAGAAAAGAAAATCTTCCCGCGGCCGTAACGGCACCGGGCCCACCGTTCCTACTCCGTCTTTTCTGCGATGATCGTGAGCGTTTCGTCGAAGGTACCAGCGTCGGCCCCGAACGTCCGGATTCGGAATCCGACGTCGACGTGTTCACCGACACCGAGTTCGGCAGGGTCGTCTCGGAGCGACGTTTCATCGTCGTCCGCCACGTCATACAGTTCGATCTCGAGTTCGGAGTTGGTCTCGTGTTTGGAGTAGACCGTGACGGTCTGTGTCCCCCGATTCTCGATGCGGAGCAGGCCTTCGGTGGAATTTTGATCCCCTGACTCGTTAGCGTCTCGGTCAAACTCGTACACAGAGTCGACGCCGAGTCCGAGACGGGGGTCATCTAATCGTTCCTCCAGACCGGGGAAGCTGAACTCCACTTTCTCGGGTGTATCGTCCTCGACACTTCGTTTACCGTCGCCGAGCTGTTGGAGTATCAACAACGCATCGTTGTCATCCACGGTCTGGACGTCTAAACGACGCTCGGCGCCGACGCTCGTGAAGGCATCGGATCCCAGCACGAGACTGGAACTGGCCGCGAGCCCGCCTAGACCGACGATGAACTGTCGTCTTTTCATGATTATAACAAACGGGCGCGACGTTTACGCCCGTCAGCTAAATCCAGTTACTCGACCTCGGCCGCGGCGACAGCTTTGATCACGATGTCATCGTCGAAGTTGACCTCTCCATTTGTAGTATCGACTGAGAGGCCAATGTTGTGTAGGGTCTCTCCGACCGTAAGCTTGGGTGCAGCTTCGTATCCTGCTGGGTTCTTTGGGTCGTTTACGTCGGCTGGGTCACTGGGATCAAGATTGCTTGTGTCTGAGAATGCACCCTGGTTATTACCGGTACCTGTCATTTTGTAGTTCGTTCCACCGTCGTCGTCATGGAACATGGAGACTCCAGTCGGGAGTCCTTCTGCCCACACGTACACTGCCTGTGAACCCTCGTTACTCGCTTGGAAGAGATTCCGGACGATGGTTTTCGCGTCGTCATTGACGCCGTCGCCAGCTGCGGTCGAGATATCGATTGATATTGCGTTACCGGTCTCATCGACATACTCGTTAGCGTTCGGCGTACCTTCTGCCTCAAGCGCTAACAACGCGTCAGCATCGTCAGCAGTCTCAACCACTAGCTTTCGATTCGCACTTACACTCGTGAATGCGCCTGAACCGACGAGCGCGCTTGCACCGATAGCTGTACTCCCTGCTCCGATCAGGAATTTACGTCGTTCCATAGTTCTGTCACCTGTCGCGTCTCTCTCGAGCTCGCGTCAACCAACCGATCGTCGACCACCTCGAGTTCGACGCGTCGATTCAGGGTGATGGGAGACTCCCTGTTTTGTATACACCGCCAGCGGTGACCGCAGCCATCGCCAGTCGTCTCGACACGGGCCGTCTGCAGAGATGGGAAAACAATTGTTTACTCGAAGCGAGAGATGTTGGGGACCGTCTAACCGACGGTAGCAGGATCATAATCAACTCGTGACGTTTTCGATAGCGAGACCGGCACGCTGTGAACTGGCCTCATCGACGACCCGTTTCAAGGCATGAATCACCGACTTTGTCTGTGGTGGAATAACTGTTCGAGTCCGTTCTGGGCGCACCCTTCGCACACTCGCCCACAGATGGGTGACAAACTCGAGGCGACGTTCTGTCTGCTCTCTTTCGAGGCGCTATCCTCACCTGACCGTACCCCGACCATGCGTGCACTGCTGCCCAACATGCTCAACACCAACGGAAGGCTGGAAACGGGGGTACGAACGTGCCAAAGAACGGCGAGCCACGACCCCGTGAACGCTTCGCAATGACGAACCGCATTCGAGGTGACGCGGAAAGCTAGCCACCGAAGCGACCGGCTTTCACAGCCGATCGAGGGGTCACTCCTCGTCCTCGATCTCGCTGCCATCAGTCACGGGTTCGACGGTGAACGCTTCCCCGTCAGAAGGCGTCTCACCTTGGAGATCGCTGTTCTCGAGTTCCTCCGATTCGTATGCGTACAGCGATTCTCCATCAACCACGTAGTACTCACCAGCCGATTCGTCCTCGAGCACGCGCCGATCACAATCGATCGCCACGTCCACCAGGTCCTCGAGCGTCGACACCTCGATCCGCGGCCGATCCCGAACCTCGTCGGGCAGCGAGCCGCGAGAGATCCACTCGTCGAATTCCTTGCGCTCGTACTCGCTTCGAAGGCGCTCGAGTTCGACCTCGGAGGGCGCGAGCCGCTCGCTGTGTCTCGCCGCGACGATCGCACCGAGTCCGCCCAGTGATCCCAGGAGTACCACCAGCGGGAGAATCAGCCCGAGGCCGCCGGCGGAGGCAGTCGTGACCTCGCTGCCGGTCTCGGTCTGCTGACCCCCGTCTCGGTCGCTCTCAGTGGCGCTGACAGTGTAGGTCGAGCCGTCGGGCTCGAGCGCCAACTCGTACTGCTCGGTTCGCTCGACGGACTCGCCGTCGACCGTCCCCTGCAGCGCCACGGTCGCGACGACGACCGTTTCGATCGAGCCCGGCGAGCCGCCGAGGCTCTCCTCGATGCGTTCGCTCTCGTTGACCGTCGCGGGAACGTCGACCGCAAAGTCGGTCGTCACCTCCTCGCCGGGTGCGAGGCCCTCGGCTGACGTCTCCGCGATCGTCTCGTTGACCACCCAGTACTCCTGTTCGTCGTCGGCAGAGCGGATCACCCGCTCGAGTTCGACGTTGGCGGTCACGTCGCCGGCGTCGGCGTCGTACCGGTAGGTGAACGTCCCCTCGAGTTCGGGCGTCACGTCGGTGAAGTAGACCGACCGATCGGAGAGTTCCGTGCCGACGGGATACACCTCGTTCTCCGACGTGACTTCCGCACTGTGGTCGAAGCTGCCGGTCGTCGACCACGACTCGGTCGTGTCTCGATTCATCTCCTCAGCGGGGCCGGCAAGCGACGTGTACGCCCCCCAGCCGCCGACCAGCGCCACCGCGAGCAACACCACGACGACGAGGGTGTACCACTCGGCGAGCGCGGCTCGCGCCCGGACGAGTAACCGATCGCTGTTCACTGTCGATACCTCCCCAGAGTCGAACGTCTCCTGTGCATAGCTATCACTTCAAGAATCCGTCAGTCGAATCCGATCGCCGCCGCGACCGGGTTCTGATCGTGCCGGTGCCCGCGAGGAGCGCGACCGGCAGGACGAACAGCCCGGTGACGACGGTCGCCACGCTGGTCATCGCCACCCATGGATGGATCGCGTGCAATCGAGCGATTACTGGCGGCGGCAGCACCGCGAAGTACCGGCGTTCGGTGTACGAGCGCAGGTAGTAGCCCGTCTCCGGCGGTGCGGTCAGCGCGACGGTCGCGTTGACGCGCTCGCCGTGGGTGAGCACCCGCGGGTCGTCGTCGATCTCGATGCCGTCGCTAGCCGGTTCCGTGATGCTCACGACCGGCAACACGCCGCCGTTTCGCAGTTCGGTCGTGTGTGTCTTCGTGTCGCCTGCGGGGACGACGTCGGGCCGCTCGGAGTCGAACTCGGCGCTCACGAGGCCGATCTCGACCGAGCCCGACATCGCGACCATCGTCGCCAGCGCGACCACGAAGACGAGTGCCCCCATCCCGACGACGAGTCGCCGAGCATCGAACGCGTCTCTACGCGTGCGTGCTCGAGCGCGCTCGCGGTCGGGCGTTCCACGCCCATCGAACACAGCCGATAGGACGATGACGACCAGCCCGAACCCGAGCAGGAGATACGAGAGTCCCTGACTGCCGGCCAGCGCTCGGACGCCGAGCGTCGACGCGAGCCACCACTGGGCCGACTCGAGTCCGCCCTGGATGGCCATCGCGGCTGTCCCGAGGTGGGGAATCGTCACGACCTCGCCGTGTATCTGCCAGGCTTTCGCGACGATCTGCCCGTCGGTGACGTGGGGTTCGCCGCCGTCTTGATCGGTGAACGGATTCGCATCCCCCCGCGTCACGTAGCCGTGATCGGTTTTCTCGACGACTCGATGGGTCGTCAGCCCGCCGCCCTCGATCTCCTGTGCATCGTAGACGACGACGTCCCCTTCTTCGACGGGACCGGCGACGGCGGTCGGAACGGCGACGAAGCCGTCGCCGGCGTCGATCGTCGGCTCCATGCTACCGGTTTCGACGTAGCCGAGCCCGAGTGGCACACCGAGGACGTGTCCGAACACCAACAGACCGACGAGGACGACGACACCGATCGTTGCCACTCGTCGAAGCACTGTCCCATCGCCTGCTCCCGTTTCTGACATCGTCTTCTAGCCCTCGCTGACGCGACGACGTATCGACGAGATACGGTGCACGTCGTTTCACCGGACATGAGTGTCCGGTTTTGCTATGGGCTGGTTTCCACCACTGCAGCCACCGTTTGTCAGCGAAAAACGTCGGATTAGAACGCCTCTATCTACCGTCGTCGAGCCCATATCTGTCTCGAATGACAGTTCATTTCAGTTATATCAGTTTGAATCGGTTCAGGGATGGTCGTGCCGGAACCAGAGCAACGGTCCTCGAGGTCGTTGTCGGTGTCGAGATCTATAGCTTCCAATTAATTAACAGACTAACCGGTAACAGGGTCGGTGGGGGATGATGGGGTGACGACGCTTTCGAAACGAGACGAATCGCGGACGGACGAACTGACACGTGACGAGATATTCACGATGCTGAGCAACCGTCGACGGCGGTGGGTGCTCCACTATCTCAAGCAGACCGAGGAACAACGCGTCGACCTGCGGTCGCTCGTTGACTCGATTTCAGCCTGGGAGTACGATATCCCAGCCGACGAGCTGCCCTGGAAGAAGCGAAAGCGCGTCTACACTGCGCTCCGGCAGTCGCACCTGCCGAAACTCGACGAGGCCGGCGCGATCGAGTACGACCAGTCCCGCGGCGTCGTCGAACTGACCGACGAGGCGGCGGCACTCCAGATGTACCTCGAGTACGTCCCCGCACAGGACATCCCGTGGAGCCACGTCTACCTCGGGCTGACCGTCGTCGGGCTGGCACTGACTGTGCTCGCCCGGTATGCGATCTTCCCGTTCGTCAACCTCGGCGGCACGGCACTCGCGGCGATCTTCGTTGCGATGTTCGGCGTTACCGCGGTCGTGCACACGAGCTACGCGCATCGCAATCGGATCGGACGGGGTGACCCGCCGCGATGACGTCGCGACTCGGGCTCGCGATGGTCGGCCTCGCGCTCGTCTCGCTTCTCGTCTCGAGCGGCGGCGTGAGTTCGGTTGCGGTCGAACGACCGGTCGAGGTGGCGATCGCCGACGACGAGTCGGAGCAGTCGGTGGCGTTCAACAGCACGCAGAACGGGTCGGTCGTGACGGTGACGAACCGTCTTCCGGAACCACTCTCGGTCGAGGCGGCAACCGTTGCCGACTCAGGAGCCAACGACCAGGCATCGAACGTGACGGTTGACCCGCCCGACGACGCTGTCGGAGCTGACGAGACCGGCTCGATCGATGTGAGTGGTGCATCGTGTAACGCTACGGCTTCCGTGCCGATCGAAATCAGGGCCACGACGGGATCGACGACGATCGAAACGACCGTCAACGCGTGCAACGAGTCATAGCTATTCACCGAGTGGTTCACACCCGTTTGTAGCGCCTGATCAGTCTGTCGCTCGAGAATAACCGAAATCGGAATGTTAAGGGCAGCGGTCTCCCACTAGCCGACAATGACATGGCTCCGCGCGATCCTCGCTGCCGGTCTCTCGGTGATCTTGCCCGGTGCGGGTCACGTCCTCGCTCGTGACTGGCTTCGCGCTGCCGTTTTTGCTGGTCTGTTCCTCGCTGCGAGTGCCTTCTTGCTCCCGATCGAGCAACTCGCAGCCGCCCAACCGGCGAGTTACGACGAAGCCATCGCACAGGCGACCGCCATGGCCGAGGACACCGATCCGATGGCACAGTTTTCCCTCTCGTTTATTGCCCTGTTTGCCGCGATCGACGCGACCTTTCGGGCACTCGGCTATCCGTCCGGCGGCGACGAGAACGCGGACGGGACGACCTGTCCCCACTGTGGGAAAGACGTCGATCCGGACCTCGAGTTCTGTCACTGGTGTACGACGCGACTCGAGCCCGACGCCCCTGACCCGGAGAAAGACAGTTGAGGCGAACGGCCCCGACGGGCCGAACCGTTACTTCTCGATAATACTCTCGTCGACGGCCTCGCCGAAGTGGCGGGCCGTGTCCTCGTAGTACAGCATGATCTCGTCACCGGCTTCGAGATCAGTCACGGCTTTGCGCCCCTCTTTGGCGGCGACTTTGATCGTCTCGGCGTTCTGGAGCAGCGTTTCCACCCGGTCGCCGCTTTCGGTCTCGAGAGCGACCCGGAACATCGGTCGCTGTTCGATCTTGACGCGACCGACGATGGCCTCGCGGGTGTTGCCGTCAGTGTCGACGACCTGTACCTCGTCGCCGCTTTGCAGTCCTGCGAGGTATTTGGTCCCGCCGTCGGGTGTGCGGATGTAGGCGTGAACCGCACCTGCGTTGACTCGGAAGGGACGTGAGGCGACGTACGGCGATTCGGCCGTTTCGGCGTGGACGAACACCAGCCCGCGACTCATCGAGCCGACGAGCATCCCCTCGTCGTGCTCGAGCAGGTTTCCGGTATCGACACAGACCCGGTCGGCGCTGCCGGCCCGTTCGACGTCGAGCACTTCGGCGTACTCCAGATCGAGACTCTCGCGGGCGGCCTCGTCGCGGACCTCGACGGTCTTGCGGATCTCGTCGGGATCGTCCGAGTCGAGCAAGACGGCGTCGGAGCCGATCTCGAGGGTCTCGAAGGCCGTTTTGGCTTCCTCGGCGCTGGTGACGCCCGCGACGAGGTCTGTCTCCTCGCCGATACGGGCGATCAGGTTCTCGAGGGGAATGATCGTCCAGTCCTCGCCGACGACGATCGTGTGGTCGGCTTCCTCGGCGGCGGTCTCGGCGAAGTGTTCGTACTCCTTGCTGAGGATACGGACGTACGCGCCTCGCTCGAAGTCGCCGTCGCGGCGCAGCGTCGAGAGGTCCGCCGAACCGGAGAAGTCCTCCGGCAGGTCGATCGTCGCGTCGCCTTCGCCCTCTTTCCCGACGATGATGGCGTCGGCCTGTGTGGGCGGCTCGTCGTCGCTCTCGGCGTCGTCGATGTCGTCGACCAGCGTCACGTCGCCGTCGGTCCGGAACGCTGCGACGTTGATGTCGCCGAGTTCGCGGACACGCTCGACGTCGTCCTCGTCGACCAGTACCCAGTCTGCACCCGCCTCGAGCGCGGCGGTGATTCGCGCTCGGCGGTCGTCCCAGTCACCGACGGCGTCGTCGGCTTTTACCCAGACAGTTCGCGTCATAAATCGACCCTCGAAGGGAACCGGCTTGAACGTGGCGAATCGGGCAGCGATGACGAGGCCGCAGGATCTATCCGAGCGCCACAGGCAGCCACCCTGTCACAGCCGACCCCACGAACGCTGCTCGTGGGAGTGCTGTGTGGACTCGAGTCGAACCCCATCCGACCAATCGGCGCGTTTCAGCCACCCAGGCAAACTACCGTCGGGTTGGACTTTCGAGGGTGTCTAGCTAGTGATTCCAACGACAGCTAGTCCAGTTCGTCGGCGAAACGTTGAGAACGTCCGCGCTCATACAGTAGCATAGATGGCAGCCTACGACGCGGTCTATTTCGACCTCGACAGCACGCTTTGTGAGCCGACGCAGGACGCCACGGAGTTGCTCGAGGCGACGTTCGACCGGGCCGGCCACGAGCAGTTCTGTACGCCAGCAGAGCTGCGAGCGGCGGTTCCGGACCTGCCGACCGCCGAGACGGACCGCGAGTTCTACGAACACCTCTTCGCGGAAGTCGCAGACCGATCCGGCGTCGAAACGGAGATCGCGCCGACACTCGCCTCTGAGTATCTCGAGGTTCGGGATCCAACCGCTGTCGAGTTCCGTCCCGGCGCACGAACCGCCCTCGAGTACGCCCGTGACCGGGCCCACGTCGGACTGATCACGAACGGCGGTCGACCGACACAGACCCAGAAGCTCCGGACGCTGGGTATCGAGGACGCCTTCGACGTGCGGGTGTTTACCGAACCGAGCGCGGGCATCGCTCCCAAACCGAGCGCGGCACCGTTCGAACGCGCACTGACCGAACTCGCGGTCACGCCGGACGCGGCGATTCACGTCGGCGACTCGCTCCATGCCGACATCGCGGGCGCGAACGCGATGGGACTCGACTCGGCCTGGCTCGACCTCGGTCGCGACGAACCCAGCGAGCACGTGCCGACCTACGAACTCGCGTCGCTCGAGACACTCGAGACGATCGTCTAAGCCACCGGAGACAGAGCCGTTTTCGGGGTTCCGTTATTCGTCGGGCAAGAGATCAGTGTGGACCAGCGCACGGTACTGGGTATCGGTTCCCGCCTCGAGCCGTTTGAGCAGCGCCGCCGCCTCGGAGAAGGTTTCGGGGAGTTCGAACGGATCCTCGCCGTCCTCGTCACGTTGCTTGCAGAACTTGACGAACGCCAGCAGGTTCTCGTAGGCACCCACGCGGGCGTAGACGACGCCGATGTCCTGGTCGACTGCGTCCTGCCAGGTGGCGAGTATGGGTTCGACTGCCTGCCGGGGGCTGGACAACTGCTCGGCCAACTCCTCGGCGTTGACCTCTCCCTCGCCGATCATTCCGTCGAAGACTGACTGGAGGTCGTCGCTGGTGTCCGCAAGCGGCGGCGCGTCCGCTTCAGCTGCGACCAGTTCGGCGAACGCCTCGAGTTCGTCGCGCCGGATCGCGACGGGATAGACGAAGTCGTGTGTCTCCTTCGGAAGCGTGTACGATTGCCCTTCGATGCCCTGTTCCCCGGGGCGTGTCTTCCCCAGCATCTGCTCGAGTATTCCCATACCAGAAACAGGTGTCGTGAGGCGAATAAGTGTTCCGCGGTCAACTCGATACGTCTTCGAAGACGGTCGTTCTTCGGCGAGACACTGTGATCGGACGGTGAAAGCCATCTGCTCCCCCACCCAGCGGATGGGCTGTCGAGACGCTGTCGCTGTCGAGGATCGAAGCGGGCTGACTTGCGCCGTCGTGCTACCAGTCGTCGCCGAGCGCCGCTTTCGCGCCGCCGTAGCCGCTCGCGGTCGTCCACGTCCGACCGCTTTCGGTGTGTTCGACCTCGTAGGTCCCGCCGCAGGCCCCACAGCGGTACTGGTCGGGTAATTTCACTGGCTTCGATGCCCGATAGCGCTTTGCGCGCCAGTCACAGCTACCCGCGAGACAGCGGAGCATGTATCGTGGCTCCGCGAACGCAGCGCAGTAACGCGGTGCCTCGAGCGTCGCCGCTCGTTCGCGAAACCGGTCGCTGTGACCGGAGTCGCCGAACTGCTGGAACTCCCACGCATGAACGAGTTCGTGGCGGACGACGGCCGCGAACGTGGGCCAGTCATACCGCTCGTAGGCCCGCCGAGCGAGGACGATCGTCGCCACCTCCCGATCCGGCTGCCACCGACATGCCCCGGCCCGGCGGCGCGCTCGCGCCGAGACGGTCCACTCGAGGGCCGACAGGTCGACCGCGAGTTCGTGTTCGTCGCGTACCTCGCGGGCGTGAATCCGCGCGCGGGCGATGATCTCATCGTCGAGCGTGTTAGTCTCCCCGTCTGTCACGAACTCGAGAAGGGTGACTGGTTCCGAAATTCTTCCGGTGGGTCGACCACCGCGGACGGTCGATGACCCAGCCGCCGAAGTATTAGTAATATAGTTACATAATTTTGTTAAGGTTGCTAGCCTATACGGCATTTAATAGCAGTTGAATTAATAAGATGGACGCACCGAGTTCGACTCACAATGAGCCCCAACGAGTCGGCGCACGCCCACGACGACTCACACGACGGCCACGAGCACGGCCACAGCGGGCATGGACACGGTCACGGTGACGAGTCGACGAGTAGCCGCAAACTCGCCGCCGTCTCACTGATCAACGTCGTCGGCTTTTTCGTCGAACTCACCGGCGGGCTGGCGTTCGGATCGGTCGCACTCATCAGCGACGCCGTCCACATGCTGTTCGACGCGCTCGCATACGTGATGGCCTTCGCCGCCGCCTACGTCGCCGAAGGCTACGGCAACGGTGATCGCTGGTCGTACGGCCTCCACCGCCTCGAGCCGTTCGCCGCCTTTCTGAATGGCCTCCTCCTCCTGCCGATGATCGCGTTCATCCTCTGGGAGTCCTATCAGCGATTCCTCGAGCCGATCGCGATCGGGACCGGGCCGACGATCGCCATCGCTGTTGGCGGATTGCTGGTCAACGTCGGCTCCGTCTACGTCCTCCACGGCGACGCGATGAGCCTCAACGAGAGGGGCGCGTTCTATCATCTGCTAGGCGACGCCGGCGGTTCGGTCGCCGTCATCGTCTCCGTGCTGGCGATCGAGCTGACCGGGATCCGCATCATCGATCCGATCACGGCAGCGCTGATCGCCGTCGTCGTGGCCTGGTCGGCAGCCACCGTGTTGCGCGGCAGCGGGGAAATCTTCTTCCTCAAGATGCCACTCGAGAGCGACGAAATCCGGTCGCATATCCGCGATCTCGAGGGCGTCACCGCGGTCGACGACTTCCACGCTTGGCAGATCTGCAGCCAGATCACGGTCGCGACGGTTCACGTCGAAACGGACGTCGAGACGATGATCGACGCCGAGTCGGTCACACGCCGGGTCCACGACGAACTCGCCGGCTATGGCGTCGACCACGCTACTGTCGAACTCTCGCCGCGCTACGACGATCGCGACGTACATCTGGATACGCACTGTCACTAAGCGGTCCGGTGGTTCGAGCCGATAGCGCGTTTCGGGCGAGCAGCCACCCGGGCCTTTATTATCTCGAACCGGGTCGATAGTTCATGAACACTGACACCACCTCGTCCGCACGGAACCTCGCGGATGCGATCCGACGCGGCGAGCGGTCCTCGCTGGCAGTCGTCGAGACCCTCCTCGAGCGGATCGAGGCGACCGACGCGTTGAACGCTTACGTGACGGTCATCGCGGACGCAGCCCGAGAACGTGCCCGCGAGGCCGACCGTGCAGCGGCAACTGGTGAGGATCTCGGCCCACTGCATGGGGTCCCGATCGCGATCAAGGATCTCCGGGATCGGAAGGCAGGCGTCCGGAACACGATGGGGCTGGCGCCGTTGTCGGACCACGTCGCCAGCACTGACTCGATCACCGTCGAGCGACTCGAGGCAGCCGGCGCGGTGATCGTCGGCACCACCAACACGCCGGCGCTCGCCCACACGATCAAGACCGACAACCGCCTCGTCGGACCGACGGCGACGCCGTTCGATCTCGAACGATCCGCCGGCGGCTCCTCCGGTGGCTCCGCGGCGGCGGTCGCGGCGGGTCTCGCGACGTTCGCCACCGGCTCGGACATCGGCGGCTCTCTTCGAGTGCCGGCTTCGTGCTGTAACGTCGTTGGCCTCAAACCCACCTTTGGACGCGTGCCGACCGATTCGCGGCTCGATGCTTTCGGGACGCATACACCGTTCATGGTCGGTGGCCCGATCGCCCGCTCGACCGAGGACATCGCGCTCGCGTTCGATATCCTCTCGGGACAGGACGACCGCGATCCGCTCAGCGTGCCCGACGGCGACGACGTGCTCCCGGCGACGGGTCGACCGGCGGACGATCTCTCCGTCGGCTATAGCCCACATCTGGACTTACAGCCCGTCGATCCGACCGTCCGTGCGATCGTCGGCGATGCCGTCGACGACCTCGCGGCTGCGGGAACGACTGTCGACCACGTCGGCGTTTCGCTGCCGGACTACGAACCCCTGCGATCGGCGTACTACACGCAGGTCGGCGGCTACTTCGCCGCGCTTGCGGCCCGGATCGAAAAACGGTTCGGGATCGACCTCGAGACCGCCGATGTCGAAGAAACCCTTCTGTCGACGGTCGCGCTGGCCGACGACACGAGTGCGGTGGAGGAACGGCTCGCGAACGGCCCCCGGGCGCAGGCCTACGACGCGATCGAAGAGGCGCTGGCCGGCCACGACGCGCTCGTGACGCCGACGCTGACGGTGCCGCCGTACGGCAAACGGCTAGCCGATCGGTATCCGACGACGATCGACGGACAGGCAGTCGACGGCATCCCGACCGATGCGATGCTCACTTGGGTGTTCAATCTGACCGGTCATCCGGTCGCGTCGGTTCCCGCGGGGCTCACCGACGACGGGCTGCCGGTCGGCCTGCAGATCGTCGGTCGACGGTACGCGGAAGCGGACGTGCTCGCGGTTGCTGGGGCTCTCGAGCGGGTCCGGCCATGGACCGGCCACTATCCGGATAGCTGAAAACTGATCTGAGAAATCAAGCGGAGAACGGGTCGTTCATACGGTATTCTGTCAGTCATTTCTGGCGCATCTGCAACTCGTCATGCGGATACGCCGGTAACCAGTGACAGCAGACCGTATCAGGCCTCGAGCGTGAGTCCTGCTTCGGCCAGTGCATCCTCAGTCGAGAGATCGTCGTGGACGACGCCGGCGACCGCGCGGGCGATCGCTTCGGGGTCGTCGTGCTGGAAGATCGACCGGCCCATCGAGACACCGGCACCGCCGGCGTCCATCACGCCGCGGACCATTTCGATGGTCTCGCGGTCGGTTCCTTTCGAGCCGCCGGCGATGACGACCGGGAGCCGGGTCGACTCGACGACGTGCTGGAAGCTGTCGGCGTCGCCGCTGTAGCCCGTTTTGACGATATCAGCGCCGAGTTCTTCGGCGAGTCGGACCGCGTGGCCGAGCGCTTCGGGGTCCTCGGAGTCGACGCCCGGGCCGCGGGCGTAGGCCATCGCAAGCACTGGCATCCCGAACCGCTGGGCCTGCTCGGTGACCTCCGAGAGCTGGCTGATTTGGTCGGGTTCGTGGTCCGAACCGACGTTGATGTGGAAGGAAACGGCGTCGGCACCGACCCGGACGGCCTCCTCTACGGTCCCGGTCATCCGCTTGTCCTGCTCGTCGGGGCCGATCGTCGTCGAGCCGTTGAGGTGGACGATGTAGCCCTGGCCGTTTTTGTTGTCGTGGACGCGCGGTGCGATCCCTTTCTGGGTGAGGACTGCGTCCGCGCCGCCGCTGGTGACACCGTCGATGGTCGCCTCGATGTCTTTCAGCCCCTGGACGGCACCCATCGTGATGCCGTGGTCCATTGGGATGATTACGTACGATCCGTCTGTCCCGATCCGTTCGAGTCGTGCGTCAATTCCTGTGGTCATTGCGGGAGTGTAGCAAGCTTGCAGTTATGGCTGTTCTGGTTCTGGTGCGTCTTCGTGATCGACCGTGGCGTCGTCCGCGCCACGGCGGGCACCCCGCTTGAGTTCGCGGGCCTTGGCCTCGAGCGCGTCGACTGCCGCGTCTGGCTCGTCGCTCGAGGCGATCAGATCGATGAGTGCGCTGCCGACGATGACGCCGTCAGCGCCGGCCTCGATGATCTCGGCGGCGTGGTCACCCTCGCTGACGCCGAAGCCGACCGCCTTGGGCACGTCGTACTCCGAGAGCCGCGCGAGGCTGTCGTGGGTCGCCCCCGAGACGTTCGCGCGCGCACCAGTCGTCCCGAGCCGTGCCTGCACGTAGGCAAAGCCCGAGACCTGGGACATGATCGTCTCGAGGCGCTCGCCTTCGGTCGTCGGCGCGACGATGAAGACGAGATCGAGCCCGTTGTCGTCACAGGCCGCACGGAGCGGCTCTGACTCCTCGGCGGGCAGGTCGGGAACGATGATCCCCGAGAGGCCGGCCTCGGCGGCGCGTTCGACAAAGGGTCGAACGTCGGGTTCCGAGCCGTACTGGAGGATCATGTTGTAGTAGGTCATCACCAGCAGCGGGGCCTCGGTCTCTATATCGTCGACTAGCTCGAAAAAGGCCTGCGGGGTCGTCCCGGCCTCGAGCGCGCGGTTGATCGCAGCCTGGATCGTCGGCCCCTCGGCGATCGGCTCCGAAAACGGCAGGCCGAGTTCGATCAGATCCGCTCCGCCACGATCGAGCGCTTCGACGTACTCCTTGGTGGCCGCAAGCGATGGATCACCCGCGGTAATGTAGGTGATCAGGGCGGGGTGGTTTTCGCGGATGGCAGCCTCGATGTCGCTGTCGTACTGTCGATCGTTGCTCACTGGTCGAACACCTCCACTTCAGGTGCGGCCGCGAGATCGCGTTTCTCCGTCTCCTCGAGCACCGTCTCTAAGTCCTTGTCCCCGCGACCGGAGACGTTGACGACGACGAGGTCGCCGAGGTCTTCATGGGCTTCTTCGAGGTAGCCGAGCGCGTGACTGGACTCGAGTGCCGGAATGATCCCCTCGAGCCGGGAGAGCCGGTGGAAGCCGTTGAGTGCGACTTCGTCGTCGACGCTCGCGGGCGTGACGCGGCCCGTCTCGACGAGATGGGACAGTTCCGGGCCGACGCCGGCGTAGTCCAGTCCCGCGCTGACGCTGTGAGACTCCATGATCTGGCCCTCCCGACTCTGGAGGAGCTTCGTCATCGCGCCGTGGAGGACGCCGTCGGTGCCCGTCGACAGCGTCGCGGAGTTGGGCGCGACGCCTTCGGCTTCGTCGATCTCGAGGCTCGAGCCGCCGGCCTCGACGGCGTAGAGGTTGACCTCCTCGTCGGGGACGAACGCGTGGAAGGTGCCCATCGTGTTCGAGCCGCCGCCGGCGCAGGCGACGACGCTGTCGGGCAGCCGGCCCGCCTGCTCTTGGACCTGTTTCCGGGCTTCCGTGCCGATGACCGACTGGAAGTCACGGACCATCTGCGGGAACGGGTGGGGACCAACGACCGAGCCGATCACGTAGTGGGTCCGTTCGACGGTGGTCGCCCAGTCGCGCATCGTCTCATTGATCGCCTCCTTTAAGGTGCCGCTGCCGGCGTCGACCGGGTTCACCTCGGCTCCGTTCATCCGCATCCGGTAGACGTTGGGGCGCTGGCGGTTGACGTCGGTTCGGCCCATGTAGATCTCACAGGGCATGTCGAGGTGGGCCGCGGCCATCGCCGTCGCGGTACCGTGCTGGCCCGCGCCGGTCTCGGCGATGATCCGTTCTTTGCCCATGTATTTCGCGAGTAAGACTTGGCCGAGCGCGTTATTGAGTTTGTGAGCTCCGCCGTGGACGAGGTCCTCACGCTTGAGGTAGATCTCGCGGTCGTAGCGCTCGCTCAGCCGGTCCGCACGCTGGAGCGGCGTCGGTCGCCCGCCGAACGCGCGCATCCGCTCGTGGAACTCGTCCATGAAGCCGTCCTCGTTCTCGAGGACGTAGCGTTCGTAGGCATCCTCGAGTTCCTGGACGGCTGGCATCAGCGCCTCGGGGACGTACTGGCCGCCGTACTCGCCGAACGTTCCCGTTCGACCGCTCTCTCCGTCGCGTTCGCGTTCCGTACTCATATCTAACAGTCTCCGTCGTGATCGCTCATGTCGTCTCCGTCTCGATTGCTTGATTCCACTTCTACCAGTCGCCGCGTGTTTTCGGTCACGTCGCTGTCGCCCGCGCCGTGGTCCATGATGGCGCTGCCGACGAGCAACGCGTCGGCGCCCGCCTCGCGCATCCGTCGGACGTCTGCCGGCGACGAAATCCCGCTCTCGGCGATCAGTGTCACGTCAGCCGGTACCTCGGGCGCGACGGACTCGAAGGTTTCGAGGTCGACCTCGAGTCGCCCAAGATCGCGGTTGTTCACGCCGATGATTTCGGCCCCCGCTTCAAGCGCGGTCTCGAGTTCGTCGCGGTCGTGCACTTCGACCAGCGGCTGAAAGCCGCGCTCGCGGGCGGCGACAATGAGTCCCTCGAGATCGTCGACGAACCGCGCGATCAAAAGCAGGAGGTCAGCCTCGACGACGTCCATCCCGGCTTCGTCGAGGACGAAATCCTTGCGCAAGACGGGGACGTCGACTGCCTCCCGAATCTGTGCCAGTGCTTCGGGCGAGCCGCCGAAGTGAGTCGGCTCCGTCAGCACCGAGAGCGCCGTCGCGCCGCCGTCGACCATCGACTGGGCCAGTTCGACTGGATCGTCGTCTCGCGTCCCATCGGCTGTCGGACTCGTCGGTTTTACCTCCGCGATCACTGGGACTCGCCCCGCGGCCTCGGCGTCGGCCAGCGCGTCGGGAAACGAGCGTGCGTCGACATCGACGCCCTTACCACCCGACCGCTCCCGAGCCGCCTCGAGAATCGACTGCACCGCGGGAGCGAGTTCCGTATCGGAGTTCATTATTGTACATCGACGTACTCATATGTACATAAGACTTGCGCCATCGTGACGCGATTCGGTCTTCCCGAGCGATAGCTGACAGTCTACAAAGTGATCTGAGCGACCGAACGAGACCATCGAAATCAACGCAAAGACCGCTTTCGAGTCGACGCTGCTGTCAGTAGCAAAGGACCGTCTCTGGCGCGGTGCGGTTACCGAAGCTGATACGTGTCGTTCTCGTCGTCTAACTCGTCGAGGAGGATCTCCTCGTCGTCGTCCTCGTCCTCGAGTCGGTCCTGTAGCTCGTTGACGTAGCCTTTGTACTCGTCGAGTTGTTCTCGGAGGTGCTCGGCCTCGAGTTCCAGCCGCTCGTGTTCGCGGATGAATCGCTTTGGCACTTCGACGGTCGGCGGGAACGAGACGTCGTCCTCGCTCGCGCAGTTCTCGAGGTCGGCTTCGGGGACGACTTCGACCTGGCCGTCGTGTTCGACGAGCTGGTCGACGTAGTCCCGAAAGACCGCAGATAACGAGATGTCGCGTTCGGCGGCGATTTCCTGCAGCGCCTCGAACGCGTCCTCGTTGACCCGAAACGAGATGGTCTTGTTCTTGTTCCCCATCGATGTCCCTAGTCGTCGTTCACGACACTTAACCATTTGTCAGACGGCGGAAAACAGGGCGACTCGAGTCCGCTGGTGGCCGTGTCAGATCGTCGCTTCTGCGTCGTCGTTTTCGACGGTCTCTAAGCTCTCGAGTGCCTGGATCACGTCGTTGCGGTAGTTGACGACGGGCGAGTCGTACTGCTCGTGGGCCATCTGGGCGTACTCGTTGGTTGGTGCGGTGGAGGCACTTTCGGGTGCCTCCTGTTCGCTTTCCCACTCCTCGAAGGCTTCGATGCGATCGAGCGTGCGCTCGGCCGTTTCGACGACCCAGCGGTCGCGTGTCTCGTCATCCACAACAGCGATCGATTCGGGCCGCAGGGAGACGTTGATGGTGCCGTCGTCGGTCTCGTAGGTCCGGGGTTTGCCGACGATGGAGACGTAGGCCGGCGGTTCCGTCTCCCGCAGGACCGAGGCGGCCTCGGGCTGGTACTGCCCGGCGTAGACGAAGAACGTCCCGGTCGGGTCGACGACCCGACCCCGCCAGTACTCGCTTTCGTCGCCGACGTCTTCGGTCTCGGTCAGGGTCCCGGCGACGAACACGCGGTTGGCGCGGTCGCCCGTCGGGAGCAACGCGTAGTTGGGCGCGCGCTCGTCGTCGCTCTCTTTGAAGGCGTACGTCGAATCGTTGAATTCCGAGGCGAAGACGCGGCGGGCGACTTCGCGGGTGAGTTCAGATTGGCTCATATTACATCGACCTCGCTTTGATCAGCAGTTCCTCGGGATCCGCTGGCCCGCCGAGTTCCTCGACATCGTCGGCCAGGACGTACCGACCGAACGTCGGCCCCTCGATGCGGTAGTAGATGCCGACGATGTCCTCGCGGATCTCGTCGGCGACGATGGTCGTATCGAGGGCGTCCATCGCCATCTCTTTCGCCTCTTCTAAGCTCAGCCCGGTCAGCTCCTCGGTAGCGTCCTTGTCGAAGATGACCTCGTGGGCGTCGATGCCGTCGTCGACGACGGCCTTGATCCGGAGGTCGAACTCGCCTTCGACCTCTCCGTGTTCGTTACAGCGACCGTTCTGGAGGACGCGGGTACAGTCCTCTTCCGGGCAGCGCTTGATGAGACCGCTGCCGCGTTGCATGTCGACCAGTGCGCCTTCGATCTCGCTGGTGTCGTTGCCGACTTCGAGGTCCTCGTCGAGTTCCTCGATCACCGTCGTCGAGTTGAGTTTGACCGAGTACCGGCCCTGGTACTCGTCGGTGACGACGTTGCGAAGTTCGTAGACGCCGCCTTCCTCGAGCGCCGGGAGCTCCGATTTCGCCCACTTGGTGAACTTGATCGTCCCCGTCGGATCGCCCAGCAGTCCGACCTGTGCGACCGAGTCACTGCGCGGGTCCCAGAGTTCGATAACCTTCGCGGTGAGATCGATCCACTCCTCGGGTTCGTCGACGTCCTCGATGTTCGCCGCCTCGCTGTCGCCGCCAGAGATGTCCTCGCGCTCCAAGCCGGCTTCCTCGAGGTAGTGATTCGTCACGCTCCGGCGTGCCTCGTCGATCGGGACTTTGTACTCGTCGACGAGCGTCGTCAGGCGTTCCTCGACGTCCTCGATGTCGACGTCTATGTGGTCCGAAAACTGCGCATGTATGTCGTCCGCGTGCTGTCGTACGTCGCTCATAGTGTCTCGCCTCCTCTTTGGTTTCACTGGGAGGCATACCGCTGTTCGCGCCCCATAGTATTTAAAGTGAGGGGAGCGGACTGAAAGTGATCCGTAGCGAAAGAAACCGCTAGCAGGCGTCGAGGGATGGGTTCGGCCTCCCGCTCACTGGTGCCCGTCAGACCGATACCGCTCGGCGACTGCGAGTGCGGCCTCGAGCGCGTCGCCGATCGTCTCCCTACCGTCATCATTGACGACGACCAGCGGCGGGCGGACCTCGTCGGATGGGATAACGTCGCGTTCGGCCAGTGCCGTCTTCGTCGCCGGGGCGAAATCGTGAGTCGTACACGCGTCGAACAGCGGCGCGATCGCGTCGCACTGGAGCTGTCGGCCTCGGTCGTCCTCGGCCCGCTCGAACGCCTCACGCAGGACCTCGGGAACGACGTTCGACAGCGCGTTGATCCCGCCGTCGGCACCCATTCGTAGCGCGGGCACCAGCAATGCGTCGTACCCCTGCAGACACAGAAAGTCGTCGGGCGTCCCCTCGAGCACCGAGAGGAAGTATTCGAGGTCGCCGCTCGAGTCTTTGATGCCGACGACTCCATCGCGTTCTGCGACGGTGGCGACGGTCTCGGGTTCGATGCGCTGGCCCGTACACTGCGGAATGTTGTACAGGAGTACGGGAAGCGACGCCTCGTCGATGACGGCCTCGAAGAACCGCTGGTTGCCCTCGGGGGCGTTCGCTGTCGTGAAATACGGTGCGACGATCGCGGCGGCGTCGGCCCCCGCGTCGGCAGCGCGGTCGATCGCCGTGACCGTCTCGCCGACGCTCGTCGCGCCGGCTCCGACGATGACCGGCACCGCGGCGTGGTCGACGGTCGTTTCGACGACGCGGCGGTGCTCGTCGGCTGTCAGGCTCGGGTACTCACCGGTCGTCCCACAGGGGAAGACGGCGTCGATACCGCCGTCCTGTAGGTGTTCGAGCACATCGATGAGTGCCGCGTCGTCGATCGATCCGTCGTCGAACGGCGTCACCATCGGACAGGTAATACCCCGAAGTGCGTTGTGGAGTGCCATGTCTGTGTGCGATGTTAGACCACGCCAAAACCGTTGTTATCGGCAGCCCACGGTCGAGGCCCGCTGCGTTGAGCCGTCCGACAGTATATGTGTCCGGCAGTCGAACGGACGCATATGGCGGATCGGCGTCGGCTCGAGCGACTCGTTCGCTCGACGCTGCAGGGTGCAGGTGAGCAGTTCGAGGAGCTTCGCAGATCGACCGACGAACAACTCGAGGAGGCCCGCGAGGCCTACGAGATGGCGAAAAACGTCCGTCAGTTGCCGACTGATGAGGCTGGACGGGCGAAGATCGTCTGTCGGCGCTACGCCGAACAGCGAGCGGCGAAGCTCGACGACGAGTACCGACCGGCCTGTTACGAGGCGGGCCATCCCGACTGCGAGGGGTGTGCAGAGGATGTCCGCAACGGTCGGATCGAGACCTGGTAACCTGTCGGGTCGTCCCGCAGGACGTGTCTCAGCGAGTTTGCAGCGCAGTCAAGCGACGCTGCGGGCGCGAATGTGACGAAAGCGACAGAAAACGAGTGCCTGTCTAGCCGGCTGGTTCTACTTCGGTGTCACCGTTTGGCGGCCACAGCGCCCAGACGAGGACTGCGAGGACGAGTGCACCGCTGAGTGCAACCGTTCCCCCGACGGACAGCTTGATGCCGAACCACGAGAGCACCGTTCGCAACTCGACGATCAGTGGCGTCAGGAACGCCATGATGACGAGAAGTCCCCCCTTCGAGATCCGCATATTAGGGCATCACCCCACGGACGGACTCGAGGACGAGGCTCGGGTCGGCCACGACGCCGGGCTTCCAGGGGTCGATGCCGGGACCGAACAGGCCGCCGGCGTCGATGATGCTCGCAAGCGGGAGCGAGTACGCGATGATCACGAGGACGACGGCGATCGAGGTCCAGAGCTTGAGGTTATCGATGATAGCCGGCGAGTCCTCGGGCCCCGAGAGCGTGCCGGCGTAGGTGTTGTCCGGGATTGCATCGCTGGTGGAACCACCGATGGTGGTCAGGACCATGTTCGTGATGAACAGGTACACCGAGAGGGTCAGCAACGCCGCGCCCAGAGCGACCTGTGCGTCGATCTCAGCGACGGTCCCGACGGCGGGCTCGAAGTTGAAGCCCTGATACTGCGGCTCGGCGGTCCGGCGGGGCATCCCGAACAGTCCGGCGCGGTGCATGGCGTTCGACATGAAGGTCATGCCGATGAACCACAGCACGACCTGGACCAGCCCGAGCGAGCGGTTCCAGATCTCCTTACCGGTCAGCTGCGGCATGAACCAGTAGGACGCTGCCATGAAGGTCAGCGCGACGGCGGTGCCGACGGTGAGGTGGAAGTGCCCGACGACCCACCAGGAGTTGTGGACGAGGTAGTTGATGTTCAGGCCAGCGTTGATCATGCCGGAGAAGCCACCCGCGGCGAACATCAGTCCTGCAAGCGCCATCCCGGTAAACGCCGGGTCGCGCCATGGAAGCGCCTTGAGCCAGCTGAGATAGCCGTCACCGCCACGCTGGCGTGCACCGTGTTCCATGCTGGCGACGACGGTGAACGCCGTCAGCAGGCTCGGCAGCAGGAGGAACATCGTGTTCGTCATCGCAATGAACTTGAATCCTTCCGCGATGCCGGGGTCCAGATACTGGTGGTGGATCCCGACCGGCGTCGACAGGATCAGGAACAGCACGAAGACGACGCGTGCGAGCGGGTCACTGAACAGCTTCCCACCGGCGAGCTTCGGCAGCATGACGTACCACAGCATGTACGCCGGCATCAGCCAGAAGTACACGACGGGGTGGCCGAAGAACCAGAACAGCGTCCGAGTGAGTAGCGGGTTCACGGAGTCGATGATCCCAAGCGACCACGGGAGCAGGAACGCGAGGATCGAGATGGCGACACCGATCGAGCTGAGATACCAGAACAGCATCGTCGTCAACGCCATGAACGTCGGCAGCGGGATCCGTTCGTCGGGATTCTCTTTCTTCCATGCCCACCACGTTCGGAACCAATCGAGGCCGGCGAGCCAGGAGCCGACGACGAACAGGACTAAGCCCACGTAAAACGCCGGATGGGCTTGGAACGGCGAATAGAACGTGTAGAGGACGTCGGCGTTCATCGGGATCTGCTCGACGACGCCGCCGAGGATCGAGATGCCGACCAGTAGTGTTCCAAGCATCATCATGGCGTACCAGCCCCAGGTAAAGCGGATGTCTTCGACACCGCGATCGAGGCTGGTCGTTACTGCCCAGGTGAAGATGCCCACGAGGAAGAAAATCGTGAACGTAAGCACCAGCAAGACGCCGTGGGCCGTCAGGACGGTGTAGTAGTCCGGCGGGTTGATAAACCGCAAGACGTTCGTTCGGTGCAGCCCCTGAATGAGCCCAAGCGTCCCGCCGATCGTCAGCGCGAGGAAGGAACTCCAGAGGATGGATCTGATGACGCGTGCTTCGTCGGGGAACTGGTCAACGTAGGCGTTACGCATCGCCATCACCCCCTTCGGTTGCGCTGGTAACGGTGAGCGTGTCGCCGTCCTCGTAGCCGTCGACGGTCACCGTCCAATCGTGGTCGCCCGTGCCGAGGTCGGCGGTGTCGACCTCGAACGCGACGGCTTCACTGCCGTGGCCGGGCACAGTAACGTCTTGTTCGACCGTCTGATCGCCGATCTCGAGAGTGGCGGTCGTCTCGAGGTCGTAGTTCATGCCGTTGCTCACGGTCGCGTTGATCGTCGTCTCGTTGCCGAGCTGGGCCTCGTCGGGGGCCTCGGTATCGACCTCGGTCAGATCGAACTCGTCTTCGGGAACGACGTTCAGTTTACCTTCCATCGTGTGGTGATACTCGCCGCAGTACTCGTTACAGAGAATGCCGTACTCGCCGGGTTCGTCGAACTCGACGGTCATCTGTGAGACCTGTCCGGGGACGACCATCGTGTTCACGTTGGTCCCGACGACGGTGAAGCTGTGTGTCACGTCTCGACTCGTCACGTGGAAATTCACGGTGCTGTTTGCTGGCACCGTAATCTCACCTGGTGTGTACGACCATGCCTGAGCGACAACGCTGACGTTGTACTCGTTGCCACTGACGTGTGTGACGCCAGGGTCACTGAATCGCTCGTCGTCGTTGATCGTATCCGGGTCGATGGTGCCCCCATCGTCGTCGATCATCGCGATACCGGGGCCGACTGCCCCGTACGTGATCGTCGCGATGAAACCGACGATTAACACCATCGCGATGGCCAGCCAGGCCTTTTCGTAGGTGTGTATGTTCATGCGAGCCCCACCACCGTCAACAGTACCCCAGTGACGGTCGGCCCGTTACCCAGGAACTCAACGAAGTACATGAATATCCACAATGCCACCAGTATGAGAAAGTAGATCCCGACCAGGATCGCTGTTCCGATCGGGTCGTACTCGTCGTGACCGAGCTCACGAATCTGCTCGGTCTCATCAGTGGGATGCTTCCCATCCACCCCTTTTTCGATAGCCGAACTCATACGAAGTGGTTGGGAAAGGGGATGACTTACTGCCAGCCATCATTCCCGGCCACTGGGAACGGGTTAGGGAATTAAGCTACCGACCGTCAAAGGAGTGTGTATGAGCCTCGAGACACTCCAACCCCGGCACGCAGCAGCTGTCGGGTTGCTTGCGTTAATCCCGCTGATCGTCTATGGTATCATGGCACATGTGACGCATTCGGCACTTGCCGGTGGCGTCAGCGCGCTCAACACGTGCCTCATCTACGGCGCGCTGTACCTTGCTATGTCGCCGGTCGAGACGTCCCACGGCCACCACGGTGACGGCAGCGGCACTCTCGGCTAACTCCACCCGTTCAGATGACGCTCGTTTCATCCGCATCGAGCCCGCTTCCGACTGCTTTGCCTCTCGAGTCCGGCGTCCACTCGCTGGTCGTGCCGCTGATGGGCGCGTCGGTGCCGTCGGGCCCCGGTCTCGAGCGTGTCAACCTGCTCGTCCTCTTTATTGTCGGCTTACTGGCCGGCGCACACTGTCTGGGCATGTGTGGGCCACTCGTGACGGCCTACGCCGACCGGATCGGTGCGGCAAGCGGCAAGCGCCGTGACGATACGCTTACTGGCTACGAGGTGCGCCAGCACGCGCTGTTCAACCTCGGTCGGACTGTCAGCTACGCCGCAGTCGGCGGGTTGTTCGGCCTGCTCGGGGCGATTACGATCGCCTCGAGCGAGGCCGTCGCCGCGATCGGCGACAGCGTCAGAGGCGCGACGGGGATCCTCGTCGGAATCGCGATCGTCACGAGCGGCCTGTACTATCTCCGGGGACAAACTGCCGTCCCCGGCCACGGGCTGCCGATCATTGGGACGGTCTTCCGGCGACTCTCCGACCTCCTCTCGAGTCGGATCGACCGTTACGCGACGTCGCCGGGGATCGTCGCACTCGGCGCAGTCCACGGTCTCATGCCGTGTCCGATCATTTATCCGGCATACCTCTATGCGTTCGCGCTCGGCTCACCGACGCGCGGGGCGCTCTCGCTCGCCGCTCTTGGGTTGGGGACGATTCCGACGCTGTTTGCCTACGGGACCGTTCTGAACACGATCGGACCCGACACGCGCGTACGACTCCACCGTGGACTGGGGGCTGCGTTCGTCGTGCTCGGCTACATTCCCCTCTCACACGGGCTGATGCTGTACGGCATCCATCTGCCACACGTCCCGCTCCCGTACATCAACCTGTTCTAACGATGGATGAGAATCCACGGCGGTCTGCGCAGTCGCCCGCGGCGACAGCCCCAGTCGACGCTGGATCCGCCAGTCAGACCGACACCGAAACCTGCGACCTCTGTGACCTGCCGACCCCACCGACGCCGATCACCGAACCCGACGTGGACGGCGCGTTTTGCTGTCAAGGCTGTCTCGAGGTCGCCCGGACGCTCGAGCGCACTGACGACGGCCCCGATGAGGCGGAGCTGCAGTCCCGAATGGACGATGACGGCCCCGACCTCGACGACCTCGACGGCGAGGACGCCTTCCTCGCCGTCGATGGGATGCACTGTTCGACGTGTGAAGCGTTCCTCGAGACGACGGCTGAACGCGAATCAGGCGTCCGTGGCGTGACGGCCAGTTACGCGACGGATACCATCCGGATCGTCTACGATCCCGACGAGCTCGCCGCCGACGAACTCCCTGATATCGTCTCCGGCTACGGCTACACCGCCTCGGACCGCTCGAGCGCCGACGACACTGACGCCGACGATCGGCTCGGTGCGCTCTTGTTCGGAGCCTTTTTCGGCATGATGGTTATGACGTGGTACATCCTGTTTCTGTACCCGACCTACTTCGGCCTCGAGCCGATTGCCGACTTCGGCGGCTACGACGGCACGTTCCTGACGGCGAACATCTGGGTCTTTACGTCGTTCGTCCTCTTTTATACCGGCTATCCGACCCTCCGCGGGGCGTACGTCAGCCTTCGGGCGGGCCGACCGAACATGGATCTGCTCGTTGCGCTGGCCGCACTCGGCTCGTATAGCTTCAGCGCGATCGCGACCGTTCTGGGACAGACCCACGTCTACTTCGACGTGACCGTCGCGATCATCCTCGTCGTCACCGCGGGGACCCACTACGAGCAGGCGGTCAAACGCCGTGCGACCGGCTTGCTCTCCGAACTGACCGAACAGCAGGTCGACGAGGCCCGCCTCGAGAACGGCGAGACGGTTCCGCTCGAGGAGATCGATCCCGGCGACCGTCTGCTGGTTCGTCCCGGCGAGCGGATTCCCCTCGACGGCACTGTCGCGGAGGGGTCGGCTGCCGTCGACGAGTCGCTCGTCACTGGCGAGTCGCTGCCCGTCAGCAAGGAGTCGGGCGATCCGGTTCGAGGCGGGACCGTCGTCACCGACGCGCCGCTGGTCATCACGGTCGGCGATGAGGCAGAAAGCACACTCGACCGGCTCGTCTCGCTGCTCTGGTCGATCCAGAGCGCCCGCCCGGGCGTCCAGCGACTCGCGGACAAACTCGCGACGGTGTTCGTCCCGCTGGTCGTCACTCTCGCCGTCGGGACGACCGCGGTCTTGCTCGCGACCGGCTCGAGCGTCTCGACGGCGCTGTTGATCGGGCTGACAGTCGTGATCGTCTCCTGTCCGTGTGCGCTCGGGCTCGCGACGCCGCTTGCGATCGCCGCAGGGATTCAGTCCGCCGCCGAGCGGGGTATCGTCGTTGCCGCGGAGACGATCTTCGAAGACGCTAGAGACGTCGACGTCGTCGTCCTCGACAAGACGGGGACGCTCACGACTGGGACGATGGCTGTCGAAGACGTTCACGCTGTCGATGGGGTCGATGCCGACGAACTGCTCCGGCGAGCCGGCACCGTCGAAGCGCTCTCCGAGCATCCGATCGCGGCTGCCATCGCGGACGCCGCCCCTGACGCAGCCACCGAGGACGCAACGACCGCCGTCGACGAGTTCGAACGAGCCGACCGCGGCGTCAGCGGTCGCGTCGACGACGATCGCGTCGTCGTTGGCCACCCCGACTTCCTCCGCGAGCACGGGCTCGCCGTTCCCGATTCCCTCGAGTCTCGAATCGACGAGACCCGCGACGCAGGCGACGTACCCGTCGTCGTCGGCTGGGACAGCCACGCTCGCGGCATCATCGTCGTCGGTGACTCCCCTCGAGAGGCGCTCGGAGAGACGCTCGAGACGCTCTCGGCTGGTCGCGAAGTCGTCGTTCTGACGGGTGACGAAGGAGCGGCAGCCGATCGGTTCCGCGCACTCGAGGGCGTCGACGAGGTCTTCGCCGGCGTCCCGCCGGAGGCGAAAGCCGAAACCGTCGACCGGCTGCGGAGCCGGGGGACGGTCGCGATGGTCGGCGACGGGAGCAATGACGCGCCCGCGCTGGCGACTGCGGACGTCGGGATCGCGATGGGTAGCGGGACGAAACTCGCGACCGACGCGGCCGACGCGGTGATAGTCGGTGACGATCTCGATGCCGTCTCTGAGACGTTCGATATCGCGACGAGCACCCATCGGCGAATCCGACAGAACCTCGGCTGGGCCTTTGCTTACAACGCGGTCGCGATCCCGCTGGCAGTGCTTGGCCTGCTGAACCCGCTGTTCGCTGCCGTCGCGATGGCTGCCAGTAGCGCGCTGGTCGTCCTCAACTCCTCGCGGTCGATGTAGCGACGTGAGCCGACGCCGTTTGACTGTCGGTTACACTTCTGTATCCTCGTCAATTGTGACGACCCGCTTGAGTTCCCGGCGCTCGCCATTTTCGTAGACGTAGGTCGTCTCGTCGTCTTCGTCGCGCGTCCGTCGGTGGCTCCCATCACAGAAGGGAAATGACTCCGAGAGGCCACACTGACAGACCGCGATATCGCCTTTCTCGTCGTCGATATCGGACGGGTCGAGTTTGCGTGGGCCCGTCGCCTCGAGTTCGACAAGTCGTGTCATGCCATCGTTTCGGACCGCCGGCGACAAAACGCTTCGCTCGAGCCGTGAGTGCGGTGTCCCTGTCCGAGACTCGTACGTGGTTGTCACACATATCTCGCTCCGGGAACGACAAAGTTCTTGGTAGGGCTCTCGAATGTCGGGTACGCACAGCAATGTCGTTCCATGCCGTGACACTGCCGACTGCGGTCGCACTCGCGATCGTCAAAACGCTCGTCCTCATCGTCGGCGGCGTGATAACGTTCTTCGCCTACAAGGCCTACCGGCGAACTCGACAGCCGGCGCTCGGCTATCTCGCGCTCGGATTCGGACTCGTCACGCTCGGGTTCGTCCTCGCCGGCATGCTGTATGAACTACTCGCCGTCCCGTTGATGACGGGCATCCTCTTCGAGAGCCTGCTCGTGTTGGCCGGCTTCCTCGTGATCGCGCATTCGCTGTACGTCACCTGATACTGGTTGACACCACGGTTCACGCATCGATCGAACGCGAGACACGTTCGAGCCCTCACGGATTGTTGTCTGGCAGTATGAGATACCAAACTATTTGGGGAACACTCGTTTCTGTGATCGGATACTACATCGCTGTAGGCAGGGAGATCTATAGTAGCCACTGACCGTCACTTCACCTGATCGCACGAACGCTGTGCCGATCGGCGTGATTCAGTGCAGGTGGCACTATCGGGCACTGAACCATGGCGCTCCGCCCTGCCGTCGTACCCCCTCACCCTTCCTTTCCCTCTCTCGACGTGGCTGGCACGACCGCACACACCGTGCGTTGTCCGATTGCGAATCCGCGACGCAACCACCCAGAGGTAAGTAGACTGCACCACGAGTGCTGGGTATGAGCGGCGATTCTATCCGTGTGTGCCCGATCTGGAGCCCCGTTTCGAGTCGTCCGTATCGACACGTCTCGGCGAGTGATCGTCCATGAACGGCGCCGATGATCCCGAACTGGCCGTCGGTGCCGATGCGTTTACCGAGCAGGGCTCGGGACTCGAGGTGGCGGTCGTCGGCGCGGGTGCCATCGGTGCGACCGCGGCCTACGACCTCGCACGCGACGGTGTGGACGTGACGCTGTACGACCGCGGTGGCGTCGCGAGCGGTGCGACTGGCCGAGCAGCAGGGATCTGCTACGACGTCTTCGCGGACGGGCTCGATGCCGAACTCGCGGGCGAGGCGATCGAACGGTTTCGCACGCTCTCGGGCGACGACACCTTCCCGTTCGTCGAGTGTCCGTACGTCTGGCTCGCCCGTGAGGGCGATGCAACCCGGACCGACGCGATCCGCGACCAGGTCCAGCGCATGCAGGACAACGGCATCGTCGCCCTCGAGATGGACGCCGACGCGCTCGGGGAGCGATTCCCCGCCCTGCAGACGGACGATGTTGCCGTCGCTGGAATCGCCGGCGCGGCTGGATATGCCGATCCGGCTGCGTACACCGCCTGTCTCGCGGCTGCGGCTACCGGTGCCGGGGCGACCCTCGAGACTGACACGCCAGTCGGCGTTCGCACCGATCCAGCGCGAGTAATCCGTCCGGACGGCTCGATCCACGAGGTCGATACGGTGCTCGTCGCGGCTGGCGCACGCACGAAGGCGTTGCTCGCGGATGCGGGCGTTCCGCTCGCCGTCAAACCCTACCGGGTGCAGGCGCTGGTCATGGACGGTGACCTCCCGGAACCGATGTGTTACGACGCGACGGGTGAATTCTACCTGCGACCCCACCAGAACGGCGTTCTCGTCGGCGACGGCACCGAGAATCGAGAGGCCGACCCCGGCGGCTACGACCGCGACGCCGATCCGGACTTCGCTGCCGACCTCCGAGAACGGGTTGCCCACCGCGTTCCGGGGCTTGCGGATGGCGACACAGAGCGAGCGTGGGCCGGCCTCTGTACGGCGACGCCGGACCGCGATCCACTCGTCGGCGCAGTCCGCGATGGGCTGTACGTCGCGACCGGCTTCCAGGGACACGGCTTCATGCGTGCACCGTCGATCGGACAGCGACTCGCAGCAGAAATCTGTGGTAGCTCGGGGATCGACGCCTTCGATCCGACGCGGTTCGACGGCGACGAGGCGTTCGATATCGTCGACGGGATGTCGCCTGAGCCGAACTGAGACGGGCTGCTGTCACTGCGTCCCGGTGCACCCGCAGGATGGCCGCGGTCCCACCGACACCCACTGACAGGAGTTCGTCTCACTCGTTGTCGACGGTAACTGGTTCCGTGTCGCGATCCACTTCGTCGCTGGGTATGTCGAGTCCCGACGCTGATTCGGACGTGTCCTCGATCGCCGACGCCTTCGGAATTTCGACGCTTAACGTCCCTGTTTCTGAAAGCCGCGCCGTTCCGGCGTCCGGATCGACGACCGCGTCAGCTGGTAACTCAGCGTCGCCGGACAGTGACATCCCCCGACCGGGAAACTGCATGTCGTAGCCCTCGTGAAACTGCCGGAACCGGTCGATCTGGATCCTGACGGTTCCGTCGAGATAGCGGACCTGTACGTCGTCCGATTCGGCACCGGGCGCATCGAAGACGACGCGATAGGCGGTGTCGTTCTCGAGAATATCGACGGGAAGCGATCGATGGTTCTGCACGCGACCGCTCGCACGACCGACCTGCCGGTAGAGTGCGTTGCCGAGCGATTTCCCGAGAGCGTTCAATCTCACAGGACGTCACCTCGGGCGGTGCATGCGACGCGGGCGGCGGTCACGGAGACCGAGAGAAGGGCCTGACAGTACATGGCAGACATGACCGTGTGAACGGTTACGATCGCCCCGTAGATATCCCTTTTGCTCCGGACAAAAGAAACGTCTGACGAATCTGGCAGTTACCGCGTCTCGCCGGGTGGCAGCGATGGTGGCACAACCACGAGCTGTCGTGTGGGGGCGTCCAAACACTACTAGAGTTCGACCGGCTTGAGGCAGTCAGTGCCACCACAGACCGGACACGACAGCGCCGAGAGCTCGAAGTCGTCGGGCACGTCGTAGGTGTAGTGATTCTCGAACAGATCGAGAAAACAGTCCTCGTTGGTACAAACGATCTCTTCTGTCGCTGGCATAGCAGGACCTAGCGCCACGACGCCTATCAACACCGTGGTTGGCGGAAAACCGGCGATGATTACGCTCGCGCGTGTAGTCACCGTTTTACCACTCGAGGCGCTATCGGGAGCCATGACTGACCCCGAGACACTGTCGGTGACGATCGTCGACGGCTACGTCGACGAGCCCGCCCACTTCGGGGTGCCGCCGTACATCTCGACGTATCCTCGCTATGCCGCGGGGGCGCTCGTCGACGCGGGGGTTCCCCGCGAGCGGATTACGTACCACACGATCGACGGGCTTCGCGACGACCCCGACCGCTGGCGGGACGTCGACGAGGCCGATCTCATGATCTATCTGGGGGGCATGACCGTCCCTGGGAAGTACGTCGGCGGCACACCGGCCGAGCCCGACGAGGTCCGCAAACTCGCCTGGACCGCGAGCGGCACGAGCCTGATGGGCGGTCCCGTCAAGTTCGGCGTCGGCGACGAAAACGCCGGCGCGACCGAGACCGAACGCCAGGACCTGGACTTCGATTTCGTCGCCAAAGGCGACGTCGAGGCCGCCGTCTTCGACCTCGTTGAAAGCGGCCTCGAGGGGTTTAACAACCGCATGCGCGACGTCGACGAGGTCTCGCGGTGGGCCCGGGAGGGTGCGTTCGTCGTCGACCAACACCCGAATCATCCCGATCACCTCATCGCCGAACTCGAGACTTCCCGTGGCTGTGCCTACCGCTGTTCGTTCTGTACGGAGCCGCTGTATGGCAATCCCACGTTTCGGCCGCCGCCGACGGTCGTCGGCGAGGTCGACGCCCTCTCCGATTACGGCGTGAAACACTTCCGGATCGGTCGCCAGGCCGACATCCTCGCCTACGGCGGCGACGGCGAAGCGCCCAACCCCGACGCCCTCCGGCAGCTCTATGGCGGAATCCACGAGGTCGCACCCGACCTCGAGACGCTGCATCTGGACAACATGAACCCCATCACGATCGTCGAGTGGCCCGAGAAGAGCCGCGAGGGGATCCGGATCATCGCCGAGCACAACACACCCGGCGACACGGCAGCGTTCGGCCTCGAGTCTGCCGATCCGGTGGTTCAGGAGGAGAACAACCTGAACGTCTCAGCCGAGGAGTGTTTCGAGGCAGTTCGGATCGTCAACGAGGAAGCCGGCTGGCGACCCGGCGAAGATCCCGGCGATGCGCCGACGTTCGGCGACGAGGCGCCGCGGCGACTGCCCAAACTGCTGCCCGGGATCAACCTCTTGCACGGCCTCAAAGGCGAACGCGAGGAGACCTACGAACGTAATCTCGAGTTCCTCCAGCGGGTCTACAACGAGGGCTACATGCTCCGGCGGATCAACATCCGACAGGTGATGGCCTTCGACGGCACCGACATGTCCGACACCGGGGCCGAGATCGCCAACGAGCACAAGAAGCTGTTCAAACGCTACAAGAAGCAGGTTCGCGAGGAGATCGACAATCCGATGCTCGAGCGTGTCGCTCCCCCCGGCACCGTCCTGCCGAACGTCCACCTCGAGTACCACCAAGATGGGACGACCTTTGGCCGCCAACTCGGCACCTATCCGTTGCTCGTCGGGATACCGGGCGAGCGTGACCTCGGCCAGACGATCGACGTCGCGGTCGTCGATCACGGCTATCGATCGGTGACTGGCGTCCCGTATCCGCTCGACCTCAACGCGGCGTCGATGGACGAACTCACCGCCATCCCTGGTATCGGGTCCAGCACCGCCGGCGACATTGTCGTCGATCGCCCCTACGAGTCGGTCGCCGACGCCGGGCTCGACACGACGGTCGATCTCTCCCAGTTCGTCACGACGCGACCGCTCGAGCGCGTGAACTGACCCCGATCGCTCCACGAACGGGCGCTTTTTCCGTCAATCGGCAGTTCTGTGTCGGTAGTTCTATTATGGATGGGAATCAGAGGTGAAATAGAGGGTCTACCTGTGGAGATATCTGAAAAACTGTTGTGTCTGTTCAGTACGGACGTTTCGGAAGAGGAGGATCGCTACGTTATCGAGGTACCGCGGCAGGAAGTCGAGACTGGCGACATCGATCCCGGCGAGGTCTATCGCGTCGCGCTCATTTCGCGTGAGGACGACGCCAGCGGCGACGAGGGGACGACGACCACGACGCCCCAGAGCGCGCCATCCGAGCCACAGCCACCGGTCGACGTCGGCGAAACGCGCTACGTCGAGATCGAAGACATCGGCAAACAGGGCGACGGCATCGCCCGCGTCGAACGCGGCTACGTCATCATCGTGCCCGGTGCAGATGTCGGCGAACGCGTCAAAATCGAGGTCACCGAGGTCAAATCGAACTTCGCCGTCGGCGAGATAATCGAAGACACGTTCTAACAACGACCTTTTTTCACGGGGACATCGGCCAGCGTCTTCGACGCCGGCCTCAATCCCCGTCAAAAAATCTCGACCAAAAAAGAGCCGAGCGCGCCGCCGGCGCGCTCGGGGAAACGGCGCGCGAAGCGCGCCGTACGATGGCCACTACTGAATACGGTTTGCCGTCATGAGTTTCCGATGGCCTTGCAGAACGATTGTGGTCTCACTGGAACCCGCTGACAGGAGTCCGTCTCATACGGTTTGCTGTACCGATGTACCGGTGCAACCGCAGGGTGATCGCGGGTGCACCGGCAATGACTGACAGTAGACCGTCTCAGTCCTCGAGCGACGTCCCATCCATTCGTTTCGTGCCTTCCGAATCGTGGACGACGACCTCGCCGAGGTCAGGATCGGCGGGCCGGTAGTTATCTCGGACGGCGATTGCTTCCTCGAGTTCCCGGACCGCGCGTTCCTTCAGCGCCTGTGCCAACTCCTCGGCGTCCTCGCGGGAGATGTCGCGACCGAGGCCTTCGCACTCGTGGGCGCGGACGATCCCCTCCTCATCGACGGCTTCGCCCATTGGCTGGCTGGTGCCCGCGAGCGCGACGCTGAATGGATACGTCCGGCAGATAAGCGGGCGGTCGTCGTGGGCGACACAGGCACCCGTCCCGTCGTCGGCTTCCTCGTAGAAGACGCAGTCGCCACAGCCGTCGGTCTGAAGCGCCCACTCGAAGGTCTCGCCCTCGAGGCCGCCGTCATCGCTTTCGGAGAGGCCGTAGGGCATTGGGCGGGCGACGTCGCGCCAGTCGCGGTCTTCGTCGCCAGTCGCGGTCGCCTGCTGGAGGTCGCGCACTTCGTCAGGAAACACCGTTGCGGTGTGGTCGTCCCCGCCATCGGTCGTACAGCAGGCGCCACAGCGGGTACACTCGAAGCCGATCGACTCGATCGCGTCCGCGAGATCGGCGACTGCAAGCTGGCGAGCGGTGTCGAGTTCGGCCTCGAGCGATTGCACACCTGATGGTCGGTGTCGACAGGGAAAAGTCAGTCGTCCGCGAGCGGCGACGCCGGCGGGTTGTCCCACGCGACGCGACCCTCGACGGCGAGTTTCTCGAGGTGGGCGGCGACCGTCGCCCGCGCGAGATCGCGCACACCCGAGAGATCCTTGTCGTACGCCCTCTCGAGGAACTCCGAGACAGTGTCGGCACCCATCGCGGCTGCCTCCCGGATCCGCTGTTCGCGTTCGGCCCGGTGGGTGAGCAGGCGCTCGAGGGTCGTGCGAGGGGTCTCGATTTCGGGACCGTGTCCGGGATACAGTGCCGGCGGGTCGATCGCCCAGAGCCGGCGGAGCGTCGAGATGTACGCCCGCATATCCCCCTCCGGCGCGCCGACGACGACGCTGCCCTCGCGGACGGCACAGTCGCCACAGAGAATCGGTCCGCCGCGACCGGCCTCGAGCGCGACGTGGTCGGGGGCGTGTCCCGGTGCGTCGAGGACCTGGACGCGTTCGTCGCCGAGCGGAATGGTCGTGCCGGGCGTAAACGTGCGGTCAGGATCACAGCCAGCCGCGTCACGGAATCGATCGACGCGACCGTAGCGAGCCCAGAGCGTTGCGTCGGTGGCGGTTGCGTATGCTTCGACGGCACTGACGTGATCGGGATGGGTATGGGTGACGAGGATGTGGTCGATGGTGTGGGCCTCGAGCAGTCGGTCGAGCGCATCCGTTTTCCCTGCCGGATCGACGAGTATTGCCGGCTTGTCGCCGGCCCCGTCGTGTCGCGTCTCGGTTGCGCTAACGAGGTAGGCGTTGGTCTCCCCACCCGGTGCGCGCGTCGCGACCGGGATCGGACACCGCGTGACGTGCATATCTCGACAGTGTGTTCGGGCGAAAAAGGATCTATCGACGCCGGTTGCTTTCTCGCACAGAACCGTCCGTGACCGTCGAGTGTGCGCGAGCCAGTCAGACGGACGCCTGTCAGCCAGTGCCGGTGGGACCGCGACCGCCCTTGGACCCACCGGTCACTCGTGACAGCAGCCCGTCTCAGTGATTGAGGTAGTACACCTGCTTGCGTGCATCGCGGAAGCTGTACCGCGAGCCGATGAGGCCGACGTCCTCGAGTCGGTTGAGCGCGTAGCGAACGGTGCGGTCGGGAAGCAGCGATTCTTCGGCGAGTTGTCCCTGCGAGAGCGGCGAGTCGGTCTCTAACACTTTCGCAACGAGTTTCGCGCTCGGCGGTAGCTCACGGAGTCGGTCGCGGTATTCCTCCTCGGAGAGGAGTTCCTCGGCAGCGGTGGCACGGTCTTCGGCTGTACTCATGCTCATACTCGAGCCAGCGGCGTCGTCGGTGGTAAAGCTTCCCTATATGTGGATACGGATACTGAAGTTTGTATAAGGCATATGAATGAGGTATTAACACAGCCATATAGTTCGGGTTTCGGCAACGATGGTCACGCAAGATAGCAGTACAGAGCCGGGTTCGTCGGCGGGACTCCAGTATCGTTTTATCCCAGCACGACAGTAGATTCGCCCAGTGTGAAAGGACAGGAGTGGTACCAGGCCGACGACGTCGCCGAGGAATACGACGACAAGCGCTTCTCCCGGGGCGGCCAGCTGATCGACCGTCGGGAGAAAGAAGCCGTCCTCGAGGCGATCATGCCCGTCGAGGATCGGAAGGTCCTCGAAATCGCCTGTGGTACCGGGCGGTTTACCGTCATGCTCGCCCACCAGGGAGCCGATGTCATAGGACTGGACATCTCGGCAGCGATGTTACAGCAGGGACGACGAAAAGCACAGGACACCGAGCTCGCGGGGACGCTCGAGTTCCTCCGGGGTGATGCGGGTCGACTGCCGTTCCCGGACGATCACTTCGATACCGTCATCGCGATGCGGTTTTTCCATCTCGCGGACGATCCGCAGGCGTTCTTAGCGGAGATGCGTCGCGTCTCCCGTGATCAGATCGTCTTCGACACGTTCAACCGCTTTTCGACCCGTAGCATCTACAACTGGGCGCTGCCGATGGGGTCACGTCTCTACTCGAAAAGCGAGATCGCGGTCCTGCTCGCGAAGACGGACCTGACGCTCGTCGACGTGGAAGACGATTTCCTTCTGCCCTACGGGCTGTATCGATCGATCCCCAACGCGCTCGCGTCGCCGCTCCGGACGCTCGATAAGGCGGTCGGGACGTTGCCAGTCACCGACCACGTCGCGTCGGTGTCCTACTGGAACGCACGTGTTCGCTGACCCGATTGAAATCCAACCTATTTACTACGAGGGTCTCCTATTGTAGGGTATGAAGCTCTCGGTGGTCGTCTCGACGCTCAACGACCGAGAGCGACTGGTGTCGTGTCTCGACGCGCTCGTCGAGCGAACACCGACCGAGACCGAGCACATCGTCGTCAACGGGCCCTCATCGGACGGAACGACTGGCGTGGTCCGTGACCGCGATGACATCGACGTGCTCGTCGAAATCTCCGAGCGCAATCCAAACGTTTCCCGCAACGCCGGCCTCGAGCTCGCAACGGGCGAGGTCGTCGCGTTTCTCGACGGCGAGTACGCGATCGATCACAGCTGGTATTCAGCTATCGACGAGTCGATGGCCGAGGGGACCGACGTCGTCACCGGCCCCGTGACCGGTCGTCCGATCCACGCCAGTCAGTCGTCCGATTCCGTCGCTGGCCAGACTATCACTCACTTCCACGGAGATAACGTCGCATTCGACCGAGCCGTCCTCGATGCGATGGACGGGTTCGACGAGTATCTCACACAGGCTGGTGAGCGCGATTGTGCACATCGGGCTGCGAGTCTCGACTTCGAGGTGTCGTGGAACGCGGCGATGGCTGTTCGCTGTGAGATCGAAACCGCTGGCGGTGCGTCGATCGACTCGAGGCGATCCTCGCCGGAACTCCGTCCTGACGGTGGCCGTGCCGACCATGATTGGGGTGCGGCCTATCGGTCGCTGTCGTACCGGCTGGCGAAAAACTACGGACTGCGACCGAGTGTCTTCGCTCGAACTGCAGGCAGCGCACTGCGGGAAGGGGCTGCTGGCGTCTCCCGGCTGGCAGCCGGTGAGGCGACGCCGACAGGCTGGTTCGCCGACGGCACCGACGTTGTCACGAACGTCACACACGGCCTGTGGGATGGCGTTCGTGCTCGGTTCAGTGATCGCTCGCCTCGTCGTAACCCCAACGGGCTCTCACAGCGACACGATCGCGCAGTGCAGGTCTACGACTGGCGGTGAGCAGTGTCGGCACTGGCGCGGTACTCACGCACACGTTCACTGAGTAATCGTTTCGCCCGGTAGCGCGTGATATCGAACGAGTTCGCACTTTTTGGCCAGCCTAAATCGAACGGCTTTTGAAATATTAGGCGGACCTAAATCCTATGCACACGGAACGGCAGTTCGGCTCGAGCCGACGGGACGTTATGACGGCGGGGATTGCGGCTGGAACGACGGCACTGGCCGGCTGTATCGGTGGAACCGGTGTTGACCCGGAGAACGGAGACGAAAGCGGGTCGTACACGGTGACGATGGCTCCCATGGGAAAGCTAGAGTTCGACGCCGTCCCCGAGAACGCCTTCGTCACGTTCACACAGTACGCGGACATGGCGGTCGCACTCGGCCACGGCGACGCGGTGAGCACGCTCTTTGCTCCCGAGATGTCGGGGACGACGATGAACAAGTTCTACGAGCGGCTTCCGGGCGTTTCCTTCGACTGGGAGGGCCTGACGAATCCGCTCCAGAACGGCGTGACCAAAGAACAACTCTACAGTGCAGAAAGCGACGTCCACTTCCTCGACCCGTCGTACGTGCTAACGACCCAGGACGACTGGGACGCGTCCGATATCGAGGAGATCACCAATACGGTGGCTCCGTGGGTCGGCAGCTACCACAGCGGCGTCCACAGCGAACCCGCGGCAGCGTACGCTGACAGCTACGAGTACTACACGCTCTGGGAACTCTTCGAGACGGTCGCAGCCGTCTTCCGCGAGCGCCAACGCTACGAGGCGCTCAAAGGCGTCTACGAGGACACGCTTGCCCGAATCGAGTCGAACCTGCCGCCCGAAGACGACCGACCGACGGTCGCCAGAGTCACGCTGGGCGACGGCGTGTTTTACACTTATCACCTCAACACGCCTGGCTTCTGGCAGGCAGAGACGCGACCACTGGGCGCACACGACGCGCTCGCCGACGTGGAATGGTCGGGCGACTGGGGCACCGTCGACTACGAGACGATGCTCGAGGCCGATCCGGACGTCATCCTCCACCTCTGGGGGATCACCTCGAGTTACGCCATCGCGGATATCCGCCAGCGTCTCGAGTCACACGCTGCCGGCAGCGAACTCACGGCGGTACAACACGACCGCGTCGTCGCCAGCGGAATGCGCTACCAGGGGCCGATCATGAACCTGTTCCAGCTCGAGATGACCGCCAAACAGCTCTATCCCGAGCAGTTCGGCGCGTGGCCGGGATACGAGGCGGGCCAGCCCTATCCGGAGATTCCGGCCTCAGAGCAACTGTTCGACCGCGATCGGGTTGCGAGCATCGTCACTGGGGCGGGTGGCGATGGAGAGTGACGACGCGACGAGTTACGACACCACAGTCGCCGTCGTCGGCGGCGGCCCTGCTGGCTGTTCGGCTGGCGTCTTCACCGCCCGCGCGGGCCTCGAGACGGTCGTCTTCGATCGCGGCCCCTCCTCGCTGCGACGCTGTGCTTCCCTTGAGAACTACCTCGGCTTCCCCTGTGGACTCGAACCCGAGACGTTCCTCGAACTGGCACGCGATCACGCCGAAACGACCGGCTGTCGGGTCGTCGCCGACCTGATCGACTCGGTGACGGCTCGTGGAGGCGGTGGCTTTCGACTCGAGCCACAGGACGGCGACCCGGTCACGGCGCGGTTCGTAATCGCCGCGACGAAGTACGACGGCTCGTATCTCCGCGGGCTGGACGACGGGTCGATGTTCGTCACCGACGACCACGACGGCGAGGACGGCGAGCGATTCGACAGCGCGATTCCCGATAGTGACGGGCGGACGCCCGTCGACGGACTCTACGTTGCCGGCCCGCTCGCTGGCTGTGGCGATCAGGTGATTATCGCTGCCGGCCACGGCGCGACGGTTGCGCGCACGTTGCTTCGCGAGTTGCGGGAAGCCGACGGCTACTGGGGGCGGTTCGCACCGTACTACGACTGGCGGCGCGAGGCTGTGAACCGACGTGCAGAGTGGACCGATCCCGAGCGGTGGATCGACCTGTTCGATCAGAGCGCGCCGAACGACCTCACACCCGAAACGATCCGTCGGCTCGCCGAAACCGCTGCCGAAGACCGTGAGGTGGCTTATATCGAGGCCGAAACCGCAGCGAAGCGAGCCAACCGCGGCCACCGCCGGCTGGCAGCCGCGCTCGACGACGACGCGCTGCTCGAGGCCATCGACGACGACGCGATCCGTGCGTACGCCAATCGACTCGATGAGAGCGGAGCAGGCGACGACTGACGTCGAACCCGCTCGAGCGTTCGTTCGGACCGGTTGGCTTTAGACTGACTCCTGTCAGTAGCTACCGGCGGATCTGCGACCGTCCTGTGGGTACACCGACCTCTCGTGACACAGCCCGTCGCCGTAAACAGCCGACCGGCCACGGACGATGGCAGCTGCTGACCGGTAGCAGTTACAATCGGTGGACCGAAACGCAGCGACCGGGATCAGTCGTCTGCGGGAACCGCTCGCGAGTCCGCTCGCCCGGAAGCCATGGCGAGCACGTCGTCGAAGAAGTCGAGGGTGTCTTCGGGGCCGGGGTTCGCTTCGGGGTGGTACTGACGGGTGATGACGTCGTACTCGACGCCGTCGATTCCCTCGGGCGTGTCGTCGTTGACGTTGATCTGGGTGACCTCTAGGTGCTCGCCCGGCTCGGCGACCGTGTAGCCGTGGTTCTGGGTAGTCATGACGACCTGCCCGGATTCGAGATCGAGCACCGGCTGGTTGACGCCGCGGTGGCCGAAGTCCATCTTCTCGGTCGAGCCGCCGAGTGCCTCGGCGACGATCTGCTGGCCGAGACAGATGCCGGCGACGGGTGTGTCCTCGACGAATTCCTCGACGAGTTCGATCGCGCCCTCGAAGTTGACCGGGTCGCCGGGACCGTTCGAGATAAAGAGGATGTCTGGCTCGACGACCGCGACGTTCTCGGTGGCCGCGTTGTAGGGGAACACGTGGACGGTCGCGTCGCGCTCGAGCAGCGAGTCGACGATCGAACCTTTCGCGCCACAGTCGATCAGTGCCACGTCGGGGCCGTCGTTGTCGTCGCCGTGGACGACCGGCTCGTCGACGCTGACCTGTGCACCGATGTCGGTGTGGTCGCTCATGGCCTTGCAGGCCTCGAGTTCGGCCAGTGCGTCTTCCTCGGTGACGTCTTCGCCGACGGCGATGCCGCATTTCATCGCACCGCCGTCGCGGATGTCGGTGACGACCTCGCGCGTGTCGAGGTGGTCGACCGCCGGGACGCCCTCGCTTTCGAGCCACTCGGCGACATCTTCGGTGAGTTCCTTCGCGAGCACCGCACGTGGGTGGACGCGGTCGGACTCGAAGCGTTCCTCGCGGACGCCGTAGTTGCCGATCAGCGGGTACGAGAAGGTCAGGACCTGTTCCTCGTAGGAGGGATCAGTCAGACTCTCCTCGTAACCGGTATATGCTGTTGTGAAAACGAGTTCACCGCGAGCCGTACCTGACGCGCGACCACGTCCCTCGAGTACGTGGCCGCCTTCCAGTGCGACGTAGGCTTCCGTCATTACGATCTACGTATCGGATGGACGTTCATAAGTGTTGTCTTCGAAGCTCAGTTACGATTTTCGTAATCGGTAAGTGCGCGTCGGCTGTAGGTACGCATCTTCATGGACGAGCTGGACCGACAGATCCTCGATATCCTCCGGCGTGACGCCCGAACGCCGTATACGGAGATCGCTGACGAGGTCGAAACGAGCGAGGGGACCGTGCGCAACCGTGTCGAACGAATGATGGACGACGACGTCATCGAGCGTTTTACCATCTCGACGCGGACGGGAAACGTCCAGGCGATGCTCGAGATCAGCGTCGCGGTCGACGTCGACACCAAGGGGGTTTCCGAGCGGATGGCCGAGTGGGACGAAGTCGACTTCGTCTGGATGGTCTCGGGCGAGCAAGACATCGTCCTCGTCGTCGACGCTGCGGACACACGCGGGGTCAACGACCTCATTACGAAAGCCCGCGATCAGGACGAGGTTGTCAGCACGAAGACACGACTCATTCTGGACGAAGAACTCGGCTGAACCGAGGTCTGTGGTCGTCTCAAGCGACCTGAGATTCAGATTGCGCCGATATTCTCAGTGAGTTGGAAAACATCGGTCCCTTTTTCGAGTCGGATTTATATTCACAGATAATGACCACCGGGGACAGGGCTGACAACCAACCCGAGCCTACAGTGCCCGCTGATCGCCGGACACGATCGGAGCATGGCTGCTCGACGATGCTCGAAGAGTACGAAACGATATTCAACGCCGTCGAGGACGCCGTTTTTCTCCTCGATGTCGATCGAACGGTCGGCGGTCGCACGTACCGGTATCGGCGTGTCAATCCCGCATACGAGACGATTACCGGTCTGACCGACACGGAGCTCAGCGGACAGACACCGGCCGAGGTGTTCGACGCGGAAACGGCGGCTGCCATCACCGACCGATACGACGCGTGCGTCGAGCAGGCGGCGACGATCGACTACGAAACGACGCTGTCGCTTCCCGCTGGCGAACGCACGCTCGAGACGAAACTGACGCCGACAGTCGTGAACGAGACGGTCGATCAGCTCGTCGGAATCGTTCGTGACGTCACCGAGCAACAGCGAAAGGAGTGTGACCTCGAGCGGAATCGGGCACTCCTCGAGAAAGCGGAACAACTCGCCGCCGTCGGTGGGTGGGAACTCGATCTACGGTCGGACGACCTCCGGTGGACCGACGGGACGCGAGAGATCTTCGAGGTCGGTGCCGACTACGAGCCGACGCTGTCCGAGGCAGTTGCGTTCTATCATCCCGACGACCGGGAGCGGATCCGCTCGTTCGTCGAGACGTGTCGGGACGGCGGCGAGCCGTACGACGTGGTCCTGCGAATCACCACCGCTGCGGGGAACGAACGATGGATCCACACCGTCGGCGAGCCGGTCGTCGACGGCGGTGAGGTCGTCGCGTTACGCGGCGCGGTCAGAGACGTGACGGCACGACGGGAACGCGAACAGGAACTGCAGCTCTTTCAGAAGGCGGTCGAACAGGCGGGCCACGGGATCGTGATCACGGATCGCGAGGGAACGATCGAGTACGTCAATCCGGCCTACGAACGAGACAGCGGGTACACCCGTACGGAGGCCGTCGGGCGAAACCCGCGGCTGGTCAAATCGGGCAAACACGACGAGGCGTTCTACGAGCGGCTCTGGGAGACGATCTGCACGGGTGGTGTCTGGGAACACGAACTCATCAACCGGCGGAAATCAGGGGAACTGTACCACGTCGAGCAGACGATCGCACCGATTACTGACAACGACGAAATCACGCATTTCGTCGCGATCGAGTCCGATATCACCGAACAGCGACTACGCGGACAACGGCTTAGTGTGCTCAACCGGGTCCTGCGACACAACATCCGAAACGGGATGAACGTGATCAAGGGGAACGCAACGCGACTCCGGACTTCCTCCGACGACGACGAGCGAGACGAGGCCCTGACCGCAATCGAAGAACAGGCCGCCGAATTGCTCAAAATCAGCGACAACGCCGCAGCAGTGCGAGACCTGTTTCGGCGTGACCGCCATCCCGACGCTACCTGTGATGTCGGTGCGATGCTCTCGCGGCTGACGACCGACTTCGACGAGCAGTATCCCGACGCCGACATCACCGTGACCGCACCCGAGACCATCGCGGCACAGGCTGACGACCGACTCGAGACGGCGATTCGGAAGGCAGTCGCCAACGCCGTTACCCATACCGATCGCGCAGTGCCCGAGATTACCGTCAACGCGACCCCGGTCGACGGACCCGACACGGGCGACTGGGTCGACGTCACTATCGCCGACAACGGGCCGGGAATCCCGCCACAGGAACGACCGATGGTCGAACACGAACCCGAGACGCAACTCGTCCACGGGACCGGCCTCGAGCTCTGGCATATCTACTGGGTGGCAAAGAGCTTCGGCGGCGAGATGAAGATCACGGACAACGAGCCACGGGGCAGTGTCGTTACGCTGCGTGTTCCGGCAGCCACAACGTGATCCGATAACTTCGGTGTCACCTAGTGAAGTGCCTGTCCGCAAAGACACACATAGCAAACGCACTAACGTCGTGTATGGCGGACACCCCGGTCATTCCAGAGACCGCACGCATCGGTCGTACTGCACTGCTCGTTTCGGATCTCGACGAGATGATCGACTTCTATCGAGACGTCGTCGGCCTCACGGTACAGACGCGACGTGCGACGGCGGCGACACTCGGTGTCGATGAGACACCGTTGCTCGTTTTGAACCGCGCCGAAGACGTCTCGCCTCGCGGACGGGCGCAGGTAGGACTGTTCCACACCGCGTTCAAGGTCCCCTCACGCGCTGCGTTGGGGGCTGCACTCGAGCGGATTCGCGAGCACTGGCAGCTCGACGGCGCATCCGATCACTACGTGAGCGAAGCGCTGTATCTGAGCGATCCCGAGGGTAATGGCGTCGAAATCTACACGGATCGGCCACGGGAGGAGTGGCCACGCACAGCCGACGGCATGATCGAACTTGGGACCGTCCCGCTCGACCTCGATGACGTCGCTTCCCAGTCAGACGGCAGCGCTGACGCACCACCAGACACGACAGTCGGACACCTCCATCTGGAAGCGACATCGCTCGAGGCGGCACGCGAGTTCTACGTCGAGACGCTGGGCCTGACCATCCAGACCGAGGCACGGTCGGCATTGTTCCTGGCAGCCGGCGACTACCATCACCATCTCGGCGTGAACACGTGGCACGGCCGGTCACAGCCAGCAGGCGGGCGCGGACTGGCGTGGTTCGAGGTCGTCGTCTCGGACGACGAGACGCTCGCGACGGTTCGGCGGCGACTTGAAGATGCTGCTGTCACGGTCGATGACTGGGACGAGGGAATCGAACTCAGCGATCCGGACGGGATCACGATCCGAATCCGTGCGGTGTAGCCGCCGGCCCGACTGGTGATCGGTTCTGTCCCCCGGCGTCACTGCACAACGGGTACGGGTGTGCCGGGATACGGTGACAACAGCCTGTCTCAGTTCTCATCCGGTGGACTCCCGACGCCGGGTGTCGGCTCCTCAAGCGTGTCGAGCACCTCTTTTCGGCGATGGATTTTCCGATATCCCCGTCGGAGGAGCCGGTCGAATCCCGTCCGACAAACGCGTGCATGGACTCGTCCGTCACGGATCGCAGCAACGACTGCCTCGGGCGTGAGCTGATCGGCCTCGATCACGGTGTACGCCCGGCCCACCTCGAATGGGTAGTGGGCGTCGCTCCCGCCAACCAGCGGCAGGTTTCGATCGTCTGCCAGCTGTTCGACCAGTGGCCGCGAACGGGGATGTTTTCCGTTGACCTCGATCGCGTCGAAGGAGATGTCCTCGAGTTCTCGGACTGAACTGTTTCGAAACGGGTGTGCGACGATCGCTGCACAGTCGCGATCGTGTGCCAGTTCGACTGCATCCGCCGGAGAGAGCGCCCCTGGCTCCGTCTCTGCGGGCGGGTCGGGACCGACGACGAGGACGTGACCGCGGTCGGTCGTGATTTCGATCCCCGGGATGAGTTCGATGGACGTGGGCGGCGCAAATGGTGTGTAGTAGTCGTGATTCGTCGTCGCGACCCCGTCGAGGCCGCGCCAGCCGGTCATTCCGGCGAGTAAACGGACGCCAAACGGATCGAACCGATCGCCGAGTTCGCGGTAGCCATGAAAGAACCGCGTGTGTGCGTGCAGATCAACGGTATACACGGGAACGCATACGCCGGCGAGGTCCTTTTGCCCTCGGCTGGCGTGTTCCGTTCCATGTCTCCGGAGAGGACAGCCAGCGGTCGCGTCGATGACCGCGTGCTCATCCTCAATCCCGTCAGCGGCAGTCAGGACCACGTCGACACTCTGATCGAACGGGGTCCCGAACACGGCTTCGACGTTCGAAAAACCGAGGAACGCGGCGACGCGAAACGGCTCGCCCGCGACGCTGCACCCAATGTCGACCTGATCGCGGCAGGCGGCGGCGACGGCACGGTGAACAAAGTCGTTAATGGGATCGCCGCCGCGAACGAACTCGAGACGACCACGGTCGCCATCATCCCTGCGGGAACGGGCAACAACTTCGCAACGAATATCGGAATCCACGGGATCGACCACGCGTTTCAGGTGATCGAGGAGGGACGACGGCGACGGATCGATCTCGGCACTGCGAATGGCCAGATCTTTGTCAACTCCTGTGTCGGCGGCATTACCGCCGAAGCAAGCAGCAAGACGGAGCCAGAGAGCAAGGCGAACCTGGGCGTGCTCGCATACGTCAAAAGTATGCTCGCGACGATGGGGTCGTTCGACTCGCTTCCGCTTCGGGTGGAGACGGCTCCCGGACCGAACGGGAAACGAACACAAGCCTGGAACGGTCGGGCCATGTTCGTCCTCATCGGAAACTGTCGACGGTTCACTGGCGCTCGAACGGCACAGGCCAACGTCGAGGACGGCCTGCTCGAGGTGACGATCGTCGAGGACGCCGCGGCGATGAACCTGCTCAGCGATGCGGCCCTCCAGCGGCTGTTGGGTCGCGATAGCAACTACGTCGTTCGCCGACGCGCCCCGTCGCTCGTGATCGAGAGCAGTCGAGATGCGATCACGTACAGCCTCGACGGCGAGATGCTCGAGGCCCACTCGCTGCGCCTCGAAACGATCCCGCGGACGCTCCAGATCGCCGTCGGCGAGGACTATCAACCCGATCCGGATAGTGGGATATTCTAACGGGCGATGATCGGCAGTGGATTCCCGCTCGCACGACCGTCATGCGATCGATGTGACCTCAAGCGCCGCTCGGACTGTGTGGCCTCGAACAGTCGCGAGACGCGAAGCGTCTCGATGTGAAACGACCCTGATGAGCCGATACTGGTTTCAGGAGTCGTCGATATTATGCTGCCATGAGCACGCCACAGGAGGACCTCAGCCACGAAAACGCCGGCCAAGACGTGATCGCCGTCGACGCTGACGACACCGAACTCGAGCTCGTCAACCGGTTGGACGCCCATACGGGCGATGGCATCCGCCATCGCGCGTTCACGTCGCTGGTCTTCGACGGGGAGGGCAACATCTTGCTCGCCCAGCGAGCACCGGAGAAACGTCTCTGGGGGACCTACTGGGACGGCACCGTCGCTTCCCACCCTGTCGAGGGCCAGAGCCAGACGGAAGCGACCCGACAGCGACTCGAGGAAGAACTCGGAATCACGCCCGACCAGTACGATGATCTGCGCCTAACCGACCGCTTCGAGTACAAACGCTACTTCGAAAACGAAGGCGTCGAACACGAGGTCTGTGCCGTCTTGCAGCTGACACTGACCGATCGCAGCCTCGACCCCGACGAGGCAGAGGTTGCCGGGCTGATGTGGGTTCCTTACGAGCGACTCCACTCGCATCCGGAGTGGTACAGACAACTGCGACTCTGCCCGTGGTTCGAGATCGCAATGCGTCGGGATATCCGGTAGGCGGTGTCACCGCGAGGACACCGCAACTATGCCATGCGGTAACAAGGCTTATTACACTCCTGTTCGTAGCGTTGTCCGAGGACCAACGAAATAGGTCCGTGTGACGAAATGAGCTCCTCACCACCGGAAACCGAGACGTACGAAGTCACGCTCTCCAGAACCGAGCAATGGGTCACCCACTACGCCCTCTCGAACCGCCTCGACGCAGCCCTCGACGCCGACGAGACCCCGCCCGAATGGACACTCGAGGTACTCGAGATGATCGAAGCCGACGGCGACACGGAGCGACTCACCCGTTCGCAAACCGACCGGCTCTATGAGACACTGGCGACGTACGTCGACCGTGAGGAGACGCCAGCGAGGGACGTCAGCAACGCCACGACCGTGCTCGGTCGACTCGAGGACGTTCGCAACGCCTGACCTGACGGTCACAGGTCAGTTTTTCCAGTCGATCTTCCAGCGCCAGCGAGCCGCCGCTGTCGCCGTCTCATACGGACTACTGTCAGTCATTTCCGGTGCAACCGCGACCCGCACTGCGGTTGCACCGGTAAATCGTTACAGCAGACCGTATCAGGGCCGAGTCGTCGCCCAGACCGCCGTAATCGCGAGTAGAATCGCTGGTGCAAGCGGCAGAATCAGCAACGCGAACCGGTACCCTTCTCCACCGGGCGGGACCAGATAGATGGCGACTGGCGCGATGACGAACGCAAAGACGATGACGCCGACGAGGAGCCAACCGCGCCAGTCGAACTCCCGGTCGACCGCATCGGGGTGGGTCGGCTCGAGACTCCCGCCCCCGCTGGCTGGCTCCTCGCCCCCCTCTTTGCCGTCCGCGTCGAACGCCGCTGGATCGTGGACGTAGCCGCCGTCGTCGCTCGAGCTCACGACCTGACGTATCGAGCGCGTCGTGAAAGCCCTCACGGTTCCGGTACCCGGGCGTGGCCGAACGTGATCGGCTACAGTTCGCTGTCCGGGCGGACGACGACCTTCCCGAACCCTTCCCGGTTTTCGATGATCTCGTGGGCGCGGGCAGTCTCGCTCATCGGCAGCACCTCGCGGATCGCCGGCTCGAAGGTGCCATCCCAGACGAGTTCCAGCACGTCGTCGACCTGATCCGGTGTGGCCATCGTCGAGCCGATGATCTCGAGTTGGTTCCAGAAGATGCGCGGAATGTCAGTCTCGGGGTTGCCGCCGCCAGTCCCGCCACAGGTGACGAGTCGGCCGCCCTTGGTCAGACTCTTCAGCGAGTCCTGCCAGGTAGGTGCGCCGACGTGTTCGACGACAACGTCGACCCCGCGGCCGTCGGTCTCCGAGAGCACCCAGTCGGCGAAGTTCTCCTCTTCGTAGTTACAGACGTGGTCTGCGCCGTGTTCCTCGGCGTACTGGAGTTTCTCCTCGCTGCTGCCGGTCGCGTACACTTCCGCACCGGCGTAGTCGGCGATCTGGAGCGCGGCGTGGCCGACCCCGCCGCTGGCTCCGAGGACGAGTACCGATTCGCCGGCTTTGACCTCAGCACGCTCGATGAGCATCCGCCAGGCGGTCTGGAAGACCAGCGAGGCCGAGCCAGCGACCTCCCAGTCGACGTGCTCGGGGACGGGGATCAGGTTGTCCTCGGGGACCGCGGCGTACTCGGAGTGGACGCCGGTGACGTGCTCGCCGATGATGTGGAAGCGCGGATCGAGCGTCGGGTCGTCCATCCGCAGATCACCGACGCCGGCGGAAACCGCCACGTGGTCGCCTTCCTCGAAGCGGGTGACGTCCTCGCCGACCGCTTCGACGACGCCAGCCCCGTCACTGCCCGGAATGTGGGGCATCTCGAGATCGATTCCCGGCATCCCGCGGCGGGTCCATATGTCCAGGTGGTTGAGCGCGGCTGCCTTGATATCGACCAGTACCTCGTCCCGGTCGATCTCGGGATCCGGATACTCGCCGTACTCGATGACATCTCTGTCGCCGTGTTCCGTGATCTTGACTGCTTGCATAGTGCTCCCAACGAACAGGCTATATAAAATGGTGGGGGAAGAGGCAATTGCGTCGAACCAGAGTACGTCAATTGACGAAAACAGATAGTCGCAGTCGAATCGATCCGGTCGCCGTCCGAGAGCTGTACTCGACTAGAGACCGTTTTTCCTGCCGGAGTCCCAACCCATCCCCATGAGTGACTCGACGAACGAATCCGACGTGGTCGGCGTAGCCGTCGTCACGATCTCTTCGGACTCCTCGCTCGAGGCGGACGATGTGGGCGAGGCGATCGTGGCTGCCTTCGAGGCGGCGGGCCACGAGACCGTGACGCGGGAACTGATCCAGCGAGACTACGACAACGTCCAGTCGAACGTGTCGCGACTCGTCGACCGCGACGACGCGGATATCGTCGTCACCGTCGGCGGCACGGGCGTCGAACCGCGAGATGCGACTCTCGAGGCTGTTCGCCCACTGATAGACAAGGATCTCCCAGCGTTTCTCGATCTCTTTCACGCCATCTCCTACGACGAGTTGGGGACCGGCGTCGTCTCGAGTCGTGCCTTGAGTGGTATCGCTGATGGAACCCCGATCTTCTGTCTTCCCAACGACCGCGAGGCCGTGCGGATCGCCTGCGAGTCGATCATCGTCCCCGAGGCACAGCGACTCGCAACGCTTGCAAATAGCGGGACAGACTCCGACGAGGAGTGACCGTCGCGGACGACAGGAGAGACTATTGTAGCCACTGATGGTGGGTGCATACCTGCTCACACGAGGGCCGTGTGAGGAGTGTGTCACTCGTTTCAGTTGGCACTATAGGGTAGCCGCCCCACGGTAGAACATGGAAAAACAGGCGCTTCGCGAACGCGTGTGGGACGACCTTGAGGACAGCGGCGTCGCCCGGTTTCCGTTCCCGCCCCATGGCCGGATTCCGAACTTCGCCGGCGCGAGCGACGCCGCCGACCAATTGGCCGAACAACCCGAGTGGAAAGAAGCGACGACGATCAAGGCAAATCCCGACGCGCCACAGTTGCCCGTGCGACGGCGCGCATTACGCGAGGGAAAGACGGTCTACATGGCAGTGCCGCGGCTCCGTGACGAGGAGTGTTTCCTGAAACTCGATCCCGACGTTCTCGAGGACTACGACGCGGCGACGACAGTCTCGGGCTCGTCGGAACACGGCGAACAGATCGGCCCGGACGAGATCGATCGCGTCGATCTGATCGTCTCCGGTAGTGTCGCGGTCACGGAAGACGGCGGTCGTATCGGCAAGGGCGAGGGGTACAGTGACCTCGAGTACGCCGTCCTCCGGGAACTGGGACTGGTCGGCGAGGAGACACCGGTCGCGACGACGGTCCACGAGCGGCAGGTGATCGACGAACCGGTCACGCTCGCAGCCCACGACGTCGGGATGAATCTCATCGTCACGCCCGATCGGGTGATGCGACCCGAGGGTAGCGACCAGCCGACTGGTCTCGACTGGGACCTGCTCGATGCTGACCGACGCGACGAGATTCCGGTGCTACGGCGACTCGAGGAAGACACTCGATAACTGTCGCCTCGTACGCTCGTCTCAGTATCACTGTCGGTCAGCAGGACGGATGTCGGCATCGACTCGTCTCTCCTCGCGTTCGACTCACAGAACTGCAGGGTGTGACGCGAGCCGGTGGGGTGGGCCCGCGTCACCAAGAATCGATTGGCAGTGGTGGGGAAGGGTGCTGTGGTGGGGTTGCTGGAAGTCGCGGGAGCAGGTGGTGGGTGCCATCGGTGGGGTCTGCCCGTCGACCTCCATACACGGCTACCGGCGACTCACACTTGAACGGGGGTGATGGTATACGGGTCTTACGCCGAGTTCCGCCGGATTTAAACCGGATTTATATTGTCGATATCGCTCTCGAGAACGTTCATACGCGGTAAATAGCGAATGATGTCAACCGTCGTGTGTCTCGACACGTTCGCCCGGCAGTTGGGGGTGCGCCGGGCGGTGCAGCAGGCCGTCTCAGTCGACCAGTTCGTCGGCGACGACGCTCGCGTCCATCAGCTGCGGATCGATCGCGAGGTCGAGCTGTCCCTTGACGAACTCCGGAACTGTGTCGCGAGCGTAGACGACGGTTCGAAGGTCGTCGTTGAGATCGCAGACGATGGGGATCGTCGTCGCCTGGTCGACATCGGTCAGGACGTACAGATCGCTCGCGACGATGCCCGCTTCCTCGAGTTGGGGGCGGGTAATGACGCCGTCGACGCGAGTCACGTCGACGCCGTCGGCCTCGAGTGCCGCGCCGATCTCGTCGTCGTCGGGGCCGGCGACGATCGCAGTCGTGCTCATTCGTACTCGATGGTCGCAGGCGGTTTGTGGGTCACGTCGTAGACGACGCGGGCGACGTTGTCGTTCTGGCCGGTGATCCGGGACTGGATCCGCTGGAGCGTGTCCCAGTCGATCTCCTGGGCGCGGGCGGTCATCCCGTCGCGGGAGTCGACCGAGCGCACGGAGACGACCCAGCCGTGGACGCGGTTGTCGCCTTTGACACCCGTCGCCTTGCCGATGACGGCCGCGAGCGCTTGCCACGGCTCGTATTCCTCGAGTTCCTCTTCGACGACGTGACACGAGTGGCGCGCGACCTCGAGTTTCTCCTCGGTGACTTCGCCAATGACGCGCACGGCGAGGCCGGGGCCGGGGAACGGCATCCGCTCGGCGACGATCTCGTCGAGTCCGAGGTGGCGGGCGACTTCGCGGACCTCGTCTTTGTAGAGGTCGCGGACGGGTTCGACGATGCCGTCGAAGTCGACGACCTCGGGGAGGCCACCGACGTTGTGGTGGGACTTGATCCCGCCCTCGCTCTCGATTCGATCAGGGTAGATCGTTCCCTGGACGAGATAGTCGGCGTCCGCGTCTTTCGCTTCACGCTCGAACTCGCGGATGAACTGCTCGCCGATGATCTCGCGTTTCTCTTCGGGGTCGGTGACTCCCGAGAGGGCCTCGAGGAACCGGTCTTTGGCGTCGACGATCCGCAGCGACTCCATGTAATCGAACGTCTCGCGGATCTGCTCGGTCTCGCCTTTCCGCATCAGGCCGGTGTCGACGTAGACCGGGGTGAGCTGGTCGCCGATGGACTCGTAGGCCAGCGCGGCGGCGACCGAGGAGTCGACACCGCCCGAGAGGGCGATGACCGCGTGTGCGTCGCCGATTTCGTCTTCGATCTCTGCAACTGCGTCCGGAACGAACGTCTCAGTGTCTACCATCAGTGGGTTACCTCGGTTTCGGTGTCAGTGTCTGCGTCTGCATCGTCGGGCTCGCTCTCGCTGGACTGCTCGAGGACGGCCTCGACCAGTCCGACAAAGGGCGGGCTCGGCTGTCCGGGGCGGGACGTGTATTCGGGGTGGAACTGCGTCCCGAGGAAGAACGGGTGGTCCTCGTGTTCTAAGATCTCCATCCGATTGCCCGCAGTGCCGGAGAAGGTCAGCGGTTCGTCTTCGAACTGGTCGAAGTACTCGGGGTTGACCTCGTAGCGGTGGCGGTGGCGCTCGGTACAGGAGGTATCATCATAGAGGTCGTAGGCCAGCGTCTGGGGTTCGATCACGGTCGTGTGTTCGCCGAGTCGCATTGTACCGCCCATATCTTCGACTTCGTACTGTTCGGGCAGGATGTCGATGACCGGATGTGGGGTGTCTTCGACCATCTCCGCCGAGTGGGCATCTTCGAGCCCCAGGACGTGGCGGGCGTACTCGACGACGGCCATCTGGAAGCCAAGACAGAGTCCCAGGAACGGCACGTCGTTCTCGCGGGCGTAGCGAACGGCTTCGATCTTGCCCTCGGAGCCACGCATCCCGAAGCCGCCGGGGACGATGACGCCGTCGACATCCTCGAGTTGCCCGTCGTGACCGTCGGCCATCTCGTCGGCCGATACCCAGTGGACGTTCACGTCGGCACCGAGTTCGAAGCCGGCGTGTTTGAGCGACTCGTGGATCGACATGTACGCGTCCTCTAAGTCGTACTTACCGACCAGCGCGATGTCGACCTCCTCGTCTTTCTCGGTCGTGACGATCTCACGCCATCCGTTTGCGCGCTCGCCTTCCGGCAGGGCCTCGTCGGCGAGTCCGAAGTGCTCGAGGACGTACTGATCCAAGCCTTCCTCCTCGACCATCAGCGGGACGTGATAGACGTCCTCAACGTCGGGGTTCGAGAACACCGCTTCGGTCGGGATGTCACAGAACAGGGCGATCTTCTCTTTGGTCTCGGGGTCGAGTCGGTCCTCACAGCGCCCGACGATGATGTCGGGCTGGAGGCCGATCGAGCGGACCTCCTTGACGCTGTGCTGGGTCGGCTTGGTCTTTTGCTCGCCGTTTTTCGAGTACGGGACGAGCGTGACGTGCGTAAAGAGGACGTTCTCCTCGGGTTCCTCGTGGGCGAACTGGCGCAGGGCCTCGAGGTAGGGCATCCCCTCGATGTCACCGACCGTGCCACCGACTTCGATGATACAGACGTCGGTGCCTTCGGCGGCCTCGCGGATGCGTCGTTTGATGTCGTCGGTGATGTGGGGAATGATCTGGACCGTCTTCCCGAGATAGTCGCCGGCACGCTCTTTTTCGATGACGTGCTGGTAGGTCTTCCCGGTGGTGATGTTGTGGTCCGAGGTCATGTCGATGTCGAGGAACCGTTCGTAGTTCCCCAGATCGAGGTCGACCTCGCCGCCGTCCTCTAAGACGTAGACTTCCCCGTGCTGATAGGGATTCATCGTTCCTGCGTCGACGTTCAGGTACGGGTCGATCTTCACCGCGGTGACGTCGAACCCGGCGTTTTTGAGGAGTCGGCCGGTGCTCGCAGCCGTAATCCCCTTTCCGAGTCCCGACATGACGCCGCCGGTGACGAAGATGAACTTGTTCCCCAGTGAGGGGTCATAATGAGTGTCCGATTCCGTCGGCATACCGAGTGTCCGCGCGACCGCTTGAAAACGATTTCGGGAGCGAACCGCCACCGACAGAGGTTATCACCCCTCGCCAGTGGTGTTCTCACACGACGGCTCACGCTTCGCAGTCGACGGCGACTTCTGCCAGCTAGCGCCACGTGGGTCTTCGCGGGGCGTCGCTGCTTATGGTTGCTCGTCCTGAACTTCGACGATCTCGGCGTTCGCAATCGTCTCGATGTCGCCCGCGGTCCGAATCTGAATCGTGTGGCCGGGCAGGGCCGACTCGTCTTCCTCGAGCGAATCGTCCGGGACCGAGACAGCGGTGATGCCGTCGATCGTGAGTGCGCGGCGCTGAATCGGATCGCCCTCGTACTCGACCGTGTCCCACGTCTCGACATCGAGCTCGTCCATCTCCGCGCCGAAGTAGTCCTCCGCGTTCGGGTTGACCGTGTCTTCGGTCTGGGACTCGCCGGTCGTCCGGTTGTCGTCGAACTGCACCTCCTCGTGTTTGTACTGACGAAGTTGTGCGAGCATAGCCGAACTAGACTGACTCCCGCGGTTAACGCTTCTCGGGGCAGGTGCCGGGTGGGAACTCGAGGTGAATACGTCCGCACACGGTGGTCTCGAGAGATGGGGTAGAAGTACACCCCGTTCGTTGGGCCGCTATGACCGATCTCCGAGTCACCGTCGGCGGTCGCGAACTCGAGGCCGTCTGGACCGACGACGCACCCGAAACGAAGGCTGCACTCGCGGACGCACTTCCCGTCGCGGGCGATGCGACTCGCTGGGGTGACGAACTCTATTTCGACGTGCCGATCGATTTGCCAGCAGAAAACGCCCGCGCGGTCGTTCCCGAAGGTGCAATCGCCTACTGGCCGACCGGGAACGTGCTGTGTCTGTTCTGGGGGCCGACGCCAGCCAGCGAGGACGACGAGCCACGGGCTGCCTCGCCTGTGAACGTCGTCGCACGCGTCACCGAGACCGAACTGCTTGCAGATGTTGTGAGTGGGGCACGGGTTCGACTCAAGCGGATGGATGACTGAGTTTGAGCGTAGCGTGAAACAGATACCCCGTGTAATTCATTGATGGAATGTTCTATAATAAGACATGGACAGTCGTGGTGATGGTCTGTCAGAAGCAATTCTCGTGGTTGTAGTTGTTGCTGTCATAATATTTGCTGGATATGCGGGTATGGATGCCCTGATTCAATCCTCCACGATCGAGAGAGGCGATCCTCTCTACAACGTCACAAGCCCGTTCTTGCGCTCTTGGACAGATACCTTGTTCTTGGGTTTCGCAGTTTGTGCAGGCATTCTCGGGTCTCTCCTTACATATCTGTATGGAATACAGAGTAATCGTTGATTTCAACCAATCAGTCTTCGATTCTATGACAAAGAAGCAGATTCAATTGTGAATTCAAACATATATAGAGCAAAATCAGAGCATTATCGATAGAGGGATGCCTGCTGGATGAAACACGCTGATTATACTGCCGAATAAAATTAGAGTGTTTTGACCTTACTTGCCCCAGAAGGGGTCCCGGCTACGCTGCTTGTCGAGATACATGTTCAGCGCCTCGAGTTCGTCGCCGGGGATTTCGCTTGCGAGTTCCTGTTCTAAGATCTTCGCGTGTTTCTCGGGAATCTCGATCCAGAGTTCGTCGCCCTCCTCGATCTGGCGGCCGACGGTCGGGCCGTCGATGGCGACCGAGACGCGATTGCCCGCGCGTGCCTCGTCGACGTCCTCGCCCTGTTCCTGAATCCCTTTGACCTGGCCGACGCGGTTGGGTTCGTTGCCCTCGAATTTGACGACGTTCGCGTTGTTCTGGATCGTCCCCGCATTGACCTCGACGCCGACGACCGCAGGGTCGTTCTGGCGGAAGGTATGGTCGAGCAGAATCCGGAACCGAGAGGGGCGTGTGATGTTCTCGAGGATGGTGTCCTGCTGAGCCTGTTCGATCCCTTCGACGTACTCCTCGTACTCCTCGATGAGCTGGTAGATGACTTCGTCGGTGAAGATCGTCACGTCCTCGATCTCCGCGCGCTGCTCAGCGTCGTCGAGGACGTCGACGTTGAACCCGAGAATGGCCTTCTGTTTGCCGTCTTCGGCCGTCGAGGCGACCGAGACGTCTCGTGGGGCGACGTCACCGACCTCCGCGCGGACGATCGGCACCTCCGCGTCATCTAAGGCGTCGGCCATCGCCTCGAGACTGCCCAGCGTGTCGGCTTTGACGACGACGCCTTCTTCGGCGGTGTCAACTGCGATATCGGCGAGCTCGGCCTGTACTTCCTCGATGACTTCGTCGATGTCGCGGTCACGGACGACACGAACCGGCGCGCCGGCCATCGCGTCCGCGAGCTCGGGCGCGGCGATCTTGATCCCGGATGCGGCCGAGACTTCGTCGACTTTCTCGAAGCGGCTCTCGGTCCGGATCTCGGCAAGGGGCCGGGGCTGGAGCAACGCGCGGACGTCGGTAACGATCGGTTCGTTCATCCCACCGACGACGAGCTGATCGTCCGCTCGGATCGTCCCGTCATAGAGGACCGTGTCGATGGTCGTTCCGAAGCCTTTCTCCTCTTTGACCTCGAGGACGGTGCCGACGCCGGGGCCGGTGACGTCGATCTCCATCTCCTCTTTCATGTAGCGCTGGGAGAGTCCCATCATGACGGTCAGGAGGTCGGGGACCCCTTCGCCGGTCATCGCCGAGACGGGGACGACGCCGACGTTGCGCTGGAAGTTCTGGACCCGCCAGTACAGATCGGCAGAGAAGCCCTCGTCCGAGAGGTTGCCGATGATCTCGTAGAGGCTCTCGTCGAGTCGCTGGCGGACACGATCGGACTGGCTCTCGTAGGTGTCGTTGATCGGCGCGTCCTCGTGGGCGTTCCAGCCGGGGACGGTGTCGATCTTGTTCGCCGCGACGATGAAGGGGGTCTGGGACCGTTTGAGGATGTCAAGGGCCTCGAGCGTCTGGGGCTGGAAGCCGTCGTTGACGTCGACGACGAGGATGGCGATGTCGGCCAGTGCGCCCCCGCGGGAGCGAAGCGTGGTAAAGGAATGGTGACCCGGTGTGTCGATAAAGAGGAGGCCAGGGAGATCGAAATCGTCCGGGTCGACGAGATCGCCCGCGATTGTCGAAATGATATCCAGCGGGACGGCAGTCGCGCCGATATGCTGGGTGATCGCGCCTGCTTCACCCTCGATGACCGCGGAGCCGCGGATCTTATCGAGGAGACTGGTCTTGCCGTGATCGACGTGTCCAAGGACGGCGACGATCGGCGTTCTGAGGGATGTGGGGTCGCGTGTATCCGTGTCCGACATGATGAACCACCCGAGAAGGTCTTACCTAAATCGTCCGTATCGCCGTAGTTAAACCCATCGTCATCGCCGTTCCGACAGTCGTGGCCGCCGCTGCTGGGCAGTTGTCCGGTGCCGGTCGTATCGAACTATCGCCACTCGAGTGGGGCGCTGACGGCCACACGGCCTGTTCGATGGCTGATGGCTCGCTGTCGTGAGATAACCTGTTTCGGGGCGTCTCCGTGGTTTTAATACCGATTAGTAAGTACAGGTACGCATGAGCGATATACTCGCTGAAAACCTCTCGGGGAAGTCCGTCATGGGTACCGACGGCACCGAGCTCGGACTGCTCTACAACATTACGATGGATCTCAAATCAGGCACACTGCACGATCTCGTCATCGAGCCCGATGAGGAAATCTCTCGGCGCGCCGTCGATTTCGACCTCGACGACGCCGGTCACTTCCTCGTTCCCGTCAACCGCGTCCAAGCGGTGAAAGACTACATCGTCGTCCAGCGCTAACGGTATGTACGTTCTCGACTCCTCGGCTTTTATCCACGACTTCCACACGACAGAACAGACTGCGACCATCCCGCTCGTCCGCGAGGAACTCAAAGACGAGAGCGCCTATCGCTACGACGCGATGGAAGGTTCCGGGATGCACATCCACATTCCGAACGACGACACCACCGAGAAGGTCCAGCGTGCGGCCCGCGAGTCCGGTGATCTCGACGTCCTTTCCGAAACCGACGTTCGGCTCATCGCGGCGAGTTTCGAACTCGACGGCGTCCTCGTGACCGACGACTACGCGATGCAAAACGTCGCGGAGAAACTCAACGTCGACGTCGAAGTCATCGCCCGCGAGGGAATCGACGAACAGCGCCACTGGACGTTCCAGTGTCAGGGCTGTGGCCGCGAGTTCGACGAAGAGAAAGACCGCTGTCCGATCTGCGGGTCGGAACTGGCCCGGAAGAACCCCTCATAAGCGTCCTCGAGTCGGTCGTCTTCAACCGACCAGAAAGTAGAGATTCGTAAAGACGACTGCGTTGTAGATGCCGTGGACCAGCGCCGGCATCACTAGGTTATCCGTTCGCTCGTAGATCACGCCGAGCACGATCGAGAGCCCAAAGATGGTACCGAGACTGGCGATGACCGCACCCAGTCCGGCAGTACTGTATGCAAGCACGTGAACGGCGGCGAAGATGACGCTGGCGACGACGACGGCACCGGCTCGCGAGAACGTCTCGTACAGTGCCTTCTGGATCACGTTCCGATAGAGTAGTTCCTCGAACGGGCCGATTATCAGGATCGCAAGCGGGATCAATACCAGCAGCATCTCTGGGGCTTTCTCGGCATTCTGGGTCGTCGCGTGATCGGCACTCTCGACGCCGGTTGCCTGCATGGACAGCGAGATCGCATAGAGCACCCCGAAGAGGACGACGATGCCGCCGACGATCCAGGCGAGATCTCGCAGCGTTGGTCGCCGAAGATCGATGAACGACAGGTCACGATCCGTCAGTTTGAGAAAGGCACCGACAACGAGCACCGTCCCCAGCGCCATGCCGACCTGGCCGACAACCTGATTGGCGAGGGTCCGCTGGATCTCCGAAAACGAGTCGAGAAACGGTAACACCGGGAGCGCGAGCACTGGCGTCGTCAGGTAGGGCGCAAAGAGCCCGGCGAAGCCAACGGCAGTGAGCACGACCACCTGTTGTGCCCGTCGTTTCAATCCACCGGCGCTGATCCCGAGGTAGTCCGCGATACCAACGCTGGCAGTCAATCCCGCGGTCACGAAGGCGACGAAGACGATCGGTACCGACGACGAAAGTGCCGGGACGGATACCGGAGCCATGGTTCCTTGGTTCAGGGCGTAGCCGGTAAGCAAGACGACAGCGATGCTCGAGACGGCAGCGATCGAGCCACCGATCGTCCGCTCGATGTCGCCGTGTCGACGGATCAGAAAGGCGAAGACGGCGGCGGCGGCGAAGGCGACGCCAGCCCAAACGATCGGATCGTCGACACCGCGACGAACGGGAACGAGCATGGCGACCATCGTAATTCCCGCGAGGGCGGTCCCGAGGCCGGGAACCACGCCGGAGGTGACCGGGCCAGCGTCGTCGGCCCGTGCGGTTTCGGTCATACCTCATTGTTCGTCCCAGGACCCATAGGCTCACCGCAACCGGACGACACCGGCGAGTGCATACCGCGTTCGATTATCGTTCGACTCGTAATTCGGTCTTGTCGGCGACCGCTTCGGCCTCTTCGAACTCCCCACCACCGAGCAATCCACGCGTCGCCTTTTTGGCCCACTCGACGGCCGGCTGCTCGAAGGTGTTGACGCCGTAGAGCTCGCCTGCCAGCACGCAGGCGGCTTCCATGCCGTACAGTAGGCCACCGAGTTCGTACTCGTCGACACGCTCGAGTTCGATACGGACGTTTGGCCGACCAGCAGCTGCGAGACTCGCTTCCGTGGCTTCGAACTCGGCTGCGAGCAGTTCACCAAGCGTCGCATCACCCAGATACGACAGCTCCGCGACGTCTGTGTCGGGGATCTGTCGGTCGGTCCCTTCCTGTGTCGTGACGAACGTAACGAGTTTGTCGCGCGGACCCGCGCGATACAGTTGCAGCTGTGAGTGCTGATCGGTGACACCCAGCGCTCGAACCGGCGTCTGTCCGAGGTCGTCCTTGCCGAGGCTCTCGGCCCACAGCTGGGCGAACCACTCGGCGGAGGTCTCGAGGGACTCCGCATACGGCATCATCGCGTTCACGCCCGCGCCGCGTTCGTCCAACGCGTACGCCGTCGCGCCGTAGGCGTAGGCCGGGCACTCGAACAACGATCCCGAGAGGGTCTCGTGCTCGGCAGCCGCACCCTCGAGCAACGCCTCGAGATCGTGGCCACAGACAGCCGCGGCGACCATGCCGACAGCTGACAGCGCCGAGAAACGACCCGGCACACCATCTGGGACTTTCAGTGACGGCAGGTCGTGGCGATTCGCGAGGTCATGAAGCGGGCCGGCCTCGCCGGTCGTGACGATCGTCCGTTCAGTCCAGTCGACACCTGCCGACTCGAAGGCCTCGCGCACGACCAGGAAATTCGCAAGCGTCTCCGCTGTCGTCCCCGAGCGCGAGACCACGTTGATCGCCGCGTTCTCGAGGGACACGCGCTCGAGGTGGCTCGTGATCCACTCGGGGTCGACGTTGTCCAGGAAGACGGTCTCGGTGTCCGACTCGAGTGCGTTCGTGATCGTCGCTGCCCCGAGCGAACTCCCGCCGATGCCAACCGTGAACAGGACCTCGGCGTCTGCGATCGGCTCGACCGCCGCTCGAATTTCGTCGGGATCGGTTTCCTGGGGGAGATTCAGCGCCTCGTAGCCGTGTTCTCGATTTTCCATTCCCCGTTCGATTCGCTCGTGGGCGGTCGCGACTTGCGTGTCTAGTCGCTCAAGCGATGCTCTCGAGACACCCGGTGATGCGACTGTTGCAAGTGCGTTCCCAATATCGACGTTCATATCTCAGCACGCGCGCGCCTGCGATAAAGACGTTCCGTGACGGAATCAGTCGAAACCGGGGTCACTAGTAGTGGTCTCGAGTTGTCTCTGTCCTTGGCTACCGATAGGAGACAGTGATCGTCAGGTGGTGCGATGGTCTTTCGACCGATATCCATACAAACAGGTAAATTATCGAATTGGTGTCAATCAGAATTGAATACTATCCATTATTCGTGTATGTTATTCCCTCTCTTTGAAGTCTCGGTTCGTAGGCCTTAAGTAGTGATCGGCGATTGTGATTATATACGAAGTAAGAGGCGGCGTGGACGACACGCGCTGCCGGGTCGGACGGTTCGGGTCCGAAGGGGTTATGTACCCCCGGTGACCTAGAAATACGTCCGAAGGAAATGAGGATCCTACCCCTGCGGTCCGCCGTACAGATGGGATCTGATGTTAGCCTTGGTAGTTCGGTGACGCCCGATCGGTTATTCGATCAGCGGTCACCGAACGTGTGGACCCAAATGTGTGAGTGTATTTACATTCACCGCCAACTCCCCCAGTTTCGCTGGGGAAGAGCATTTCATTCCGGTTGATCCTGCCGGAGGTCATTGCTATTGGAGTCCGATTTAGCCATGCTAGTTGCACGAGTTTGTACTCGTAGCAGATAGCTCAGTAACACGTGGCCAAACTACCCTATGGAT